>VBLP01000740.1 GCA_005887925.1 Deltaproteobacteria bacterium | reverse complement strand
AGCGGCTCGGCCTTGGAGTACACGCCTTGGGTCAAGTAGAGCGCCGCGAGATTATGGAGACTTTGCGCGACGTCGGGATGCATCGGCCCCAACGCCTTCTCGCGGATGTCGAGCGCGCTGACATAGAGAGGCTCAGCCTTGCCGTACGCGCCTTGGTACCAGTGGAGCAAGGCGAGGTTATGGAGGCTTTGCGCGACGTCGAGATGCATCGGCCCCGACGCCTTCTCGGTGATGTCGAGCGCGCGGACAAAAAGCGGCTCGGCCTTGGAGTACGCGCCTTCGTCCAGGTAGAGGGCCCCGAGGTTGTTGAGGCTTTTCGCGACGTCGGGATGCATCAGCCCGAGCGCCTTCTCACGGATGTCGAGCGCACGGACAAAAGGCGGCTCGGCACGTTCGTACGCGCCTTGCGCCTGGTAGAGTCTCGCGAGGTTGTTGAGGCTGATCGCGACCTCAGTATAGCGAGGTTCCAGCACCTTCTCGCGAAGCGCCAAGCTTTGTTGCGCGAGCGGAATTGCATTCTGAAACTTGCCTTTGGCATACAGAGTGTCCACGGCCTTATCGAGGCGCGCGGCTTCGTCGAGCACCGCTCTCCGCTTGGCCATCGTCTGTGTTTCCGTGCTGCCATGCCGTGCACAGCCGACCAGCGCAACGATGACTGCAAGGGCAGCGGCTGGTCGAGTTACTCGACATATCCCAGAGATCTGCAACATCCGTTGTTCTCCTTTGACTGTGTACATCGAGCCGAAGCGTCGCCGACGCGGTGCTCGGGTGGTCAACTCATGAATGCAGAAACGCGAGCGATGACTCCGCCCCGGCGAAGATCTCGGCCGGATAGACCGATGCGGAGCTTCCGCGGCATGTGGAAGGTCTGGCCGTTCCGGGCCGGAGCCAGGGGGATTTGCAGGGTCTGGTTTCCCACGGTCAGGGTCGCCAGGATTTCGCCGGAGAAGGCGACATCGCCGCTGGCACTCAGCGCGCGGGCGGCAAAGCGAAGTTGCTGGCTGTGCGGCAGAGGCGGCACGTCGCCGCACCAAACACCCGGCGCGAGCCTGGCAAGCTCGACATGGATGAAGAACGGCTGGCTGCTATCCGCAAAGCGGATGTCGACGAGGATCTTCGCCACGGTGTCATGCGTGGTCGGACCCGGGACCGCTGCAGCCAATCGCCATAGCTCCGCGCTCTATTACGACTGTGCCCAATCGCTGTCCTGGAAGCGAATCTTGAGCGAGACCCTGCCGAGGTCGGAGTGATCCCGCCAGCCATCCGGCAGCCAGCGCTCATCGACATGCCGCCACATGCCGTGGCGACATACGAACTCGATGCGATGAAACGACTCAACTTTCCCATGATCTCTGGCTCTCCTTCACAACTACCACCCATGAGCAGCGATAGACCGCTGGGTAGGCCGGGCGATTGCGAATTCCATGCCCTCGATAGACCAACGGCGTTGACGCACTGCTCACCGGGAGTGGCGATGTCACTGCTATGCCCGGACAGCGTATAGTTATTACCTCAGCTGTCATCGCTGATGCGATTACCCTCGTCGCACTGACCACGTGGTGGAGCGCTTCGAGCGCCACCGCGACCGGGTCGGGCTGCCACGTCATCGACGGATGACGGGGTGCCCGGAGCTGCCATCGCCTGGGGTCTCGAGACATGAGCGACAGGGTATGGTGTCCGCAGCTGCGAATGGGGACGCGTGACACCAGCACTGGCGCACAGCACCGAATGCCGCTGTCGACATCAACTTTGCTGCAATAGCGGGTAATGACAATAACCGAATTTCGAGCGCTCCCCGGGGAGGCCTCGAGTGCCCGAGGTGGAACCGGGGGCTGGAGAGCATCACCGGATACCGGCCGTGTCAGCAGGCGTACGTTACGTTAGGCCGACGTCGGCGTAGACCGCAGGCAGGGCAAATAGCGGGTTTCGGGCGCTCCCCCAGGGAAGCGGTCATGACGAACGGCGCGGATGAACTGCTGATCATCGGCGAAGTAGCCGGTGTCGTGGCGAAACGGCCAGCCTTCTCGCGTGGTCCCGGAGAGGTGCAGCATCCGATCGCCGGCCGTGTAGGTCCCGGACACGTCCGAGAAGTCGCCGAAGAATGCCCCCCCCGGCCCTCGAGCTCGGTCCAGATCGAGAACCTCCCGTCGGGAGTGAACGTCCAGCGATCTGTCAGCGGGCCCTGCGTGTCGAAACGCTGCCAGGTACCCGGAACGGGAATCACTTGCGCGACGCGGGTTCCTTGAAATACGTGGAGCCCGGATTCGCAATCGAAGGTCGCCGCTCAGTTGCAGGCGCCGGTCTGGCAGAGGCAGGCGCCGTCGCACTGGTTGACGATCGCGCCGGTGGCGTAGAACTCCTTGATCTGGCGCAAGGTGGCGGGCTGGCGGCGCGGGAGGTCGTGCATGCCGAGGTCGGGCGGAGGCAGGTTGGCGACCGGCGGCGGCGGCGCCCCGCCGTCCATGATCACCATCGCGCTGCCGCCGGGCAGCGGGCTCGGCCCGACGGTGAGCCCCCACGGGGTGGTTGGCGTGGGGCCCAGGACGGGGATCGCCATCGTGCGCGCCAGCCAGTACGAGCCGAGGTTCGCGACCTGCTCGTCGCCGAGGGCGATCTGGACGAGCAGCTGCTTGGCGGGCACGCCGGTGGCGGTGCCGGCGAGCACGGTGCTCGCCACGCCGGAGCCCTCGACCTTGTCCCACCGCATCTGGAACAGGCCGATCGCCATGGTGATGTCGAGCGGATCGGGGTAGGAGCTGGCGAGGACGCGGCGGTAGAGCGACCAGTCGATCGAGCGCTCGAGCAGCGTGGAGTAGTTGGCGGCCGCGACACCGAGCACGCCGCGCGTGATCGTCGGCTCGTAGGCCATCACGGCGGTGCCGAGGATGCCGCCCTGCGACAGGCCGTAGTAGAACACCTTCGCCGGATCGACGAGCGTGCGGCCGGCGCCGTCGACGAACAGGCGCTGCGCGAACGACGTGCGCAGCGCGCGCACCAGCGCGATGTGGTTGACGAGGCCCTGCTCGACGACCTCCATGGCCTCGTCGGCGCGCGTGAGGTCGCTGAGTGCGCGGGCGACGGCGGCGACATCGGCGACGGACATGCCGCGCATGTCGGTGCCGACGAGCACGGCGCACAGCTCGGCGGCGGTGGCCTGCTGCACGCCGCCGGCGGTCTCGGCGGCGCTGCCGAGCAGGCCGTGGCCGTAGACCACCATGGCGACGGGGGCCCGGGCGGTATACGCGCAGCTCGGCACGATCGCGGTGAACGGGATGGCGTAGAAGCCCTGCACCGCGGGAAGGCCGGCGGCGTCGCGCGCGACCCGCGTACCGGCGATGGCGCGGCCGCCCTGGGTCAAGACCAGCGGCGCGTCGAGCGTGCCGGTGATCCGGCGGCGAATGACCTGGCCGTCGCCGATCGGCGCGTCGGCGGTGACGGTGAAGCCGACGGGGTGGTCGTCGAGCGCGGCGATCGCGCGGTCGCGTGCCGCGAGCATGTCGCGGTGGAGGAAGTCGTCGGATGCGACGGTGAAGTCCCACGCGACGACGAGCTCGCTCGCGGGGAAGCCGGCGGCGTCGAGCGCGTCGAGCACCTCGCCGGACCGCGGCCGTATCGCCTCGAGCAGCGCGTGGTCGGTGGCGCGGTGATCGCGCAGCGCGGAGAACCCGGGCGGGGTGGCGAGATCGGAGCCGTCCGCGGCACGGACGCGGTGGGTGATCGCGACGGCGTAGCGATGCCCGCCTTGCAGGCGCGCGGCGGGCCGGAGCAGCAGGGTCTGCGAGCCGGGATGATCGGCGGCCTGGGCGTCGACCTCGGCGTAGTGGGCGACCCGCGCCCCGGTGGTCATGTCGAGGATCACGGTCGGGCTGTCGGCCGCGAGCGATAGATCGAGGTCGTCGAGCGGCGGCAGGCCGTCGGGCGAGACCCCGGTCTTCCAGGCCATCGCGATCGGCGCGGCGGGAGAGAACCCGTCGGCGAGGTTCCAGCCGGCGGGATCGGTCGCGACACCGTCGGCGTTGCTCGGCAGCGCGCCGTCGGGGATCGCGAGGCGGCGGCCGGTCGGCGACGCCGGATCATCGGTCTCGAACACCGAGCTCGGCCACGGCGTCATGCAGTGGCCATCGCCGAGCGGGTTGCAGGCGGCCTCGACCGGCAGGCTGACCTCGTTATCGCAGCCGGTCAGCGCCAGCGCGAGCCACGCCAGTTGCGCGGCGCTCCGGCGCAGCGCGCCCGGGGGCGCGGTCGAGGGTACCGGCATGGAGGTCACGCTACACCGATGAGACTCGGCTCGACAAATGAGCGTTTGGTGAGGCCTCGCGCTATAACCCCGCGGTGCGCCAGAGGATCGCGATCATCGTTGCGCTGGTAGTCGGATGTGGTCGCCCCGCGGAGCCCAGGCACGCGGCGTCCCCACCGCAGGGGCCGGCCATGATCGCCGCCCCGGCCGCGCGGCCGGCTGCCGGTCCGCCGGCCGCGGGTCGTCCAACCGCCGCAGGCCGTCCACCCGCGGGTCAGCCGCCGGCCGCGGTCGCTCCCGCGGTCGTGCCGGTGGTCGGCTGCCCGACCCCGACCTGCGTGTTTCACGCAGGCGCCGGGGCGTACTTCACGTGTCTGGCGGGCGGCGCGGGCGCGTGCTTTCACTTCGGCCCGTCGTGCATGCCGCCGGACGCGTGCATGTACGACGCGGGAGATCATACCTACAAGCAGTGCGCGCGGGGCAGCGAGGGCACCTGTCAGCAGTGGGCCGCGGCCTGCGCGCCGGCGAGCCGCTGCATGTTCGACGTCGCCGATGGCTTGCACCACGTCTGCGACGAGGTCGCTGGCGGCGCGTGCAGGCGCTACGGCGCGCTATGTGCGCCCTGAGCCGGCGCAGGCGCGGCGGCGCTTCCGGCACCCCCGGGTGACTGCGGGCCGGCGTCGCCCGGTTCCGCGCGCGGGGCATCGCCTGCGGCCGGCGCGGCGCCCGCGGCGGCTCCGGCGGCCGGCGCGCCGGCGGTCATGCGCACGGCCATCGCGATCTCGACGGTCGATCGCGCGGCGCCTGGACCGGCGTCCGGCGAGACCACCGTCATCGTGGTCGCGAACGTCGAGATCGCGGTGGCGTCGATCGCATAGCGCGACAGATCGATCGAGCCGTGGACCTCCGCGTTGCCGCGGGTGTCGGCGACCTCGACCTTCATGCCGTCCTGCTCGATGGTGTGCGGCGGACCGACGGCACGGCCGGTGCCGGTGTACGAGAAGCCGCTGCCGCCGAGCCCGGCGAGCCGGTACGTGATCTCGGAGACCGCGCGGATACCGCCGTCGGGCAGCGTCCTGCGCTCGCGCCACAGCGCGCCGATGCCGACCGGCTCCGCGGGCAGGCGCATCGCCATGCGCTCGAGGCTGCGCAGCAGGTTGTCGAGCTCGGTCGAGGCCTTCGCCGAGGCGCCGGCGGCCTCGACATGGGAGCCGGAGATCGCGCCGTCGGCGGCCAGCGTCTGGGCGATGACGACGCCGCGCAGCGCGCTGGCCTGCGTCCGCACCAGGTCGCTCGGCAGCTGGCTCCCGGGTCGCTCGCGGACGCTCGCGTCGACCACCGTGATGCGGAGCTCCGCGGCGCCGTCGCGCACGTCCTGGATCACCGTGTCGAGCTCGACGACGAGCGTCGGCATCGGGCCGCTCTGACCGTCGCTCTTCACGTCGACGTCGTACATCAGCTCACTGGACGTCCTGGTCCCCTTGGTCACGTGGTAGCGCAGCATCGCCAGCGGCGGCGCGCCGGGCTGGAGCAGCGTCACGCCGTCGTGCGGCGGCGCCGGCGGTGGCGGTGGCGATGGCGTGCTGTCGCGGCAAGCGATCAGCAGCGCGAGCGTGAGGAGACCGCAACGCATCGTCCGGATTGTTTCGCAAATGCCCGGGATTCGCCAGCAATTTTCATGCGGCAGCACGCCGCAGCCCGGCGGTCGAGACCGGCCTTGACGAAACTGGATTTGAAATGCATTATCAATATTGAACCAGTGCTGGTCTGCATCTGCCACCCGACATCGGAGCGCGACCTCGAAGCCGTGATCGATGACGGGGCGCGCACGATCGTCGAGATCGGCCAGCGCTGCGGAGCCGGCACCGGCTGCGGCGCGTGTGTGGACGAGCTGCGAGATCGCCTCCTGAGCCGAGGGGCGAATGGCTGCCCGCGCGATTGTGCGGGCGATCTCGTGTCGTTAAGGTCGAATCGCTAGTCCACGCGCCGGCGGGCGCAGCGAGGGGTCCGATGAAGGGCAATGAAGAGGTGCTCACGCTCCTCAACAACCTGCTGACCAACGAGCTGACGGCGATCAACCAGTACTTCGTGCACGCCAAGATGTGCGAGAACTGGGGCTTCGAGCGCCTCGCGCACAAGATCCGCGAGGAGTCGATCGACGAGATGCGCCACGCGGATCTCGTGATCAGCCGGATCCTGTTCCTCGAGGGCGTCCCCAACCTGCAGCGCTATCACAAGCTGCGCGTCGGCGAGACGGTCAAGGAGCAGTTCGAGAGCGATCTCGGGCTCGAGTACGCCGCGATCGCGTTCTTGAACCAGGGCATCGACGCCGCGCGCCGGGCCAACGACAACGCGACCGAGGACCTGTTCACCCGGATCCTCGTCGGCGAGGAGCAGCACACCGACTGGCTCGAGACCCAGCTCGAGCTGATCCGCCAGGTCGGCGAGCAGAACTACCTCGCGCAGCAGATGAAGAAGTGACACGCGGCGGCGGCGGCCGCTGCCAGCCTGGCACCGCCTGCTTCCCGATCACCAGGTAATGTGGTGAACCGCCGCCGCCGTGCGTCTGGCCGCAGCGTTGCAGGGCAGCCGTGCATGCTCCTGCTCCGGCTCCTGACCACCTCGCTGTGCGCCGCCGCGATCGTGATCGCCGTCGTCGGGCCGATCCGGGTCACGGTGGTGTCGCCCGTACAGCCGACGCCGTCGACCGCGTGCTGCGGGTTCGAGCGTCTCCCGCCGGTCACCGTCGTCGATGTCGCCGCCGCCATCGCGCCGTCCGACTTCGGAGGGCTGATCCAGCTGCACGCCGGCGAGCGGATCACCGCGGTCAACGATCGCCCGCTGGCCGAGGGCCGGCCGCTGCTCGATCTGGTCGCGGAGCTGGCGCCGCGCGCGGGCGGCTACCTCGATCTGACGGTGATGAGCGAGGTCGCCGAGCGCCGCGTGCTGATGCTGCTGCACTAGCGAGGAGTGTGAAGGGCATAGCGCGCGGAGAACCCGTGTACGCTCGGCCAGGCTCGGCGCATCGCGCTGGCCGATCAGCGGCGCACGCCGAGCACGACCTCGCGCTCGGCCGCAGCCGCCGGGAACACCGTCGTGGCGAAGATGTCGCGCAGGCAGCTGCCGAGCGCGGAGCGATCGACGTCAGGCGGCGTGAACGAGACCTGGCGCGCGCGGCCGTCGGCGCCGATCCGCAGCACCGCCTGGGTGCCGCCGGGCAGGCGCTCGGCGTGCTGGGCCACGCAGCGCGCGAGCTCGGCATCGCGCGCGTGGATCGCGGCGCCGTAGGGCTCGGACGGCCGCGCCACCGTGACGCCGGCGCGCGACGGCTCGGATGGCGGCGGCTGGCGCGACGGCGCGCGCACCGCGCGGACCGCGAGCACGGCGACGAGCACGGCCGCGATCACCGCACCGGCCACCGCCAGCGACGTCCCACGCAGGCGCGGCGCGGAGCTCGTCCCGGGCCCCGGCGCCTGCGTCGGGCCGGCGTCGACGCTGGCCTCGAACGCGAGGTAGTTCTCGGCGTCGGGGTCCGAGGGGCTCTCGAGGATGACCGGCATGGTGCGCAGTGCGCTGCGGTTGACCACGCCCGAGACCTCGCTGTGGTGCCGGCGCAGCTCCTCGCCGAAGTCGCTGCGGATCAGCTCGCTGATCTCGGCCTGGCTCCACGGCCGCCCGATCACGTCGGACAGCGCGGCGTCGAGCTCGCGCACCGTGGCGTAGCGCTCGTCCCGATCGCGCGCGAGCGCGCGGTGCAGGATCGGGATCACCGCCTCGGGCAGATCGGCGCGGTGGTGCTGGAAGTCGGGGAGCGGCTGCTCCATCACCGCGCGGAACGTGAGGTAGTCGGTCTTGCGCTGGAACAGCCGGCGGTTCGTGATCATCTCGACGATCACCACGCCGAGCGCGAACACGTCGGCGCGGCGGTCGACCTCGTGGCCGGCCAGCTGCTCCGGGGCCATGTAGGCGAACTTGCCCTTGACCGCGCCGGACTGGGTGCTGGTCGAGCCCTTGGCCTTCGCGACCCCGAAGTCGGTGACCTTGGCGACCCCGCTCTCGGTCAGGAACAGGTTCGACGGGCTGATGTCGCGGTGGACGATGCCCAGCAGCTCGCCGGCGCGATCGCGCAGCTCGTGGGCGTAGTGCAGGCCCTCGGCGACCTGGTGGACGACCCCGGCGACGAAGCCGAACGGCAGCTGGCGCTGCTGGTGCGAGTACTTGCGGAGCACCGCGAGCAGCGTGACCCCCTCGAGGTACTCCATCACGATGTGGAGCTGGCGATCGCTCTCGGCGAGATCGTAGACCTGGCAGATGTTGGCGTGCGACATGTTCGCCGCGACGCGCGCCTCGCTGATCAGCATCGCGCGGAACCGGTTGTCGTTCGCCAGGTGCGGGATGATCCGCTTGATCACGAACAGCTTCTCGAACCCGGCGGCGCCCTCGAGGCGCGCGAGGAAGATCTCGCCCATGCCCCCGGTCGCGATCCGCGCCAGGAGCTCGTAGCGCCCCAGGCGCGTCCGCGAGCTGGCGGTGGTCTCGTTCAGAAGCTGGCTCCGTAGGTCACGAGCGCGCCTCCGGGCGATGGCGCGAGCGAGACCGGGGGTACCTCCTGTGAGCCCCAGCGCGTCCACCAGATCGCGACCACCGCGCTGGCGACGCCGACGCCGGCCGCGCTGCCGAACAGGATGTTGGTGCGCAGCTGCTTGGACTGGCCCTGCGTGAACGCCTGGTGCGTCGGGTTGGCGGCGTACGCATCGTGCGCCTTGTTGGTGTCGAGCCCCGACCACACACCGGCGCCCGCGAGCCCGAGGGCGACCGCGCCGCCGATCAGCGGCACGATCGGCGACACGCCGTGCGGGGTGCGCGGCTCGCTGCGCTCGCGCGGGGGCTCGGGCCTGGGAGCCACCGGGGCTGCGACCGGGGCCGGCGGCTGGATCTGGACCTCGCTGTCGGCGCCGGCGACCACGGAGATGTCGCGCGTCGCGCTGCGCGCGTCCTCGAACGTGGCCTCGACCGTGTGGCGGCCGGCCGGCACGTAGATCACCTGGGTCTGCGCCGGTGGCAAGGACATCGCGCGCCCGCCGATCGCGAGCGCGCACTTCGAGGCGCACGCCACGGTGACGCGCCCGAGCTTGGGCCGCGCCTCGGCGATCACGTCGCCGGCGAGCTTGGTCGACGGCGGATCATCGGGGTACTGCACGAGCAGGAGCTCGGCGAGCGTGGCGGCGCGCGCGAGCTGTCCGGCGAGCTGGCGGGCGCGGATCGCGCTGCGCAGCGCCTCCTTCGAGGGCGCGTTCGCGTATGCGAGCTCGAAGCTCTGCGCGGCGTGGTCGTAGTCGCCCTCGAGCTGGGCGGACTGGCCGTCGGCGAACGCGCGCGCGGCGGCCGATACATCGGCGTGCGCGGCCGGCGCGAGCGCGCCCAGGATCGCGCCGAGGATCGCGCCGAAGATCGCGATCAACGCGACCGCCGGGATCGCGGCCGGGGACCGGGCGGGGATCATGGTCCACACGGGGGCGTGGGGCAGGGGCCACAGGGGGTGTAGGTGCCGGCGAGCGATTGCGTCTTGACGTCGTAGGTGAGCCCCGACGACGCGAAGATCGGCTTGGGCCCGGTGCCGTCGACGCACCAGACCTCGATCAGACCGTTGGACTTGGCGCCCTGGTTATCCCACTCGAGGCGGCCGAACGTTCCGATCTCGGTGACCGGCTTGCTGTCGAGCAGCATCGACATGTTGGTGTACAGCGTGCGGGCGTGGTCCGCGACGGTGAAGCACGGCGCCTTGACGCCGTTGGCGTCGGACATGCAGTTCTGCGTGTTGGTCGCCAGGTTCGGCATGCCGCCGGCGATATTGGCGCCGGCGACGTCGCGCTTGCCGACCAGCGAGAGCGCGATCGTGTAGACCGTGTCGTACGCCGGCCCCATCCCCGACTGGGTCGCCGGCTGGGGGTTCCCCATCGCGTCCTTCCAGCGCTGGCCGTACGCGATCTGGAACGCGCTGAACACCGGCACGCTCTCGGGCGGCGGCGTGACGCCGGTGCCGCTCCAGCGCAGGCGGAGATCGTCGGTCGCGCCGGCCACCGAGCTGAGCAGATCGGGGACCTTGGTCGAGTCGATCGCGATGTAGTAGGGCTTGGGGACGCCGGCGGGCCACTGGGCCTCGAGCGGGTTGACGAAGTACGTCACCGCCTCGGCGGTGCCGCTGATCACGATGATGTCCGGCCGGAACTGGAGGTAGCTCTGGACCTGCGGCGAGTTGTCGGTCGACGACAGCGCATAGCCGTCCTCGCGCGCCTTGCCGGTGGCGATCGCCATCGACAGCGGCATGCCGTTGATCGTGAGCGTCGACAGGCCCTGGAGCGTTCCGGTGCTGAGCGCATCGTTGCGGTACCAGATGCCGAGCTTGATCGTCGACTTCGCGCGGATCGTCTTGAGCCCCGCCTCGACCGCGTTGATCCGCGCCTTGAGCAGCGGTACCCGCTGGATGTCGCTCGGCACCATCATGAAGCTGAGGCCGTTGTCGGGCACGGTGGCGATCGCCGCGGCGACCGCGGCCGGTGACAGCAGCGCCACCCCGGCCTGAGCGCTGCTGGGCACGCCCATCGCGGGGTTTCCGCTCGTCAGGTCGAGCATGTGCTGGCTGAGGTTCGGGCCCACGATCGCCGAGACATGCAGATCCGTGACCAGGTGCGTGGTGACCCGCCCGAAGTTCGCGACCTCGTCACACGACACCATCACGAGCTTACGGGCATCGCCCGGCGCCGCGCTCTGGATGATCCCACCCGACGCGCTCGTCGAATTGATCTCCTCGACCGCCATGATCGCGGCCTGCTGGCGCGAGGTGTTGGTCGCGGCCTGCGCGCCGGTGGTCGACAGCAGCGATGCGATCAGCACCGCACTGTCGTCGGTGTAGTCGCCGGTCACGACCGTGCAGTCCTCGCTGGTCAGCTGCACGCAGCGCGACACCTCGGGGCTGTCATGGACGCATACCGCAGGTACGTTCTGGCCGCCGGTCGACAGCCGCGTCACGCACTGCGCGTTGGTCTTGCAGGTCTCGAAGATCTCGTGATCGAACACGGTGCACGCGCTGCACGCCAGCAGCCCGAGCCCGAAGCTCACGAGGCGGACAGATCGCGAGTGCTTCACCATATCCACTTTACTACTTGTACACATATGGATTGGTCTCGAGAGGAGGAGTGTCGGCTTTTGCCGCTGGCTTGGTCGCAGGGATGTCGGGTTTTGCCGGCGGCTTTGTCGCAGCCGCCTCGGTCCGCGGCTCTTCGGGAGGACTCGACTTGGCCGCCGCGGCCGCCGGGGCCGCCGGGCGCGAGGGCGAGGACTTGGCGGGCGGCGGCGATGCGGCTGCGCGGGGAGAGGTCGTCCGGCGGCTC
>VBLP01000739.1 GCA_005887925.1 Deltaproteobacteria bacterium | reverse complement strand
CGAGGCCGCGGATCAGCGCCTCGGCCATGTTGCCGGCGCCGATGAACCCGATCGTGTGGCTGGCAAGGATCGACAAGGCTCATGGTGTAGCACTGCCGGCCCGCCGGGCTGAAGCGCCTGCCGCGGGTTCTGGCCCCGCAGCGACCGGGCGCGAGACTGCGAGCAATGCTATGCTCGCCACGCGCTGCTCGCGCACGACCCTCACCGACCGGCCCATGCCCCGGTCGCGGCCACCCCTGTTCGTGATCCACCAGCAGCGGCGATACGCGATCGCCGAGACCGAGTTCGTGATCGGGCGCAGTCCCGAGGCCGCCGATCTGGTGATCGACGACGCCATGATCTCGCGCAGGCACGCCGCGGTGGTCCGGCGAGCCGGTGCCTACTATGTCGTGGATCTCGGATCGGCGGGCGGCATCACCTACCGGGGCGTGCGCATCACCGACAAGCGGATCGACGAAGGCGATGTGTTCCGGCTCGGGGCGCACGAGCTTCACTTCACGTTCCGTGCCGAGTAGGCGGCCGGTGATCCGATGCGAGGCCGTCACGCGTAGCGCAGCCAGGCGGCGATGTCGGCGAGCGGCGCGACCTCGTCGATCGCGCCGAGATCGATCGCGGCCTTGGGCATGCCGTAGATCACCGAGCTCGCCTGGTCCTGCGCCAGGGTCTTGCCGTCGGCGCGCTTGATCGCGAGGGCGCCGGCGGCGCCGTCCTTGCCCATGCCGGTCATGACGATGGCGAGCGCGCGGCGGCCGTAGATCCGCGCGGCGGAGGTCATGGTGACGTCGGCGGCGGGCCGGCAACCGTTGACGAGCGGGCCGTCGGTCAGCGCGATCGCGCCGCGGTCGTCGAACTCGAGGTGGTGATCGCCGGGCGCGATCAGGACGTGGCCGGCGAGCGGGCGGTAGCCGGCGCGCGCCTCGGAGACCGGCACGCGGCTCAGCGCATCGAGCCGCTCGGCGAGCGGGCCGGTGAACCCGGCGGGCATGTGCTGCACGACGATGATGGCGAGCCGCAGATCGGGCGGCAGCGCCGGCACCAGCTCGGACAGCGCGGCCGGGCCGCCGGTCGAGATCCCGATCACGCACAGCCGGGTCAGCCCCGGCGAGGTCACGGGGATCGCCGGCCACGACGACGACGCTCCGGGCGCGCGCATCGCGGTGAACGACCCCGAGGGCCGGGTCGGCGGCGGGCTCGCGGGGCGCGGCCGGGCCTGCGACGCGGCGATCAGCTTGCGGGTCAGCTCCTCGGTGATCCGCGACAGGTCGACCGAGACCTCGCCGGCGGGCTTGGTCAGAAAGTCGACCGCGCCGGCGGCGAGCGCGTCGAACGTCTCCTTGGCGCCCTGCCGGGTGTGGGCCGAGAACATCACGACCGGCGTCGGACGCTGCTGCATCACCTGGCGCACGGCCTCGGCGCCGGTCATGCCGGGCATGTTGAAGTCCATGGTCACCACGTCGGGCGCGAGCCGCATGATCTGCGCGATCGCGTCGTTGCCGTCCTTGGCCTGGCCGACGACCTCGAACGGGCCGCCGGCGAGCGCCTTCGCGATCGCGGCGCGCATGAACAGCGAGTCGTCGACGATCAGCACGCGGATCCTGCGGATGGGAGGCGGGGTGCCGGTGGTCATGCGTCCTCCACGAAGGACTCGACGAGGTAGCCGGTGACCGGGTGGGCGACGCCCTTGAGCTCGAGGCCGGGCAGCTCGCTGACCCGCACGCGCGGCCCGAGCTGGGCGCGGGTCGACGCGCTGATCAGGACACCGCCGGTCGGGCACCGGCTCTCGTAGCGGTTGGCGTGGTTCACGGTGTCCCCGATCACGGTGTAGTCGCGGCGCACGATGCGCGAGCCGAGGTCGCCGCGCACGACCGGGCCGGTATTGATACCGATCCGCATCGCGAGCGTCGGCGAGCGATCCTGGTTGAACCACGGCATCGCCGCCTGCATCGCCAGGCCGGCGCGGACCGCCCGCTCCGCCGACGGCGGCTGGCCGCGGACGGCGTCGAACACCGCCATGATCGCATCGCCGATGAACTTGTCGATGTCGCCGCCGTGCTGCTTGACGATCGGGCACATCACGTCGAAGTAATCGTTGAGCAGCGCGATCAGCTGGTTCGGCGACAGCTGTGCCGACAGCGGTGTGAACCCGACGAGATCGGAGAACAGCACGGTCACCGTGCGCTCGTCGGCGCGGACCGCGAGCGCCTCGCCGCGCGCGGCGCGCTCCTCGGCGGCGGCGCGCGCGCCCTCGGAGATGAACAGCGCCGAGGCCTCCTTGTAGGCGAGCAGGCGGCGCACGGCGAGCGTGCGCTCGACCAGCGCGATGCACTTGTCCTGCGAGAACGGCTTGACCAGGTACGCCGACGCGCCCGCCGCGCGCATCTGCGCCATGTCGCGCCTGGAGTCGCGCGCGGTCAGCATGATCACCGGGATCTGGCGCAGCTCGGGGTCGCGGCGCAGCGCGTGGACCAGCTCGAAGCCGGTCATCACCGGCATCTCGTAGTCGCTGATCACCAGCGCGGGGCGGATCGCGGCGGCCTTGTCGAGGGCGATCCGGCCGTTGTCGGCGGTGGTGACCTCGAAGCCCTGGCGGACCAGGCAGTCGGCGACGTAGTGGCGCTGCGCCGGCGAGTCGTCGACCACGAGGATGCGCTCGCGCGACGCCGGCAGCGAGCCCAGGACCAGCGCGCGCACCCGGGTCGACAGCTCCTCGGGGAGCACCGGCTTGACCAGGTAGTCGTCGGCGCCGGCGTCGAACCCGCGCTCGAGGTCGGCGGCCTCGCCGAGCGACGAGCAGATCAGGACCGGGACGTGCGCGGTGGCCGGATCGGACTTGAGCGCCTTGCACACGCCGTAGCCGTCGACCTCGGGCATCTCGACGTCGGTGATCACCAGATCGGGGCCGAGCGCGCGCGCCAGCTCGATCGCCTCGGCGCCGTCCATCGCCGAGCGGACCTCGTAGCCCTCGTCCTCGAGGATCGGCACGGTGTGGCGGTGGATCAGCGGCGAGTCGTCGGCGAGCAGGACGAGCTTCCTGGCGCGCGTGGTCGCGCCGAGCACGTCGAGCAGCTCGGCGTCGCTGAACGGTGCCAGCAGGAAGCCGTCGGCGAGGGCGTCCTGGGCGAGCCGGCGGTCGGTGGGTGCGAGGCCGACGACGACCGCGGCGATCGGCGCGGCCGCTGCGCGGAGCAGCGCGATCGCGGCGTCGAGCGGGCGATCGGGCAGCCGGCGCGGCAGCAGCACGGCGCGCGGCGCCAGCTCGGGCAGCCGGCGCTCGAGCTCGGCGACCGAGGCGACCTCGGTCACGGCGATGCCGAGCGGCTCGAGCGGCCGCCGGGCGAGCGCACCGAGCGCCGGCTCGTCGCTGACCAGGACGACGTTCACGAGTCGCGATCTCCGTCGCCGGGGCGGCGGTCCGGCCCGGTGGCCTCGGGGCCGGGCGCGGCGTGGCCGAGCAGCTTGCGCACCGTCGCGAGCAGCATCGCGCGATCGTGCGGCTTGGTGATGTATTCGTCGACGCCGGCGTCGAAGCCGCGGACGCGGTCGATCCGCTCGCCCATGGTGGTGACCATGATGATCGGCACCTCGGCGTACTCGGGCATCGCGCGCAGCGCGCGGGTCAGCTCGTAGCCGTCGAGCCGGGGCATCACCACGTCGGTCGAGATCAGATCGAAGCGGCGGCTGCGGGCGAGCTCGAGGCCGTGCTGGCCGTCGACCGCGACGGTGACCGCATAGCCGGCGTCGGCGAGCAGCCGGCGCAGCGACTCGCGCACGATGTCGGAGTCCTCGACCAGGAGGACGTGGCCGCCGCCGCGGGCCTCGGGCGCGAGCCGGCGCGGCGCCGGGCGGCCGGGCTCCTCGAGCGCGCGCCGGATGATCGCCGGCACGTCGAGGATCAGCGCGACCCGGTCGCCGAGCAGCGTGGCGCCCGCCGCGCACGGCACGTTGGCGAGCAGCGGGCCGAGCGACTTGATCACGATCTCGCGCTTGCCGACCAGGTGATCGCAGACCAGCGCGTAGGTCTCGTGGCCGGGCCCGGCGTGCTCGACGAGCACGAGGTGGAGCGGCCCGTCGCCGCCGGCGTCGAGCTCGAGCACCACGTCGAGCCGGATCAGCGGGATGTGGCGGCCGCGCACCACGCAGACCTCGCGATCGCCGATCCGCTCGATCTCGCGGGGCTCGATCGCGAGCACGCGCTTGACCACGTCGAGCGGGATCGCGAAGGTCTCGCCGCCGGCGCGGGCCACGATGACCTGGATGATCGCGAGCGTCAGCGGCAGCTTCAGCACGAATGCGCTCCCTTGTCCGGGGGTGGATTCGACGTCGATCGTGCCCTTGAGCCGGGCGACGATGGTCTGGCGCACGACGTCCATGCCGACGCCGCGGCCCGACACCTCGCTGACCTGCGCGGCGGTCGAGAACCCGGCGCGGAAGATCAGCTCGCGCGCGGCGTGGTCGTCCATCGCCGCGGCCTGGTCCGCCGTGATCAGCCCGCGCTCGACGGCCCTGGCGCGCAACCGCGCCGGATCGAGGCCGCGGCCGTCGTCGCCGACGCGGATCTCGACCTGGTTGCCGCGATGCGCCGCCGCGATCCGGATCGCACCCTCGGCCGGCTTGCCCGCGGCGACGCGCGCGTCGGGCTCCTCGATGCCGTGGTCGACCGCGTTGCGCACCAGGTGCAGCAGCGGCTCGTCGAGCGCCTCGACCAGCAGCTTGTCGAGCTCGGTGTCCTCGCCCTCGAGCTCGAGCCGCGCGCGCTTGCCCAGGCTCGCCGCGAGGTCGCGCACCGTGCGGACATGCTTGCGGAAGATGCCGGCGACCGACACCATGCGCAGCCGCATGACCTGATCGCGCAGCTCGCCCGAGATCGCGTCGAGCCGGTCGGTGCCCTGATCGAGATCGCTCGCGACGTCGCCGAGCACGCGCTCGACCCGCGACAGCTCGTCGCCCAGGTGATCGAGGCCATGCCCGCGCACCACGCTCGCGCCCCCGGCGGCCCGCGCCGCGCGCCGCGCCATGCCACGATCGGTCGCCAGCTCGGCGGTGATCGAGCCGAGCGCGTGGACCGCGCCGCGCAGGCTATCGCGGCCGAGCACGAGCTCGCCGACCAGGTTGAGCAGGCGATCGAGCT
>VBLP01000738.1 GCA_005887925.1 Deltaproteobacteria bacterium | reverse complement strand
GTCCAGCCCGGCGGGCTGCCGCGCACCCGCACGTTCCTGACCGGGCGCGACGCCTGCCGCCTGGTGCTCAAGGACGGCATCTACCTGTTCGGCTCGCCGACGACGGTGATGTTCCGCGCCGACCTCGTGCGCCGCCGCGATCCGTTCTACGCCGAGGGCCGGTTGTTCGAGGACGCCGAGGTCTGCTTCGACCTCCTCGTCGATCACGACTTCGGGTTCGTGCCGCAGGTGCTGAGCTTCACGCGGACCGAGAACGACTCGCTGTGGCGCGGCATGAGCGCCTACAACGGCTGGCTCCTGGCGCGGCGCAACCAGCTCGCGCAGTACGGCCGGCAGTTCCTCGCGCCGGACGAGCTCGCCGCGCTGTGGCGCCAGCGCGAGCGACACTACCGGAGCTTCCTGGCCGAGGCCTGGCTCGCGCGCCGCGACGACGGGTTCTGGGCATTCCATCGCAAGGGGCTGGCCACCGTCGGCGACACGATCGATCGCAAGGCGCTGATCCGCGACGCGGCGCGGGTCGCGGTCGGCCTCGCGATGTCGCCGCGCCGGCTGGTCGCCGTGCTGCGCGCGCGCGCGTCGCGATCGCCGTCGGATCGTTCCTGATCAGGAACACGATCCGCGCGATGCAATGATCGAGTGCGTGATCATCGCGTGATCGTCGCGTGATCTCGAATCGCAGATCGGGATGGTGAAACTTCAACGCACGGGCAACGCGCGGCAGCCTCGGAGCGAGACGGGCAACGACCGGTATTCCAGCGATTGTCGACAACGCATCGCGCTCGCCTGTTGTCATATGCGCATATGGCGATCTCGTTTTCGAATCACCCGGGCTCGGCGCCGGCGCATCACGGGCGGCGTTCACCGGGACATGGTGCCGCCGGTGAGATCTTCTCGCACCGCGCGTGCGGCTGCCGGCCCCACCGTCGACGGTCATCGCAGGGTCATCGTCGCGACACCGAGTTGCGATCGGGAGCGGCACGATCTGCTCCCGGTCCGTCACGATCGCGTGGCGAACGTGACGCGAACATCGATCAGGCTGGCGCGAAATGATCGAGCGCGGGTTCGGCTCCCGGCCGCGGGTCCTGTTCATCTGCGGCAATCGCAATCACACCACGACGATGCACGCGATCGCGCGGGAGCTCCCCGACTGCGACCGCTGGTTCACGCCGTACTACTGCGACCCGGGCACGGCGCTCGACGCCATGCGCCGCGCGTACCTGCTGGAGTTCGTGGCGCTCGGCCACGACTTCCGGCGGCGCTGCCTGGACTACCTGCGCCAGCACGACCTCGCGATCGACCTCGGCGGCGCGCGCGGCGGCTACGACCTCGTCGTCACCTGCTCGGACCTGATCGTGCCGTCGAACATCGCGGGGATCCCGCTGGTCGGCGTCCAGGAGGGCATGATCGATCCCAAGCTGTTCTGGTGGCGGGTGCGCGAGCACCTGCCGTGGCTGCCGCTGCCGCGCTGGGCGGCCGGTACCGCGGGCACGGGGCTGTCACACGCCTACGACGTGTACTGCGTGGCGAGCGAGGGCTACCGCCGCGACTTCATCGAGCGCGGCGCGCGGCCCGATCGCCTGGTGGTCACCGGGCTCCCCAACTTCGACAACTTCGCCGGCTACGTCCGACCCGGCCACTGGATCGAGGGCTGCGTGCTGGCGTGCACGTCCGACGGTCGCGAGACGTTCCGCCGCGACAACCGCAGGAAGCTCATCGACTGGGCGCTCGAGATCGCCGGCGACCGACCGCTGGTGTTCAAGTTCCATCCCAACGAGCGGATGCGCCGCGCGGTCGACGAGGTCCGGCGCTGGGCGCCGCGGGCGCGCGCGCTGACCAGCGGCTCGGGCGAGGTGCTCGCCGCCAACTGCCACACGCTGATCACCGAGTGGTCGACGCTGGCGTACGTCGGGCTCGCGCTCGGCAAGCCGACCCACAGCTACCGCGACCTCGACGCGCACCGCGCGTTGCTGCCGGTGCAGCACGGCCGCGCGGCGAAGAACATCGCGGAGGTGTGCCGCGGCGTGATCGCGCGGCGCCCGATCGCGGCGATCGCCGCGACCGATGCGAGCGGCGCGACCGAGGCCAGCGCCCCGAGCCCGACGCTGAAAGGAGCTGCATGAAGGTCACCGTCGTGATCCAGGCCCGCACCGGCTCGAGCCGGCTGCCGGGCAAGGTGCTCTTGCCCGCGGCAGGTGCGCCGCTGCTCGCCCGCATGGTCGAGCGCGTGTGCGCGGCGCGGACGCCGAGCGAGGTGGTGATCGCGACCACCGAGCTGTCCGGCGACGATGCGATCTGCGCGATCGCGCGCCGGGCCGGCGTGCGCTGCGTGCGCGGCCACGCCACCGACTGCCTCGATCGCCACGTCGCGGCCGCGCGGGCGACCGCCGCCGAGGCCGTCGTCAAGATCCCGTCGGACTGCCCGCTGATCGATCCGGTGACGATCGACCGCGTGATCGGCACGTTCCTCGCCGAGGCCGACGTCGACTACGTCTCCAACCTGCACCCGCCGACCTGGCCCGATGGCTTCGACGTCGAGGTCATGACGCGCGGCGCGCTCGAGACCGCGTGGCGCGAGGCGACGCGGCCGCTCGACCGCGAGCACACCACGCCGTTCCTGTGGGACAACCCCGAGCGCTTCGTCACTCACAACGTCGCGTGGGAGACCGGGCAGGACTTCAGCCAGTCGCATCGCCTGACCCTCGACTACGCCGAGGACTACGCGGTGATCCGCGCGATCTACGACGCGCTGTGGTCGGCGAGCCGGGTGTTCTCGCTCGCCGATATCCTCGCGCTGCTCGACGCGCGCCCGGTGCTCGCCGCGCGCAACGCGATGCACCGCGGTGTCACCTGGTACCGCAATCACCCGGGCGAGCTGCGCACGCTCGCCCAAGGAGGCATGCCATGACGTTGACTCGACCCGACCTCGCGCTGCGCGTGCGCGAGCACGTGATCCGCATGACCCGCGGCGGCGGGTGCTTCCTCGGCGCGTCGCTGTCGTGTGCCGATCTGCTGGTCCACCTCTATACCCGCGTGCTGCGGATCGCGCCGGCCGCGCCGCGCGACCCCGAGCGCGACTACCTGCTGCTGTCCAAGGGCCACGACGTGCCGGCGCTCTACGCGACCCTGGCCGAGCTCGGGTTTCTGCCGACGAGCCGGCTGGTCCGCCACCTCGATCCCGACGACGTCTTGTACTGGCACCCCAACCGCGAGGTGCCCGGCGTCGAGTTCCACGCCGGCTCGCTCGGCCACCTCCTGTCGGTCGGCGCCGGCGTCGCCACCGACATCCGGCTGCGCGGCGGCGCCAGCCGCGTGTTCGTCATCCTCGGCGACGGCGAGTGCGACGAGGGCTCGGTGTGGGAGGCCGCGCTGGTCGCCGCGGGCCGCGGCCTGGACAACCTGGTCGCGATCGTCGACCGCAACGGCTACCAGGCCAACGTCGCGACCGAGGAGCTGATCCCGCTCGAGCCGTTCGTGCCCAAGTGGGAGGCGTTCGGCTGGCGAACGATCCGGATCAACGGCCACGACTTCGACCAGCTCGACCGCGCGTTCGCCGAGCTGCCGGCCCAGCGCGGCAAGCCGACCGCGATCATCGCCGACACCGTGCGCAACAAGGGGCTGCCGTCGCTCGAGGGCAAGCCCGAGCGCTGGTTCGTCAAGCTGTCGCCCGGCGAGGTCGAGCAGCTGATCGCCGAGCTCCACGGCGCCGCGGGCGCGGCCCTGACCTCGAGCCCGATGGTGGTGCGGTGATGCCGGCGCCGTCCTACGAGCGCGCGCTCGCCGAGCTCGCCGCCGCCGACCCCGCGATCGTCGTCGTCACCGCCGAGAACCGCGCCGCGATCCGCGGGCTGCCCGCCGTGCTGGGCGAGCGGTTCATCGACGTCGGCGTCGCGGAGCAGACGATGATCGGCATGGCCGCCGGGCTCGCGCTGCGCGGTCGCAAGCCGATCGTGCACGCGCTCGCCGCGTTCCTGACCATGCGGGCCTACGAGTTCATCCGCACCGACATCGGCATCGCGGGCCTGCCGGTCGTGCTGGTCGGCGGCGTGCCGGGGTTTTTGTCCGACGCCAACGGACCGACCCACCAGGCGATCGAGGACATCGCGCTGATGCGCGGCATCCCGGGCATGAAGGTGTTCTGCCCGGCCGACGAGGCCGACCTCGTCGCGGCGCTGCCCGCGCTGCTCGCCGATCCGGCGCCGTGCTACATCCGCCACACCGCGGCGCCGCCGGCGTGCGACCACCCGCTGCTCGGCCAGCCCCACCGGATCGAGACCGTCGCCGACGGCGATGACGTCGCGATCCTGAGCTTCGGCCTGCTCGTTCGCGAGGCGCTCGACGCGCGCGCCCGGCTGGCCGCCGAGGGCATCTCGGCCCGCGTGCTCAATGTCCGCATGCCCAAGCCGCTCGACGAGGCCGCCGTGCTCGCCGCGGCGGCCGACACCCGGCTGTTGGTCACCGTCGAGGATCACCTGCAGACCGGCGGGTTGTACTCGATCGTGTGCGAGCTCCTGGTCCGCGCCCGCGTGCGCGCCGACGTCCTGCCGATCGCGCTGGCCGAGCGCTGGTTCAAGCCGATGCTGCTTCCCGATCCGCTTCGCCCACCCGTACAATCGCCGTCATGACCGTGACCGCGCCCACGCCTTTCCCCAACGTCGCCACCCTCACCGAGCGGGAGCGCGCGACGCTGCTGGAGCGCACGCGGCGCTCGGGGGAGTACTTCGAGCGGGCGCGTCAGGTCATGCCGGGCGGGGTCCCGTAGCAGTTCCAGCGCACGGACCCCTGGCCCACCTACATCGAGCGCGGCGAGGGCGCGCGGGTGTGGGACGTCGACGGCAACGAGTACCTCGACATGACCATGGCGGTGGGCCCCTTGTCGCTGGGCTACGCCGATCCGGTGATCGACGAGGCGATCCGGGCCCAGCTCGCCGACGGCATCACGTTCTCGCTGATGCACCCGCTCGAGGTCGAGGTCGCCGAGCTGGTCTGCGATGTCGTTCCCCATATGGAACGGGTGCGGTTCTCCAAGACCGGCGCCGACGCGACGTCGGCCGCGGTCCGGGTCGCGCGCGCGTTCACCGGCCGCGACCGCGTCGCGTGCTGCGGCTACCACGGCTGGCACGACTGGTACATCGCCACCACCGATCGCGGCGCCGGCATCCCGGCCACCGCGCGCGAGCTGACCTCGACCTTCGACTACAACGACCTCGACAGCGTGCGCGACGCGGTCGACACGGGCACCGCGTGCGTGATCCTCGAGCCGACCACGGTCGAGCCGCCCCGGCCCGGCTTCCTCGAGGGCGTGCGGCGGATCTGCGACGAGCACGGCGCGCTGCTCGTGTTCGACGAGATGTGGACGGGCTTCCGCCTCGCGCTCGGCGGCGCCCAGCAGGCGTTCGGCGTCCGCGCCGACCTCGCGACGTTCTCCAAGGCGATCGCCAACGGCATGCCGCTGTCGGTGCTCGCCGGCCGGGCCGACGTCATGCAGAAGCTCGAGCGCGACGTGTTCTTCTACACCACGTTCGGCGGCGAGGCGCTGTCGCTCGCCGCGGCGGCGGCGACGATCCCCGAGCTGCGCCGGCGCGACGTGCCGGCCGTGCTCGCCGCCCGCGGCCGCGCGCTGCGCGCCGGCTACGCCGAGATCTGCGCCGAGCACGGCATCGCGTGGACCCGCTGCGCCGGCATGGACGCGCGCACCATGGTC
This sequence comes from Deltaproteobacteria bacterium, assembly GCA_005887925.1. GTDB lineage: Bacteria > Myxococcota_A > Polyangia > Haliangiales > Haliangiaceae > JABFXX01. The sequence goes on along the minus strand of VBLP01000738.1, from coordinate 1,257 downwards.
GCGTTCGACGCCGCCGCGGTCGATCCGCTGCTCGCCAGGTCGTACGTGCAGCAGGAGCTGATCCGGCGCGGCGTCCTGTGGAGCGGGTTCCACAACCTGTCGTGGGCGCACCGCGACGCCGACCTCGAGTACCTGCTCGGCTGCTACCGCGAGATCGTGCCAGCGCTCGCCGGTCACGTCGCGGCCGGCACGCTCGCCGGTGCGCTGCGCGGGCGGCCGGTCGAGCCGGTGTTCCGGCGCCTGGGCAACGCGCCGCGGGCCCGCCAGCACCACCGGCCCGGCACGCCCGGGGGCAGGCCATGATCATCCTCGGCGGCAAGGTCTGCGTGGTGACCGGCGCGCTCGGCCTGATCGGCTCGGCGCTGGTCCGCGCGCTGCTCGACGCCGGCGGCCGCGTCGTGGTGACCGATCTCGATCACGGCGCCTGCATCGACCGCGCCCACGCGCTCGGTCGCGATGCCATGGGCCACGGCGCCGACATCACGCGGCGCGACAGCCTGGTGACCCTGCTCGCCGCCGTGCTCGATCGCTTCGGGCGGATCGACGTCCTCATCAACAGCGCCGCGATCGACGACCGGTTCGGCGCCTCGGCGGCGCACGACTCGATGTTCGAGAACTATGATCTCGAGCGCTGGCGCAGGATCCTCGACGCCAACCTGACCGGCACGTTCCTGTGCTGCCAGGTCCTCGGCGGCGCGATGCGCGAGCGGCGCGGCGGCTCCATCATCAACGTCGCGTCGACCTACGGCATCGTCGCCCCCGATCAGTCGCTGTATCGCACGCCGACCGGCGAGCAGCCGTTCTTCAAGAGCCCGGCGTATCCGACCAGCAAGGCCGCGGTGCTCGGCTTCACCCGCTACCTCGCCGCGTACTGGGGCTCAGCCGGCATCCGGGTCAACGCGCTGTCGCCGGGCGGCGTCGAGAACGGGCAACCCGACTACTTCGTCGCCGCGTACGCTGCGCGCACCCCCCTCGGCCGCATGGCGACCCCCCAGGACTACGCCGGCGCGGCGGTGTTCCTGGAGAGCGACGCCTCGTCGTACATGACCGGCGCCAACCTCGTCGTCGACGGAGGCTTCACCACATGGTGACCCGGCGCTGCCCTCCCGACGCCGCCCGGCGCGCCGTCCGGATCGCGCTGGTCCTGACCGACAACGACGGCGTGCTCACCGACGGCGTGGTCTACGTCGGACCCGGCGGCGAGGCGATGAAGGCGTACTCGGTGCGCGACGGCATGGGCGTCGAGCGGCTGCGCGA
>VBLP01000202.1:1508-11291 GCA_005887925.1 Deltaproteobacteria bacterium | reverse complement strand
CGGCGTGCGCCGCGTGTTCGCGATCGATGTCGAGCACTCGCGCGTGCTGGAGTGGTCAGCGGCGCTTGGCACGTGGAGCATGCTCGATCCCGGGGCGACCATCGCCGACCCTGCCCTTGCAGTGCCGCTTCCCATCGAGACGCTGATCCGCGAGGGCAAGACCGATGATGCCGTTCAGCGCGCGCTGGCGGCCAAGGGTAACCCGGTGCTCGAGTCGATCAAGGCAACGAGCCGCGCAGAAGGAATGAAAGACGGAATGGCGGACGGTATCCGTCGGGGCACGGCCGGGGCGGTGGTGGCGGTGCTCGAGGCCCGCGGGATGGTGCTGGAGCGCAGCGAGCGCGATCGGCTCCTCGACGAACAGGATCTGGCTCGGCTCGAGCGCTGGATCGCCCGGGCGATCGCGTGCGCGTCGGTCGACGAATTGCTTGCGGAGCCGTGAGCCTGTCGCAGCAGACGAAGTCGCGCGTGAGCGAGTGACTTGTACCTGCTCGCGCCGATGTAGATCAGCGCGAGCCCGAGCCGGAGCCGGGTGGGGTCGGGGACGGCGGCAGGTTGGCCTGGGCGATGCGGGCCTCGGCGACGGCGTTGCCGACCAGGACGTCGGCGTCGCCCCACGATTCCTCTCCGCGCAGGATCTCGCCGAACTCGTGGGCCATCTGGCGTGCCGAGACGAAGCGCGCGTCGGGCTCCTTCGCCAGCGCGCGGTGGATCGCAGCGACGAGCGCAGGCGGGAGGTCGGGACGGCGCTCGGCGAGCGAAGGGACCTCGCAGCGCCGGATCCGCTCGATGACCTCGATGTCGGACTTGGCGTGGAACAGGCGCTCGCCGGCCAGCGCCTCCCAGAGCGTGGTCGCCATCGAGAACAGATCGCTGACTGGTGTGGCCGTCTTGCCGATGAGGATCTCCGGCGCCATGTACGACAGGGTGCCCTTCACGAAGCCCGGCGCGGTGTGCTCGGCAATGCGATCGCGGGCACGGGCCATGCCGAAGTCGGCCAGCTTGATGTCGCCGTTGAGCGCCAGGAGGACGTTCTGCGGCGACACGTCGCGGTGGACGACGGGCGAGACGGTGTTGTCGGGCATGCGGCGCTCGTGGGCGGCGGCCAGGCCGCGCAGCACGCGCAGGCCGATTGTGGCGACCAGCGCCCACGACAGCTTGCGGCCGAGGGCGGTCTCGACCCGCAGCATGGTGCGCAGGTCGATGCCATCGACCCACTCCATGACGAGGCAGTAGGTCGGGCCGGCCGGGGTGGCCTCGACGATGAAGTCGAGGACCTGGATCAGGTTGGCGTGCTGGAGCCGCGCGCCGATCCGGGCCTCCTCGAGGAACATCGACAGGTAAGGTCCGCCGACGGTCGAGAACGCGCGCTTCATCACCTTGATCGCGACCGGGCGGGCGAAGACCTCGCTGCTTCGCGCCACTCCCTGCCAGACGGTGGACAGGCCGCCCTCGGCGACGACGTCGACGAGCTGGTAGCGCCCACCGATCATCGAGCCCGGTTCCATGGCGCGAGATGTTAGCCGATCCGGCGGCGCAGCCGGTCGCCGAGGCGAAACGTTTGCCAGGTCAGGCCGACGGCGGCGGCGACACCGGCGAGGATGACGCGGGTTCCGGGGCCGAGACCGGGTGCGCCGAACACCGCCAGGGTGCCCTGGACGCAGAGCTCGAGCGCGCCGAAGGTGAGGCCGCCGGCCACGATCGCCCGCGCGGCGGGCCGGATGTGGGTGAGCACCGCCGGTGCGCTGGCCCAGCTCGGCCGCAGCACGCGGATGTGCGCCAGCGCGACACCGGCGAGCGTGACGAGCGCGATCACGCCGATCAGCACGTGCTCGCCGCTGCTGAGCGCGCGCTCGCCGCCGCCGGGCGCGGGCTCGCCGCCGCTCGCCGGGCCGATGAGCACCGCGAGCAAGGCGGCGATCCATGCGCCGGCGGCCAGGCTCGACGCGACGGCGACCACGGCGGCGAGCGGTCGGGCCAGCCGCGCGCGCACGACGATCTGGGTCGCGACCGGATCGATGGTGACCAGGCTCCCGCCGCTGCCGCCGGCGGGTGTGACGGAGAGCGGGTTGCCGCCGGTGACCGCGCTGCGCGTGCGCGGCCGCGCCGGGGGCGGCGCCTCGACCGCCGGCTGCGGCTGATCGAACGCGGCGAGCTGGGCCTCGAGCTCGAGCGCGCTCTGGATCCGGACCTGGCGGTCGCGGGCCATCGCGTGCTGGATCACGGCCTCGATGCCGTCGGGGATCGACGGATCGAGCGAGCGCGGCCGCGCCGGCTCCTCGTGGAGCACCATCGCGAGCCGGCTGAACGCGGGCACGTTGCCGTAGGGCGGCTGGCCGCACAGCATGTGGTAGAGCACCGCGCTGACCGAGTACACGTCGGACAGCGCCCCGGCGTCGGCGGCGCGCCGCGCCTGCTCGGGCGCCATGTACGCCGCGGTGCCCATCACCGCGTCGGTCCGGGTCAGCTTGTCGTCGTCCTCGACCTTGGCGACGCCGAAGTCGAACACCTTGACCACGGGCTCGCCGTCGGCCGTCGCCGGCTTGCACAGGAACACGTTGGATGGCTTGAGGTCGCGGTGGACGACGCCGACCGCGTGCGCGGCGGCCATCGCCCAGCAGATCTGGCGCGCGATCGGGACCGCCTGCGCGACGCCGAGCTTGCCGACGCGGTCGAGCAGCGCCTGCAGGTCCTCGCCGTCGAGCAGCTCGGTGACCAGGCACGGCCGGTTGTCCTGCGTGCGCAGCACGTCGATCAGGCGGACGACGTGCTCGGAGTGGATCCGGCCGGCGGCGCGGGCCTCGCGCTCGAACCGCGCGAGCAGGTCGTGATCGCGCGCGAGGTCGTCGTGGATCACCTTGACGGCGACCCGCGCGTCGATCCGCAGGTGCTCGGCCTCGTACAGCCGCGCCATGCCGCCCTCGCCGAGCACGCGGACGATGCGGTAGGTCCGCCCCAGCACCTCGCCGATCAGCGGATCGGCCTGGGGCGCGAGCTCGGTGCGCGGTGTGGAGTCGCGCGGGCACACCGCGAAGTCGATGGGATACACGTTGTGACACGTCGGGCAGGTCCACGAGCCCGGGCTCGCGGCCGCTGCGACGCCGCTGTCTTCAAGCGCAGATCCCATGGCGACCCGGGGAGGATAGTCCGGGAACCGCCGGCGAGCGAGCGCGCGGGGCGGTCAGTTCTCGACGGCCTCGAGCAGCTCGCCGATCGTCTCCTCGAGCCTGATCGCGAGCTGGCGTGGCACCGGCGCACCGTCCTCGGCGATCAGCGACGACAGCCGGCGCGCGGCCTGCGCGATCTGCGCGCGGAGCTTCTCGCGGCGGTCGCGGTCGGTCTGCGGAAACGCGAGCTTGCCGAACTGGCGGTTCAGCACCGGCGCGTCGGCGCCCTCCTCGAACGCGACGCGGTGGATCGAGCGCAGCGTCTCGGCGTCGGCGGCGCCGGTCTCGGTCGCACGCTGGACGAACTCGACCACCGGCAGGCTCGGGATCGGCGCCTCGTGGCGATCGGTGCGCGCGCGCTCGATCACGCGCGGCGCGGTGGTCTCGAGGAAGCGATAGCTGCCGAGCAGCTTGGCGACGGTCGAGCTGCGCAGGTGAAGCTCCTTGCGACAGTACGCGTCGAAATCGGAGAATCCCCACCGGTCCCACAGCTGCTTGTCGTGCACGCGGCTCAGCGCCTCGGCCAGCTCGATCCACGTACGCTTGAAGGCGCGCGCCTTCTGCAGCGTATCGGCGCGCTCGGGGTCGCTCGCGACCGCGTGCAGCCGGTCCTCCATCTGGCGGTCGGTCTTGGTGATGATCTTGGCGCCCATCGACGATCGCAACCTACGAGAAGGGTCTGATCGCCGACGACGGCGCGCCAGATCTTCATGAGTTAGCGTCTGCGCGCCGCCACTTTTATGCCGGCCGGTCCGGCCCATGCGCAGACCGCGGCTCGCCGTAACGCGTTATAATGGCGGCCTCATGAGTGTCGATGGTCCACCAGCCTCTGGGTCGATGCCCCAGCCGGAATCTCCTTCGCTGGTCGGGCAGATCCTCGACGGCCGCTACCGCCTGGTGCGCAAGCTGGGCGAGGGTGGGATGGGGGAGGTCTACGCCGCCGAGCACGTTCACATCGAGAAGCGGTTCGCGGTCAAGCTGCTGCGCCCCGAGATCGTGTCCAACCCCGAGGCGGTGACCCGGTTCCGCCAGGAGGCGCGGTCGTCGTCGTCGATCGGCCATCGCAACATCATCGCGGTCGAGGACTTCGGCCAGCTCGCCGACGGCCGGATCTACATGTGCATGGAGCTCCTCAACGGGGCCGCGCTCAACGACATGATCACCCAGCCGATGGCCCTCGATCGGCTGCTCAACATCCTGATCCAGACCGGCCATGGCCTGGCCGCGGCGCACGCGAAGGGCATCATCCATCGCGACATGAAGCCGGAGAACATCTTCGTCACGATCGGGCCCAACGGCGAGGACGTCCCGAAGCTCCTCGACTTCGGGATCGCGAAGGTCGCGGGCAACGACGGCCAGAACCACCTGACCCGGACCGGCACGATCTTCGGCACGCCGTTCTACATGGCGCCCGAGCAGGCGCTGGGCAACCCGGTCGACGCGCGGACCGACATCTACGCGGTCGGCGTGATCATGTACGAGTGCTTCAGCGGCTCGCTGCCGTTCCAGGGTGACTCGTTCATGGGCATCCTGACCCAGCACATCACGATGGAGCCCGAGCCGGTCGCGCAGCGCGCGGCGCGCGCGGGCCGCCAGCTGCCGCCCGGGCTCGCCGAGGTGATCACGCGCTGCATGCAGAAGAACCCGGTGCAGCGCTTCGCGACGATGGACGAGCTGGTCAACGTGCTGATCCAGATCTATCGCGGCGTCGTCGGGCCGGGGATGAGCACGTACATGGAGGCGTTCCCGGTGATGCCGAGCGCGGCGCACCAGATCCAGTCGACGCCCGGCCCGATGACCGGCCCGGTGGTCGTGTCCAACGCGTACAACCGGACGATCGCAGCGACGGGGCCGTCGGGCTCGGCGCCGGTCGTGCAGGTCGGCGGCTCGGGTGTCTATCCCAGCGCGTCGGTCGCGCTGCCCAGGCGGAGCAAGGCGGGCCTGGTCATCGCGATCCTCGCGGTGCTCGCCGTCGGCGGCGGCGTCGCGGCGTTCGTGGTGGTCAACAACAAGAACCACGCGGGCAAGGGCTCGGGCAGCGGCTCACAGGTCGCCGGCAGCGACGATCACGGCTCCGGCGTGGTGCAGGAGCCTGTGGGGCGCGATGCCTCGGTGGTCGCCGAGCGCGATGCGTCGGCCGGCTCGAACATCGCCGGCGTCGATCCGGGCGAGCACGGCTCTGGCTCGAACCATGCAGTCCCCAGCAACGGCTCGGACCAGGGGTCAAATGTCGGAATCCACGACGGTCACGAAGGCTCCAACGGCGGAAGCAACACCGCGCCGCCCGCCGAGGTCGTAGACGTGTTGATCTCCGCCAAGAATGCCCTCCGCTTCCAGGTCTACGAGAACGGGGCCAAGCTGTTCGATGGCCCCGATAACCTGGCGGTGCGCAAGGGCGAGTCCCACACGCTCTTGATCAAGGCGAATGGATTCAAGGACAAGGAGGTCGTGGTCGATGGCTCGAAGAAGAAGGTGCAGTTCTCGCTCGAGCGCGTCCGGGTCGTGAACGCAGGCTCGGGATCCGGGCACGTAGGAGGGAACGGGGGCTCGGGATCCGGCAACACTGTGGTGACACCGCCACAGCCACCGGTACTCGATTGCTCGGCGAAGATCCTCGAGCCCAAGAACAAGGCGTGCATCGCCCAGTACTGTGCGAAACATACCGACGACGACAGGTGTCACATGGATTGACGCCTGGGGGTGCCGTGTATCACCGCATGTGGCAGTCCGCATGCGTCACATTGTCGAGAGGAACGTCATGCGCCAGCCAACCCGCATTCTTCGATATCTCGTGATTCTCTGTGCGCTGTGCGTCGCGGTGCGGGCCAGGGCCGACGACCGGTCCGAGGCGCGTGCGCACTATCAGGCGGGCGTGAAGTTTTATGCGGGCGGCGATTACCAGGGCGCGATCCGCGAGTTCTCGGCGGCGCAGCAGCTGGTGCCCGCGGACCTCAACAACTACAACCTCGCGCTGTGTTACGACAAGCTGGGCGACGCCGAGCCGGCGATCCAGTACTACCGCGCGTTCCTCGACAAGCAGCCGAACAGCGACAAGCGCGCCGAGATCGAGGCGAGCATCAACCGGCTCGAGGCCGCGGCGCGCTCGGCGGCGGCCAAGAAGGCCGACGAGGCGCGGCGGGCCGACGACGCCAGGCGGCCGACCGGGCCGGTGCCGGGACCGTCGCCGTCGCCGAGCGCGGGTCCGGCGCCGGGGCCGGGCGCGACTCCGCCCGCCGGTCCGGTGCTCGGACCGTCGCTGCCGCCTGCGCCGCCGCCGCCCGCGTCGATCGACGATCGCAGGCCGCCGCCGGGCCCGGCCGGCGGACCGACCGGCGGACCCATCGGTGGCTCGACCGGCCCCGCCGGTGGATCGGTCGGCACGCCGAGCAGCGGCGCGCCGGTGCCGACCGGGGATCCGCAGCTCGATCGCGCCGGCTCGATCAACGTCGACGAGGTCCGCGATCAGCGGGTGGGCGCGGGCGGTCCGGCTCCGCGCCGCGGCGGCCCGTCGGTCGCGGCCAACGAGCCGCCGCCGCCTCCGGATCAGCCGCTGGCGCCGAACGCGCAGCCGGGCGGCCCCGATCAGCCCAAGAAGGAGACGCCGGTCTACAAGAAGTGGTGGTTCTGGGCCGTCGTCGCGGTCAGCGGCTACGTCGTGTACGAGCTCGCGACGTCGAGCTCGCAGCCGTCGCGCGTCGCGCGCGAGGTGCCGACCGGCAAGGCGGCGCCGCAGCCCGGTGGGCTCACCCTGCTGCGCTGGTGAACGAGCGGCGGGCGCAGCCGGTCGCGCCGCGCCTGCCCGGTGCATGAGGTACGATGCATGCCGGTGACGGTCTCGTTCGACGACCTGATGCGCGCGACCGGCCGGTTGCGGCAGCATCCGTTCGACACCGGCGCCTGGCTCGACGTCGCGGTGCTGCTCCACGCGCTGGGCGCCACCGACGACGCCGAGCTCGCCTTCGCGACGATCGGCGAGGGCGCGCGGGTCGGCGGGCAGGTCGCGCTCGCGGTCGCGTGCGCGCGCCACCTCGCCGAGCTCGGCAGCGTGCGGGGCCCCGAGCTGGTCGAGCAGATCATCGAGAGCTACGCCACCGGCGGACCGCATCTCGCGGTGTCGCCGCCGCGCGCGCGATCGGCGACCGAGCCGCCGCCGCTCGCCGCCGAGCTCGCCGATCCGCTCGCCGAGGCCCGCGCGGTGCTCGAGCGGCTCGGCCCGTGGCTCACCTCGCGGCCGCCGGGCCAGGTGCCGCCGGCGCCGCTGCTCTCGGCGCTGCCCGCGGCCGGGGCGCGGGCCCTGATCGGCGTGATGACGGCGCGCGCGTTCCCCGCGGGCGCGCGGATCATCGAGGTCGGCGAGCCGGCGACGGCGCTGTACTGGATCGCGCACGGCACCGTCTCGGTGACCCGGAGCGCGGGCGCGGGCCAGGATCCCGCTCCGGATCGGGGCCAGGATGGAGGCCAGGCCGCGCTCGGCGAGCTGCACTCCGGCGCGTTCTTCGGCGAGATCGCGCTGGTCGGCGGCATGCGGCGGACGGCGCGGGTCACCGCATGCGACGACGTCTGGCTCCTCGAGATCCCGGCGCGCGCGATCGCGACCGCGGCGACCAAGCACCCGCAGCTCGCCGAGGTGCTCGCCTCGCATGCCCGGGCGCGGCTGCTCGCCAACCTGACGCGGACCTCGGAGCTGTTCCGCGCGCTCGGCGACGCCGATCGCCACGCGCTGCTCGCCCGGCTGTCGACCGAGCTGGTCCCCGCAGGCACGCGGTTCATCACCGAGGGCACGCCGAACCACCACCTGTGGGTCGTGGTCGCCGGGCGCTGCGAGGTCCGCAGCGCGGGCGGCGCGATCGCCGAGCTCGGGCCGGGCGCGGCGGTCGGCGAGATCTCGCTGGTCAGCGGCCAGAGCGCGGTCGCCGACGTGGTCGCCGTCGAGCCCGTGGTGCTGCTGCGGCTGTCGCGCGAGGACTTCGACGCCGTCGTCGGCGTGCATCCGAGCTTGCTCGCCGAGGTCGAGCGCCTGGTCGTGGCGCGCGAGACCGCCAACCGCGCGCTGTTCCAGGACGCCTCCGACCTGATCGTGTAGCTCCGGTCGCCGAGCAGCACGCCGTCCGTCGAGCTGGAGCGCGCGATCGCGGTGGCATCTTATGGTAAGTAGCGGCGATGCGCATCGTCGTCGCCGGTTGTCTCGCCTGGGTCGCGTGCACCGATCGAGGACCGGGGCCGCAGCCCAAGAAGATCGAGCCGGCGTACGTCGCCCAGCACGTCCTGACCCAGCCGCCGGCCAGCCTGGCGCAGCGGCTCGACGTCTCGCTCGACGGCAAGGTGAGCTACCTCGGCAACACGGTCGACCACGCCGCCGTGGCCCCGGGCCAGACGGTGCGCGTCACCCACTACTGGAAGGTGGTCCAGCCTGTCGGCCCCACCTGGCGGGTATTTGCGCTGGTGCGCGGCGCGCCCAGCACCGCGGACTTCATGAACCTCCCCGCGACGGACATGGAGATCGCGCACGGGCCGGCGGTGTGGAAGGCGGGCGAGGTGATCGAGGATGTCCAGGACATCACGCTCCGGCCCGACTGGCGCTCGGCGACCGCGACGCTCAGCGTGGGCCTGATCGCGGAGGGCAAGCACGGCATCGACGACCGCATGGCGGCGTCCGGGCCGCACGCCCAGGACCGCGCCGCCGTCGCGCGCGTGCTCGATGTCGACCTCGCCCGGGCGCCGGCGCCGCCGGGCACCGTCTACGTGCCGCACGCGATCGGCCCGATCGCGATCGACGGCCTCGCCTCGGAGCCGACCTGGGCCGCGGCGGCGACCTCGCCCGAGCTGGTCACCGCCGAGGGCAGCCCCGATCCGGTCGGCAAGGCGGTCGCCAGGCTGACCTGGGACGATCAGTTCCTCTACGCGTTCCTCGCGATCACCGATAGCGACGTGTGGAGCGACTACAGAAACCACGACGATCCGCTGTGGAAGCAGGACTGCGTCGAGCTGTTCATCGACGCCGACGGCAACCGCCGCGGCTACGTCGAGCTCCAGGTCAACCCGAACAACGCCACGTTCGACTCGTGGTTCGCCACGACGCGCGCCCAGCCCGGCGATCCGAGCTGGGACTCGGGGATGCAGACCGCCGTCAAGCTGCACGGCACGACCGCGCCGGGCGACACCGATCAGGGCTGGGACGTCGAGGTCGCGATCCCGTGGCAGGCGGTGCGCGGCCGCGACGAGGCGATGGCCGTCCGGCTGCCGCCCCAGGTCGGCGATCGCTGGCGGATGAACATCGTGCGGGTCGATCTCAAGACCGGCGACAAGAACCCGACGGCGTCGTCGTGGAACCGGATCACCTCGGCGGACTTCCACGCGCTCGACCGCATGCTCACGGTGGTGTTCGCCGACAGCAGCGGATCGATCGCGCCGGCGCCGGCCGGGCAGCCAGGTCCGGCGGTGCCAGCCACACCGCCGGCAGGAGGCGGCCGCGGCTCGGCGAGCGAACCCGCGGCGCCGGGCCGTCGCAGCAGCGCGCGCTGACCGCCGCAGTCGCGACCGTGATCCGCGCCGCGTTGCTAGCGCTTGAAGCGATGCAGCTGCGGGTCGATCCCGAAGCGCCGGCACAGGCGATGGA
>VBLP01000202.1:0-1371 GCA_005887925.1 Deltaproteobacteria bacterium | reverse complement strand
CACGGGTACGCGTAGAGCGCCCGGATCGCGGTGGGCGAGAGCTCGATCGACTCGGTTCGCGACGGCGCATGGCGAGCGAACAGGTCTTGCAGCAGGGCGCCGAGATCTTCGCGACGCGCGCGCAGCGGGGGCAGCGCGACCGTGAAGCCGGTCAGGCGGGCGAGCAGGTCGGCGCGAAACGTCTCGCGCGCGACCATGTCGTCGAGCGCGCGGTGGGTCGCAGCGATGATCCGGACGTCGACACGGATCGCCTTCACACCACCCACCGGAACCAGCTCGCCTTCCTGGAGCACCCGGAGCAGCGCCGGCTGGCATTCGAGCGGCAGGTCGCCGATCTCGTCGAGCAACAGCGTACCCTTGTCGGCGGAACGAATCAGCCCGGGGCGATCTTCCTGGGCGCCGGAGAACGCACCCTTGCGGTAACCGAACAGCTCGGATTCCAGCAGGGAGCGCGACAGCGCACCGCAGTTCACTGCTTGCAGGGGTCCACTGCGGCCCGAGAGCTGATGGACGGCCTGCGCGACGACCTCCTTCCCGGTACCGGGCTCCCCGCGCACCACGATCGGGATCGAGGAGCGCGCGATCGCGATCAGGTCATGGAACTGCCGGGCGAGCGCGGGATTTCTCGTCGCGAGCTCGAGCGGCGGCTCCGGTGTGTCGGAGCGAACCGGGTGCGGGATGTCGTCGCGAAACGCGAAGAACGAGCGCCCCAGCTCGACGAGGTCTCCGGATCGCAAGATCGCGCGGCTGACCTCGAGCCCGTTGATCCGGGTGCCGTTCTTCGAGCTCGCGTCCTCGATCGACCAGCCTTCCGGAGTCAGCCGCAGCTGGGCGTGGACGACCGACATGCGCCGGTCCGCGATCTCGAGCGTGAGGCGTCGCTCGCCGCCGACCGTGGACAGCTGCGCGGTGCGAGCTGTCGACGCTCGACCCACGGTGAGCGCGTCCAGCTCGCCGAGGGTGATCGGCCGGGTTGCGCATGGCCTGCCGCTCTCGAACATCAACGTGAGCGAGCCGGCGCACGCCGGCGTCGGGCACGTGGCGTCGCCCCGATCACCATCGTCTTCGCTGGTCTCGGACCGACCGCGTGACACACCGCCATTCTCCGACCAAAAGGAGCGACGGACAATGTGATGTGGCGGTGTTACACGCCAGCGCGCGCCGGGTCGCGCGCGGCCGCGCATTCAGGGCAGGACCACGATGGCGTTCCAGCCATCCTGCGGGCTGGAAGCAAAGTCCACGAACCACATGCCGGTGCCCTGCACGCTGAAGTCGGCCTTGTGATCGCCATCGTAGTCCGCTGGAACCGGCAGCGCGGAGCCGTTGCCGTAGCCGGAGCGGATGACGTTCCAGCCGTCCTGGGGGCTGGCG
>VBLP01000204.1:5998-8981 GCA_005887925.1 Deltaproteobacteria bacterium | reverse complement strand
GGTCGTCGCCGGCGAGCATGAGGTGGCGGGCGACCTCCTCCTGCGCCGACGGGCTGAGCCCCTCGGGGTGCAGCTCGAGCCAGCGCGCGACGACCGCGTGGTAGCTGCAGCGCGTGGCGTCGGCGATCCCGTCGTAGATGATCGACCACAGCTTGGCGCTGGCGAACCGCAGCTCGCGCTCCCCGGCGATCGACGACTGCGGCACGTCGATCAGCCAGCCGTGCTCGACCAGCCGGCCGATCGCGGTGACCACGGCCTGCCGGCTCTGGTCGTCGGAGCCGGCGATCTGGCCGAGCGTCGGCCCGTCGGGGTCGGCGCCGAGCTGACCGTGGCGCTCGAGGGCGAGCAGCGCGTCGAGCCACGAGGTGTCGCCCACGGCGGCGGCCATCTCGAGGGTGCGGCGCTCCATCGGCTCGAGCACGCGCAGCCGGGCGACGACCAGCTCGTCGTAGGTCCGCGGCAGCGCGTTGATCGCGAGCGCCTTGTGGTCGATCTTCCACGCCTGGTCGTCGCGGAAGATGCTGCCGGTCTCGAGCAGCAGGCGCACCAGCTACGCCAACCAGCGCGCGATCGAGCTCTACGACCGCGCGCTCGCCAGCCTCGGGGGCCGCGATCTCGGCGTGCGGATCCAGCTGTGGCGCGAGCTCGCCTCGGTCTACGAGCTGATCGGTGACTTCGACGCCGCGCTCGGCGCGTTCGAGCGCATGCTGCGGCTGTCGTGGGTCGCGGCGAGCAAGGCGCTCGAGTACCTGTCGCGCGGCCTCGAGCTGTTCCGCGGCGGCAACGACACCCGGGGCGTCGCCGGCTCGCTCGACGACATCGGCCGCGCGCTCCACATGATGGGGCGCTACGTCGAGGCCGAGGCCAAGATCACCGAGGCGCTCGCCCGCCACACCAAGGACGGCGACCAGCGCGCGATCGCGACCTCGCTGTCGCGGCTGGGCAACATCCACCAGGACCGCGGCCACTACGAGGCGGCCAACGAGTGCCATCGCGACGCGCTCGCGATCCGCAAGGCCACCGGCGATCGCTGGGGCCAGGTCGTCGCGCAGTCCAACCTCGCCGCGCTGTCGTTCGAGCTGGGCGAGCTGGCCGAGGCGCGGGCCGGCTGGCTCGCCGCGCTGCCCGAGGCCGAGGCGATCGGCGCCCTGCCGCTCAGCGCGCTGATCCTCACCAACCTGGGCGAGGCCGCGCTCGCCGAGAACAAGCTCGACGAGGCGCGCAGCCGGCTCGAGAACGCGCTCGAGATCATCGACGACATCAAGGACGGCGGGCTCGAGACCGCGTGCTGCCGCCACCTCGCCGCCCTCGAGAAGATCCACGGCAACGCGGCCGCCGCCCGCGAGCTCGCCGAGCGCGCCCTGGCAGTGGCCCAGAAGGCCGGCCTGCGCGAGCACGAGGCCCAGGCCTACATGGCGCTCGGCGAGGTGCTGTCGGCCAGCATCCACGACGAGGAGGCGACCGAGACCGGCGCACTCGCGCCCGCGGCGATCGCCTTCGGCGCCGCGGTCGAGGTCCTGGCCAACCTGGGCAACGAGGCCGCGCTGGCCAAGGCCCTCTTCGTGTTCGGCCGCTACAAGGCCGAGATGGGCGATCACGCCGAAGCGAAGGACATGCTGCGCGATGCGCTGATGATGTTTTCCCGGCTCGGCCTCGAGCGTCGATCCAGCGAGGTCGAGCGCCTGATCGCGTCGATGCACTGAAAGCGCCCTGTTGTACGTTGCCAAGGCGCGGCTGACCCGGCATGGTCTGGCTCGCGGCGATGATCTGGTTTTGGCTCGGTTTCTTCGCGCTGGTCGCGCTGCTCCTGTCGCTCGACCTGGGCGTCTTGCATCGCCGGGCCGCCGAGCCATCGCTGCGCAGCGCCGTGGGCTGGACGATCGGCTGGATCTGCCTCGGCCTGTCGTTCGCCGGCGTGGTCTACCTGATCTACGAGCACGCCTGGCTGGGCGCGCGGATGGCGAGCGCCCCCAGCGCCCACGGCGCGCGCGTCGCCCCGATCGTGACCGCGACCGGGGTGGGCAGCGACGCCGCGATCACCTACGTCTCGGCGTACCTGCTCGAGCAGGCGCTGTCGATCGACAACATCTTCGTGATGTCGCTGCTGTTCCGCAGCTTCCGCGTGCCGGCGATGTACCAGCACCGCGTGCTGTTCTGGGGCATCCTCGGCGCGATCGGCTTCCGGATCACGATGCTCGGCGGCGGCGCCTATCTCGCCAAGCACTTCACCTGGGTGTTCTACGTGTTCGGCAGCTACCTCGAGCCTCGCGGTCCGCGCGCTCCGCCGGTTCGTCCGCATCGTCGACGGCGATCACGGCGGCAAGTTCACGGTGCGGATCGACGGCCGCCGCGCGCTGACCACCGTCGCGGTGTGCCTCGTCGTGATCGAGCTGACCGATATCGTGTTCGCGCTCGACTCGATCCCGGCGGTGCTGTCGGTGAGCCAGGACACCTTCATCATCGTCACGTCGAACATCTTCGCGATCATGGGGCTGCGGTCGCTGTACTTCGTGCTCGCCGGCGCGATGGCCAAGTTCCAGTACCTGAAGATCGCGCTCGCCGTGCTGCTGATCCTGATCGGCATCAAGCTGTTCGGTCACAGCTGGTTCGACGTCCCGCACGCGGTGTCGCTCGCGGTGATCGCCGGCATCATCGGCACCGGCGTGATCGCCTCGGCGATCTCGAGCCGGCGCAGCGAGGCCACCGAGCCCGCGGCCGATCGCGATCCGCGGCAGTCCTGAGCCACCACCGGGTCGGTCCGGCATCACCGGGCCGGTCCGGCATCACCGGGCCGGTCCGGCATCACCGGGCCTGGCATCACCGGGTCGGTCCGACGGTGGCACGCCCTTCGTGCCGGGACCGGGTCGAGGATGACCTCGGGTGCGCGGCGCGCAGCATCGCTGTCCGGGTTTTGTCCGAAGCTCGGACGCTCGTCCGAATTTCGGCCGTTTCCCGGACAGCGGCGCATGTGATCTCGCGACGT
>VBLP01000204.1:2100-5741 GCA_005887925.1 Deltaproteobacteria bacterium | reverse complement strand
CGAGGCGGCGGTCGATCTGCTGACCCGGACGTCGCGCAGGGACGACGTCGCCCCGGACATCAGCGTGTACCCCGCAGCACTGGATCCCCGGACCGGTCGCCGCCAGCTCGAGCACGTCGCGTTCGAGATCGTCAGCACCCAGACGCTGGCCCGCGCCGGCGTCAAGGCGGCCAAGCTGGTCTCGCGCGGGGTGCGCCGCGTGTTCGCGATCGATGTCGAGAAGTCGCGCGCCCTGGAGTGGTCCGCCGCGCTCGGCACCTGGGAGCTGCTCGATCCCGATGGGCGCATCGAGGATCTTGCACTCGCGGTGCCGCTGCCGATCGCCACCTTCATCCACACGCTGAAGGCCGACAATGCCGTGGCCGCGGCGCTGCTCGCCAAGGGCAACGAGGTGCTCGAAGCCAAGGCCGAGATCGACCGTGCGACCGGCTGGGCCGCAGGTCATGCCGAGGGCTGGGTGGAGGGCCGCGCGGAAGGTTGGGTCGAGGGGCACGCGGAGGGCGCCATCGCCGGGAAGGCACAGGCTGTGATCGCGATCCTCGAGGCGCGCGGCATCTCGCTCGACCCCGCGACGCGCGAGCGGATCAGCGCGGAGCGAAGCGCGGATCGCCTCGACCGCTGGATCGCACGCGCCGCCGCCTGCACGACCAGCGACGAGCTGCTCGGCGACGGCTGAGCGAGCCGGTCGCGCGAGCCGGGTTGCACGACGCCGGAGACGACGGACCCGCGCCGGTGTGGTTCGTCAGTCTCTCATTGGCGATCCGCTGCGCGCAATTCATCGACATGACGCTCACACTACACAGCCCAGATTACTGAGGGCCGATCACCCTCGCTCAAATACGACGATCCGGTATCGACATCAATGCCGCAAACCATTACCAGCACTCGGCGTCAGCTCGTGGCGCGATCGCGGTCGGCGCGCTTCGAGTCCGCTGTGAGGGTGGTTGGCTCTACTGTGTTGCCTGGGCATCCTGGCGTCGGAGTAGCACCAGATCTGGTGTGCGAAGATCGCGAAGCATCCCTAGGTGTGGAATCCATCGAATCAAAATAGTAGGGCGGCCCCGGTTGGTAACGCAGTAGGGCGCAGTAGGGTTAGAGGTGCATCTCGAGCCCCGCGTATAGCGTGCGGGGCGGGATGCGATCGAGGTTCGCGTCGCCTGCGTTCAGCAGGTTGTCGACGCCGAGAAATCCGCCGTAGCCGCCGCGGAAGCGCTTCGCGACCCGTGCCCGGATCTCGAGGCGCTGCGGGCTCGGCGTCGCGGCCTGCGGGTCATCGGACAGGTAGTACGGTCGATGGCCAGTGACGACGAATGCAGCGAATGCGTCGAAGCCCTGCGCCGGATCGCGCCAGCGCGCGGTCGCGGTGAAGCGATGCTCCGGCTCGCCGGCGAGCGCGCGTTCGCCATCGAGGTCGCGTGCCCGCGTCAATGCGTAGCCGAGTTCGAGCCCGGCGCGACCGTGCGTCATCGTTGCGTAGCTCTCGAGCCCAGCGGTGCGTGCGCGGCCCACGTTGCCGTAGCCAAACTGCAGCGTGCCCGAGCCATCGTCGGGCTCCGTGATCACGTTGATCAGGTCGTGGAGATCGTTGTAGAAGCCGTTAGTGGACAGCCACAGCCAAGGCGTCGCTTGCCACTTGGCGCCGCCCTGCACGTTACGCGAGGTCTCGGGTCTCAGATGCGAGTTACCATCGACGACGTAGCCGACGCTCGGGTTCTCGAAGTGGAGTAAGAGCTCCTTGAAGTCCGGCGCGCGGCACCCCATGCCATCGCTGCCGTGCAGCGTGAGCTGCGAGCTCACTTGCCAACGCCCAGCGAGCCGCGGCGTCGCGTGAGTCCCGAACTGCGTGTCGTAGTCGAGCCGCACGGTGGCCACGGCGAGCAACTGGTCGTCCTGGCCGATCCGCCATTCGTCCTGCGCGTAGACGGCACCGCGTACTCGCGAGCCGGGCGTCGATAGCCGGTCCGAGTTGAGCGCTTCCCGCAGGAGCTCCGCTCCCACTAGGGGGCGATGCGACCCGAGTTCGCCCGCGAGCTGCGACGACCCCTCAACGAGGTTCTCAGTGGTAATCTGGTGCTGATCGAGTGTATCCGACATCCGCTGGTCGTGGAGGTACTGGTCGCGATACAGCGAGGCGGCGCCGGAGATATGCAGCACGCTCCGCTGTGCCGTGTACTGCGCGGCCGCATGCGCGGAGGCCGTCTCGACCAGGTTGCGGCGATCGAACACGTCGCCAGTCGGGCTCGCGTCGATGCCGCGCAGGTCGCGGTACAGGTAATCGGCCGCGCCGTCGAATTGCCAGCGATCGCCGCGCTGGACAGTGACGCGAGCGTCGACGTGGCGATCCACGTACGAGTCGAGCGTCGTGGCGACGGCGCTCGGGTCGCGGCGTCGGATCGCTGGTCCTTCGCGGTATTCGCCGGCCACCGCCCCAGCCAGCCCGTCGCGACCGAACGCGATCCGCGCTCGCGTGTCGGCGGCGAGCCGCCCGTCAAGCCGGGTGACTGCGTCGAGCGCGATACCGTCCCTGGGCTTTCGCGTGATGATGTTCACAACGCCGCCGAGTGCGTCGGCCCCGTATAGCGCGGAGCTCGGACCGCGCACGATTTCGATCTGCTCGATGTCGGCGATGCCGAACCGATCGAGGTCGAGGTAGCCGTCGGTCCGTCCAATCTGGCGAGCGCCGTCGACGAGGATCAGCGAGTACCGCGGTCCGAGTCCCTGGATCGTGATCCCGGTCGTGCCGGCGACACCGCGATCGATCCACAGGCCCGGCCGTAGCGCGAGCGCCTCGCTGACCGTCCGCACACCCGACTCCTCGAGCCACTTGTGACCGATCACCTCAGTCGTCACCGGCGAGGCGGAAAGCGGCGTCTCGGAGCGCGTCCCCGTCACGACAATGATCTCGCCTTGTGTTGCTGAGGCGGCGGGATCCTCGTCGGACGGGGCAGTGCGATTCTCGCTCGCCGGCTCGTCGGCCGCTGCGGTTGTCACTGCCGCGGCGAGCAACGCGAGGAACGAGGCGCCCCTAGCGCTTGCTCACGGATCAGCGCACGCGCTGTTCGTGGATCGTCGCGGCGAGCGGCGCGATCGCGCTCGCTTCGAGGCGCAACGTGATCGCGCCGATCGTCGCGTGGATCGTGTCGTACGAGCAGTGCTCGACGACGGCGCAGGATCCCACTGTAAGCGTCCAACGCGCACATGTAGCTCGGTTCATGTTTGATAGTGAAAATCATTTCAAATCCATGTCAACGATAATGGGGGAATTCTTAGCTGAAGCTTGGGGTGCCAGGCTGGCGCTGCTCGTTGTGATTGCAGTGCACATCGTGAATGGCTCGCGATTCGCCGTTAGAACGCCATGGCTGAACATGAAGGGAGAACAGCGGGCGAGAAGTTTCCAGTCCTCGAGAGAGCCCGCATGGAGGGGGAGGGTCCATATCCGCGCCGTCTTGTCTTCACTCACGGTGACCACTCGTGTGCCGTCGGGACTGAACACTGCCACACGGGCGATACCTCGATGTTCGAGTGGTTCAGTTATCGGTTTGCCCGTCCTGGCGTCCCACACACGTGCGGTCTTGTCCTCACTCACGGTGACCACTCGCGTGCCGTCAGGGCTGAATGCCGCAGCATAGATGATACCCTGA
>VBLP01000204.1:0-2063 GCA_005887925.1 Deltaproteobacteria bacterium | reverse complement strand
TTGCAGTGACCACTCGTTTCCCATCGGGGCTGAATCCAACGGCCGTGACGAAGCCCTGATGTTCGAGCGGCGCGACCACCAGCGTGCCCGTTTTGGCGTCCCACACCCTTACCGTCTTATCCCTGCTCGCCGTGACCACTCGCGTGCCGTCGGCGCTGAATGCCGCAGCAAAGACGAGGCCTTGATGCTCGAGCGGCGGGGTCACTGGTTCGCCCGTCCCGGCATCCCATACCCGCGCCGTCTTCCCTCCATTCGCGGTGACTACCCGCGTGCCGTCGGGGCTGAACACCGCGGCGGTGACGATGTCGCGATGCTCGAGCGGCGGGGTCACTGGACGTCCCGTGATGGCATCCCATACTCGCGCGGTCTTGTCGTAGCTTGCGGTGACCACCCGCGTGCCGTCGGGGCTGAACGCGGCGGCGGTGACGATATCGCGATGTTCGAGCGGCCGGGTCACCGGCTTGCCCGTCGTCGCATTCCACACCCGCGCCGTCGTGTCCGCACTCGCCGTGACCACCCGGGTGTCATCGGGACTGAACGCAGCGGCAGTGACGATATCGTGATGCTCGAGGGGCGGGAGCGCGGGCTGGCCTGTCTTGGCGTCCCATACTTGCGCCGTCGTGTCCTCGCTCGCCGTGACCACCCGAGTGCCATCGAAACTGAACGCAGCGATGGGGACGACATCGTGACGCTCGAGCGGGGGCGCGGCCACTGGCTTGCCTGACGGGCCGTCCCACACCCGCGCCATCTTGTCGTAGCTCGCCGCGCCCCCCCGCGGACCGGTGACGATGGGCGCGGCGACCGCGGCGATGTCATGATGTTCGAGCCGGGCGGTCACTGGCTGGCCGGTCGTGACAGCCCACACCCGCGCAGTCTTGTCATAACTCGCGGTGACCACTCGCGTACCGTCGGGGCTAAACCTCGCGGCAAAGACTTGGCTCTGATGCTCGAGCCGCGCGGTCACCGGCTGGCCGGTCGCGGCGTTCCACACTCGCGCCGTGTTGTCATAGCTCGCGGTGACCACGCGCGTGCCATCGGGGCTGAACACAGCGGTAAGGACGACACCGTCATGTTTGAGCGGTGCCGTCAGCGGCTTGCCGGTCGTGGCATCCCAGACCTGCGCCGTCTTGTCAGAGCTTGCAGTGACCACCTGCCTGCCATCGGGGCTGAATGAGGCATTCGTGACCGTGGCGCGATGTTCGAGCGTTGCGGTCATCGGCTTACCGGTCATGGCATCCCATACCCGTGCGGTGCTGTCTCTGCTCGCCGTGACCACCCGTGTGCCGTCCGGGCTGAACGCAGCGGCGAGGACGATGTCACGATGCTCGAGCGGTGGGCTCACCGGCTTGCCGGTCATGGCGTCCCATACCCGTGCGGTGCTGTCTCTGCTCGCCGTGACCACCCACATGCCATCAGGGCTGAACGCGACGGTGGTGAGGGCGTCGCCATGTTCGAGCGGTGGGGTCACTGGCTTTCCCGTTGCGGCGTCCCATACCCGCGCCGTCTTGTCATGGCTGGCTGTAACCACCCGCGTGCCATCGGGGCTGAACGCGGCGGCAGTGACGGCGTGGTGATGTTCGAGCGGTGGGGTCACCGGCTTTCCCGTCGTGGCGTCCCATACCCGCGCCATCTTATCGTCGCTCGCCGTGACCACCCGCGTGCCGTCGGGGCTAAACCTCGCGGCAAAGACTTGGCCCTGATGCTCGAGCGGCGCGGTTATCGGCCTTCCCGTCGTGGCATCCCACACCCTCGCCGTCTTGTCGTCGCTCGCCGTGACCACTCGCGTACTATCGGCGCTGAACTCCGCATTGGTGATGTACGACGTGTGGCCGGTCAAGGTAACTAGGGGCAAGTGTCTCGATGCCTCCGCAAACAGCATCCGGAGGACCGGGCTCTCTACCCCCTCTGTTCTCGCGGCGACCAGATATGGAAGCGCTTGCATCGGATGTCCATCAAGCAGCAGGCCCCGGCCCTGCTCCAGGTAGTTCATTGCCAGGTGGCGCTGCGCCATCTCGCCTATCTCCTGCGCCTCCTGCCGCTGGCGCCAGGCAATGAGCCCGAGA
>VBLP01000737.1 GCA_005887925.1 Deltaproteobacteria bacterium | reverse complement strand
CACGGATGATCCTGGCGTCGAGCCGCTCGCGTTCGGCGCGCACCGGGAACGGGAGGCTGCGCCGGCCTCACGGAGGAGGGCGCATGCTGATGCAGACACAGCTGGTGATGGGAAGTCGATGACAAGCGCAGGAGCGCGCAGCGCGGCCGATGTGGCGACGGTGGTCGCGAATGCGGGCATGACGCCGGCGGCGCTCTTGAAGCGGCACGCCGGTGCCCACGTGGGCGCGGTCCGCAGCCTCGACACCGCGATCCTTCGCACACAGGCCAAGGCAGCGCTGACCGGGCTGGGATGGAAGCCGGCCATTGCTTGCTCGGCGATCGCCGCGGCGCTGGCGGCGACCGACGGGGACGCCGTGACACTCGAGCAATTGGTCTTCGAGTCTCTGCGGCGATGTCCGGTTCCCAGGGCGTGACGGCGAGCGAGCCGACTCGCGCAGGTCACGGACCGAGCGCCGGTCACGGGCCGGATGGCGAATCTCGAATACGACTCATTCGAGCGTCAGGGCTCATCGCCGTGTGCGGCTGCCGCGCCGCACCGATCCAGCGCGCGACCCAGCAGATCCCGGTGAGCATCCCCTCGCACCGGTCCAGCCGAGCGCCATCATGCGGGCTACGCGGGCGCGGCGCCGCGGGCGGCGAGCACGGCCCGGGCGCGGTCGGGCGCCTCCTTGCCGGCGGCGATCCGCTGCACGAGCTGGATCGCCTTGGGCGACGCGATCTCGGCGAAGCCGTCGAGCAGCGCGTGGTGCAGGCCGCGCAGCCGCACGAACCCGTCGAGCAGGTGGTCGAGCACCGGCTCGCCGCCGAGGAACACCAGCCGCGGATCGGGAGACAGCCGGCGGCACGCCGCCTCGCGCACGAAATCGCGGTCGCCGGTGACGTGGAGCAGGTCGCCGGGCTCGATCGCGTCCTCGCTGCGCTCGCCGCTGCGCTCGGCGCCCTGGCGGCCGTGCAGCACCACGTCGAGCGCGCGGAGCAGCGAGCCGCGCTCGCCCTTGCGCGGACCGAGCTCCTTGCTGGGCAGCGCCTTGACCCGGCGATCGAAGACCGCGTGGAGCCGGCCGCGCAGCTTGTCGGCGAGCGCCCCCGGCAGCCGCAGCAGCAGGAAGCCGACGTGGTGCATGACCAGCGCGCGGTCGTGATCCTGATGGTTCCACACGCTGTTGCTCGACTTCTCGAGCGCGTCGATGATCGCGCACGCCACCAGCTCGGGTCCCATGAAGGCCTCGAACAGTCGCACCAGGTCGCGGAGGTCCTCGTAGGCCGAGGTGTCCGAGAAGATCGCCTTGAGCGTCTGCGCGACCTCGTCGGCGGACAGCGCCGCGGCGTTCTTGAGCGCCTTCTTGCCGGCGGAGTCGAGCTCGGTCGCGCCCTGCGGCGAGCGCCGGCAGCCCTTGCTCGCGGTGATCCGGCACCACCGGATCGCGACGTTGCGCGGCCAGCCGAGCCGGTAGCTGCGGCGCTCGTAGGCGATCATCTCGGCGCGGGCATCGTCGGCGTGGTTGTCGACGATGTACTCGAGGTGCGGGAAGCCGAGCGCGAACGCGAGGTCGGTCTCGGGCGTGGTCGCGAACCCCGGCTGGACGAACCGCGCGCCCCACGCCGCGCTGCCATGTGCGAGCGCCTGCGTGCTGCGCACGGGGCCAGCCCCGGGGGTCGTGCTTGCGAGGTCCGCACCGGGAGATGCGGCGGGCGGCGCCGGCGCCGGCTCGGTCGTGGGGGCGCCGGCGCTGGAACCGGCCGCGGTCATCGGCGCCTTGGCGGGTCCGGATCCCGCTGGCTTCTTCTTGGACGCCATCGCGGGGATTATCCGCGCAAATGCCCCGACGCCGTAGCGCTGTTCTCGTCTTTGACGAGATCTCACGCCGCGGCGCCGGGCGCGTCGTCGAGGCCGGTCGGGAATCTCCCGAAGCCGGGCGGGCGTGGCGCGGCACCACGCCGGCCATGGGGCGCCCGCTCGAGCAAGCGGCCGCGCGGCCCGGCTCGCCGGGTCTACTGGTAGTAGATCGTCGACTCGACGTACTCGTACTGGATCGACGAGGTGACGTACGGGATCGAGCTGTCGCTCAGGCCCTCGACGAAGCCCTTGATGAGGTCATAGGCGGCGTTGACGACGCCGACCCAGCCGGGCAGCTTCCAGTCGCCGCCTTCGATCGAAAGAATCTCGCTCTCGTGGATGTCCTGCATGTCTTATCTCCTTCAGTTGAACATCATGTTGTGCTGGATCCAGTCCGGATCCGCGTCGCTCATCTCGGTGCCCGACAGCTTGACGGCCTTGGCGATCCACCAGCCGATGTCATAGAACAGGCCGCCGCCGTCGACGGCCTCGAGCTCCTGAACAGCGACGTCTTGCATCTTGTCCTTCATCGTCAGTCCTCCTGGCCGGCGGTTCTGCAAGCCGCCGGCCGATGCGGGACTGCGTGAAATCGCAGCAAGCGCCCTGTACAGCGCCAGCGTCGTGCACTTCGAGGGTTGCGCTTCGAGCGCAGCCGGTCAGCGGCAGCCGCGTCGCTGCGGCTGACCCAGCTTGCGGATCTCGCCTCGGGTCACCGCGTGCGCAAGCGGGGAGCACACCGGCGCCCGTCGCGCGAGATCGCTGCCTGCGCGCGATGTCCCCGATCGCGGCGCGGTCAGCCCCGGCCCTTGCCCTTGTTGACCAGGTCCTGCGGCGACGGCTTGGTGGGGCCCGGCGGCGAGGTCTGCGCGCCCGGCTTGGGCTCGACCACGGGCGACTCCCAGCTCTGGGTCACGTTCTTCATCCGCTTGAAGACCAGCAGGCCGTCGGAGTTGCGCTCGCTGTGCGGCGACGACAGCTTCCAGGTGCCGGTGATCTCGACCTGGTCGCCGACCTTGTAGGGCGGGCAGGTCGTCTTCCTGGGATCCTTGTTGTCGCAGCGGTCGGCCGGAGGATTTCGCAGCTCCTCCTTGGGCAACCGCTCGAGCTCGATCTTGTAGTAGGGCCGCGGCACCTCGACCACCCACAGGCTCTTCTCGGCCGGCGTGTCGGCGGTGTCGCCGACGAAGAACTTCGGCCGCTCGCACTTGGACGGGTCCTCCTCGATCATCTTCTTGAGCTCGGGCTCGGACATCGTGGGCTGGCGGATCGCGGTGGGACAGTCGTACGCCCAGGTGATGACGCCCTTGACGGTGACCTCGCTTTCGAGGAGCTTCTTGCCCTTGACCCGCATCTCCTTCACGGTGTGCGAGCCGTCGGCGGGGGCCGCCGGCAGATCGAACGCGGGCACCGGCGGCAGGTTGAGCTTCAGATCGCTCTTGCGGACCTCGGCCTCGGGGGTCTTCATCTTGCCATTGTCACAACCGGTGGCCCCTGGGGAGCCGCCGAGCACGGCAAGCGTGCCCAGCAAGGCGGTGCGAAGGCCATGAGGGTGCGGCATGCTGACGGTGATAACATGGTGGGCAGGGCCTCTCAAGCTGCGGTGCTGAGCGCGCTCGTCGCGGCGGCCGTCGCGGCGTGTGATTCTCCCGCGCGCGTCAGGCCGTGGCGCCATGCGCCCGACCCGGCGAGCGAGGCCGAGCACGTGCCCGGATCGCGCGCGCTCGAGGCGCCGGGCGAGCCCGACGTCCACGCCGCGCGCAGCCATACGCTGCGGATCCACGTCGACGCCGAGCCGGGCCGGCTGACGCCGCTGGTCGCGCCGTCGCTGTGGGCGCGCCGGATCACCCTCGGCACGATCTTCGAGCCGCTCTTGCGCTACGCGCCCCCCGACGGGCGAGGCGCCGGGCGCTATGCGCCGCGGCTGGCGCGCGCGTGGCGGGTGATGCCGTCGGGGCTCGAGATCCGCGTCGAGCTCGAGCCCGGTGTGACGTTCCACGACGGCCACCCGCTCACCGCCGGCGACGTGCAGTTCACGCTCGATGCGGTGCGAGATCCTCGCAAGGGAGTCGACCACCTGCGGC
Organism: Deltaproteobacteria bacterium; assembly: GCA_005887925.1. GTDB lineage: Bacteria > Myxococcota_A > Polyangia > Haliangiales > Haliangiaceae > JABFXX01. The sequence continues at coordinate 2,672 of VBLP01000737.1, read as the reverse complement.
CGATGCTCGACGACGTCGAGGCGATCGAGCTGGTCAGCCCGCACGAGGTCCGGCTGCGGCTCAAGCGGCCGAGCGGCTGGGTGCTGCGCGCGCTCGCCGAGGTCCCGATCCTGCCGCAGCACGTCTACGACGGCAGCCTGCACGGCGGCGGCGCGGTGATCGGCACCGGCCCGTGGAAGCTCGTGTCGAACAAGGCCGGTGTGGTTCACCTCACGCGCAACGAGCGCTACTGGGCGGGCGCGCCGGCGATCTCCGATCTCGAGTTCGTCTACGAGCCCGACGCCGCGGTCGCGCTGCGCGAGGCCAAGCGCGGCGACCTCGACCTGATCGCCGCGCTGATCCCGGCGCACTGGCCGGATCAGGCCAACGCGCCCGGCGTCGTCGCCGGGTTTCGTCCGCTCGAGCTGGCGACGCCGCGGCTGCGCTACCTCGTGTTCAACCAGGCGCGCTCGCCGCTCGACGATCCGCGGGTCCGCCACGCGCTCGCGCTGCTGGTCGATCGCCGCACGATCGCCCGGCGGGTGTTCGGCGGGCTCGCGCGTCCCGCGCTGTGGCCGATCTGGCCGGGCGGGCCGGTCAGCGGCGCCGAGGCCGCGGTGCCCGACTTCGATCCGGCCGGCGCGGCCAGGCTGCTCGACGCCGCCGGCTGGATCGACAGCGAGCCCAAGGACGGCATCCGCGATCGCGGCGGCAAGCAGCTGCGCCTGACGATGATCGGCGGCGACAAGCCCGCCGCGAAGGACGCCTCCGCGCCGCCGGCCAAGCTCGAGCGCGACTACTTCGTCGAGGCCGCGCGCCGGATCGGGGTCGTGATCGACGTCCGGACCGGCGGCGAGGCCTGGCTCGACAAGCGGCTCGCCGACCACGCCTACGACGTCGCCGAGCTGGTGTGGACCGGGATGGTCGACACCGACCCCGCGCCGGTCCTGGCCCACGCCGGGCCGCGGACCGACCGCACGCTCGACGCGCTCGCCGCCGTGTGGGACCCCGCCGAGCGCGCCAGGCTCGCCCCCGAGCTCGCCGCGGGGCTGGCCGAGACCTGGCCGCTGGCCGGGATCGTCGCCGATGCGCCGCAGGTCCTCGTCGCCAAGCGGGTCAAGGGCGTGCGGGCCTGGGACGGCTGGATCGACTTCTCGCAGCTGTCGCTCGCGCCGTGATGCCGCCGGCGCGCGGCGATGTACGCTAGCTGCATGGCGCATCCCGCGGCGGCACCCAGCTTGCGCGTGATCCTCGACGCGACGCTCGCGGCGTGGTCGCAGCGGTTGCAGGCACCGGGGCAGGGCAGCGCGGCGTGCGCCGCGATCGCCGAGGTCTACGATCGCGAGCTCGCGCGGCAGTTCGTCGCCGCGGCCGGCGGTGCCGAGCTCGCGCTGGTGGCGACCGGCGGCTGGGCGCGCCGCGAGCTGGCGCCGTACTCCGACATCGACTTCATCGTGCTGCACGACCGCGACGAGGCGCTCGCCAAGCAGGTCTGCGATCGGCTGCTGTACCCGCTGTGGGACGAGAAGCTCGCGATCGGTCACGCGGTGCGCGAGCCGCGCGCGGTCGCCCGGCTGGCGCGCGACGACCTCGCGACCGCCACCGCGCTGCTCGACGCCCGCCACATCGCCGGCGACCGCCGGCTGACCACCGAGCTGCTGCGCGCGACCCTCGCGGCGCTGTCGCCCGGCGGCAACCCCAACGACCTGATCGCCGCGCTCGCCGCCGAGAAGCAGGCGCGCCACGCCCGGTTCGGCGCGTCGCTCTACCTGCTCGAGCCCAACCTCAAGGCCGGCATCGGCGCGCTGCGCGACCTGTCGACCGCGCTGTGGTGCGCGCAGATCCGCTGGCACCCGCCGCGCCCCGGCGAGCCCGGCCCCGAGGGCGCCGAGGCGCTGATCGGAAACCTCGTCACCATGGGCCACCTGACCCAGCGCCAGGCCGGGGTCCTGCTCGGCGCGCGCGACTTCGAGCTGCGGATCCGCGCGCTGGTCCAGCTCACCGCGAAGCGCCGCTTCGACCAGCTGACCTTCGAGATCCAGGAGGCGATCGCGCCGGCGCTCTATCCCGACGCGCGCCCGCCCGACGGCGACATCCGCGCCGCCGTCGCGCCGGCGGTCGAGGCGTTGATGCGCGACTACTACCTGCACGCGCGCGGCGTCGTCCAGGTCGCCGACCGGCTGCTCGAGAGCGCGCGGGTGCCGGCGCGGCGGCGGCCGCGGATCGCAGAGGTCGACGCCTCGTTCATCACCTTCAACGGCGAGCTCGCGATCCGCGACCCGCGGCTGTTCGTCGAGCGGCCCGGCGAGATCGTGCGGCTGTTTCGCGTCGCGGTCGCCGAGCGCCTGCCGGTCTACGGCCACACCCGCGAGCTCGCCGCCGAGGTGATCGCGCGCGACCCCGGGCCGCTGGCGCGCGACCCGCTCGCCGCCCGGCTGTTCCTCGACGCGCTCGTCGACGTCCGCGACCACGCCCGGCCATCCGCGCTCGAGGTCATGAACCAGCTCGGCGTGCTGTCGGCGCTCATGCCCGAGTGGGCGCCGTGCGTCGGCCGCGTGCAGCACGACCTCTATCACGTCTACACGGTCGATCAGCATCAGCTCTACGCGCTGGCGATGCAGAAGCGCCTCGCGCGCGGCGAGCTCGCCGACGAGCACCCGGCCGCCGTCGAGCTGTGGCGCTGCGTGCGCCGG
>VBLP01000205.1:8869-11514 GCA_005887925.1 Deltaproteobacteria bacterium | reverse complement strand
ACGTTGCGCGACCAGACCCGCGGCGGCCTCGCGAGCGCGCTGAACGAGATCGCGGCCGCGGCGCACGTCGGCGTGGCGCTACAGGAAGGCGCATTGCCGATTCTCGCACCTGTCGCCGCGGCGTGCGAGATGCTGGGCTTTGATCCGCTGTACGTCGCGAACGAGGGCGTGCTCGTCGCATTCGTGTCGGAGCGGTCAGCCGACGCCGCGGTGGAGGCCTTGCGCAGTCACCCCCTCGGGCGGGCCGCGGCGCGGATTGGGCGGTGCATACGGGAGCATCCGGGGCTGGTGGTGCTCAGCACCGGTATCGGGGGTACGCGAGTCGTAGACATGCTCCCCGGCGATCAGTTGCCGCGGATCTGTTGAGTCAGGCGGCGCCTACGGTATCGTGACCGAGAGCGTCCGCGAGGGCATCAGAGCGAGAAGTGGATGCCGACGCCCACTGATGGCACGTTCTCCTGGTAGAATTGCCCGTAGGGTGCCGGTCCGCCGTAGGCCTGCAGCTGTATGCTGAGCCTGCGCGCGGCCTCGTCCGTCGTCGGTCGAAACTCGATGCCCACCCGCCCACTCCACCCCACGCGCCACCTCCGCTCCTGAGTCGACTTGGCGTCGAGTGCCGCGACGATGCTGGCGTCACCGAGCGCACCCACCCGACCCAGGCGCCTCGGATGCCGGTATTCGAGCCCCGCATGCAGCAGGCCCGGTTTCAAGTCCGATGGCTCGTGCCGCAGGATGTACTCGCCACCGCCGTACACGCGGAAACCCCGCAGTTCGGCCGCTACGAGCAGCTCTGCGGCCTCAAAGCTCAGGTTCACCCGCGTCGGGTTGTTATTGAGGATGAACTCGTCGCCCAGGTGCGAGCTTTGATGGTAGATCCTGGCGCGCACGGATACCGCGTTCCGCCGATACGCCAGCGGGAAGCCGATGATGAAATCGGTGTTGATGAGGTCGTTGGAGCGAGTCTCCATGTTGAACTGGGAGAACACGCCGGCGGCCACGCTCAACTCCCATCGACGCCGGGGACTGCGAATAAGGGCAATCTCCTCGCCGAGTCCAACTGTCGCGACCTGGCCGGTGACGACCGGCGACGTAACCCACAACCACGCGGCGAAGAAATGCGGCTGCTTCGGGTCGGCGAGGAGCGGCGAGAACAGATGGCCCGCCGGCAATGGCTGGGTCCGGGTGGCGTGCTGCGCTCGGAGGAGCGGTGGGACCAGCAGCCAGAATCCGAGCACAATCGCGGCACGGCGCAGGGTCATGCGCGAAAGCTAACCGACCGTCAGCGCGGCGGCGCGACGTTCCCCTCGACGCTGCCCTTTCGGGTGGACAACCCGAACGGCAGGTAGCTCGGACACCATCCCACGAAGCTCGTCACCAGAAACGCAACGGCGACGATTCCCAGCACGATGGCCACCGTGCCGCTGATCTTGCCGGTGAAGTACAGCACGACGATGGCGAGCGCGATAAGGGTGCGAATCGCGCGATCCGCCGTTCCCATGTTTTTAGTCATAGCTCCCCCCAACCACGAACGGGTGTCGATCATGACTTCCGAAAATGCAGGACGAGCAGTGTGAGACCGGTGAATACGGCGAGACAGAGGAGACAGGCTGCGGCCAGCTTGAGGACTTTGGCGGTCGTCGGGCTCATCCGACGCCGTCACGCGTGGGCGGATCGCTCCGGCGCGGCGGTGTGCGGCTGCGGTTTGGACAGCGGCGCGAGCCGCGGTTCGGCGCCAAGCCAGTACAGACCGTTGGCCATGATGCAGTATCCAGTGCCGGCGAACCACACCATCGCCACACCGACGAAGCCGGTGAACGTCAGCCACCAGGAACTGTGGACGATGGACAGCACGGACGCGATCGTGAGGTTGATGCCGACGGCCAGGTAGATCCGGCGCTCGAGGTACCAACTGTCGGTCTGCATGAAATAGTGATTGGGCCGTCCCGGGTCGCCGAGCAGTGCCGTGAAACCGAGCCGCTTCAGGATGTTGCCGACGATGCAAAAGCCGGTGAGAGAAACCGCGATCGACGCCCAGGCGGTCGCGATGGTGAGCAGGATCCACAGGGGATTCACCAGGGCGGCGAGCGTCGTGCTCGAGAGCAGCACGATTCCGGCGATGAGCCACACGGTCCGCGCGATGTACCAGCGGTTGGTCGGGACGATATAGATGCCGCGCCGAAGGCCCATACTCAACAATACACGCGTCAGTGATCACCGCCAGCGCGCTCCTCGGATGGATCTCGACCTCGCGCGCGGAACGCGGACGTAATCGCCTAGCGCGTGGGAGTCGGAGTGCCGCGAATCACGGTGCGGATCCTGGCGGCGCTCGCGGGACTCAACACCCGGACGACGAGGTAGAAGCCATATCCCATGGCGGCAAGCACCAGCACCGTCACGGTGAGGCCAATGAACAGACCCAATAACCCGAGCGCGATCTTGAGCACGACCAGGGCCACGATCGCGATCGCCGCGAACCCCAGAATCTTGCGAATCATGCGAACTCTCCCACCAGGGCCGGCCGTTGCGACGCGAGGCCGGCAAAGTCTTCCGCGAAACTCCGTAAATCGTTCCAGTCGGTGTACTCGAAGTCGCGCGTCGTGTCGGTATCACCACCGGCCTTCGCGACGATACGCTGCATCATCCGC
>VBLP01000205.1:7939-8835 GCA_005887925.1 Deltaproteobacteria bacterium | reverse complement strand
GCAGCGCGCCAGCGATCAGCTTGGTGGTCGTCGGGCGCCAGCCGCAGCGCGCGAGAAAACGGTTCATGATACGGACGATCTCCTGCCGGGCCTCGGTCCGGTGTTCCAGGACCGCAAGGCAGATGGAGAGAAACGCCGTCGGCACACCGTTGAGCACCGGGGCATACAAGCGGACCCAGCGCGCGACCGACCGCTGGTAGTCGCCGATATGCACCGAACCGGCCACGACCACGCCGTCATAACTCTCGGGACTGAGACGCCACAACGAGCCTGCCGCATCGAGGATGTCCACGCTGCACCGCCGGGCGCGGAGGTCCTCGGCGAGGACCTGGGCGATCTTCCGGGTGTGCCCGTCCGTCGTGCCATAGACGATCAGGATGTGTGTCATGGACTCAAGTCTACAGTGCATGTCTGAAGAGTCCTTGAGAGGTCCTTGAACAACTCTTCACGACAATCTTGAGTCGGGTTTAGATGTGCCGCGCTAGGGTTCCATCAACACTCATCCGGACCACACGCATGTTGATCGATCGCTACCTCCCGACCTTCGACGAGACCTACATCTACGAGGCGAGCATCAACGCAGCACCGACCGACGTGTACGCCGCGATGAAAGAAACCAACCTCAGAGACCCCGTCATCGACCTGCTTTTCGAGCTCCGGGAGCTGCCGCAGAACATCGCGCGACGCTGGCGCGGCGAGCCGCGACCGTCTTCCCCGCCCTCGGTAACGTTCGGCGAAATCACGAAGCAGGGGCCGGCCTGGGTCGTGTTGACCGAAGAGCCAGGCGTGGAGCTGGTCATTGGCGCGGTCGGCCGGTTTTGGCGCGGTGCGCCCGGCTGGGAGCGGCACCATCCTTCGGTATGAGGCGCGAACCGCGACAACCGACGAGTCCGCCC
>VBLP01000205.1:1732-7876 GCA_005887925.1 Deltaproteobacteria bacterium | reverse complement strand
CTCGCAGCATAGGCGGCTGGCGGTTGGCTGCGACGTCGTAGAACTTTGTGCCCACTGATGAACAGCCTTCCGCGTCATCTCGGCGTCGCTGCCGTGACTGCGCTCGTCATCGGCGAAGTCATTGCGATCGGGATATTCCTGACGCCCGCCACCATGGCGCGAACGGTCGGATCGCCGCTTTGGCTACTCATCGTCTGGCTGGTGATGGGGGCGATGGCACTCAGTGGCGCGCTGTGCTATGGGGCGCTGGCCGCGCGGTTTCCCGAAGCGGGCGGCGGGTACGTCTACCTGCGCGAGGGCTACGGCCCGCTCGTCGCATTCCTCTACGGGTGGAAATGCCTGCTGGTCATGGACCCGGGCATCACCGCCGCGCTCGCGGTCGGGCTCGCCGGATATGTGGGCTACGCGTTCGGCTTCTCGGGCGTGGCGCTCAAGGCCATCGCGGTCGGCGCGATCCTCGTGCTTGCGGCGCTGAGTCTGCTGGGTGTTCGGATCGGCGCGCGGGTGATGCAGTGGCTGACCGTGATCAAGCTCGGCGCGCTCGGATTGATGGCGATCCTGGCGCTCGCGCTGGGCGCCGGCAGCTGGTCGCATTTTGTCCCCTTCGTGGTGCAACGGGCCGGCTCCGATCCGCTCCCCGGGGCGCTGGCGCCGGCCCTCGTGGGCGCGTTCTTCGCATTCGGCGGATGGTGGGAGATCGCCAAGCTTGGCGGCGAGGCCCGTGATCCCGCGCGCACGCTCCCGCGCGCCCTCGCCCTCGGCGTGTCCGCCGTGACCGCGGTCTACATCCTCACGAGCGCGGTGTTCCTCTACCTGGTCCCGCTCGAGCGCGTCACGTCGGGAGAAACCTTTGCGGCGCAGGCAGGCGAGGCGCTGTTCGGGCCGGCGGGTGGGCGTGTCTTCGCGGCGATCGTGATCGTGGCAATTCTGGGCAGCTTGCTGGGGCTGCTCATGGCGCTGCCGCGCGTCTATTACGCCATGGCGCGCGACGGGGTGTTTTTCAAGTCTGTGGCCACCTTGCACCCGCGCTTCGCGACGCCAGCGCGGGCCGTCGCGATCCAGGCCGGCTTGGCGTCTCTGTTCGTGTTAGTGGGGACGTTTCAACAAATCGTGTTCTACTTCGTGTTCGTCACCGTGGTGTTTCTGGCATTGACGGTCGGCGGCGTCTTCCTGCTGCGACGGCGGGGCGAGCTCCTCCACGTGCCGGGGTATCCGTCGACCCCCGTCCTCTTCCTCACACTCGTGGCCCTCCTCCTCGTGCTGTTGGGGCGACACGACCCCTTGCAGGCGGCGCTGGGCGTCGGCATCGTGGCACTTGGCGGCCCGGTCTACTTCTTCGCATTTCGCGGGCGACTCACTCCCAACCGGAACACGACTCATGACCTGGATTCGCACGATCCCGCCGGACGCGGACGAGAAGCTGCGCGCGGCAGTTGAGGCGCAGCGCGCGCTGTACCCCAAGGAATACGCCGACCCCGTGCACCCCACCCATCGTGGCGTCTCATAGCCTGATCCCTGACGCGCTTCATCACGCGTTTTCGACGTTCGGCGCGCTGATGTCGCCCGACCTGCCGCTGACGCGCCGCGATCATGAGATGATCACGACGCTGGTGTCGGTCACGAATCGCTGTCGCTACTGAATCGAGTCGCACGCAGAGTTTCTGCGTCGGGTGACGTTGGATGCGGCGCTGGTCGCCGCCCTCGAGGCCGATTACACGCAGGCGCCGCTCTCGGAGCGGGAGCGCGCGATGCTCGATTATGTGGTCCAGTTGACGAAGGACGCGACACGCATCGGCCCGCAGCATCATCAGCGGCTGCGCGCCGCCGGCTTCGATGACCGCGCAATTCTTCAGATCACGTTGATCGTCGCCTGGTTCAACTACATCAATCGCGTGGCGGACGCGCTCGGCGTGGGACGCGAATAGCCCCGCGCGCGGACCCTCCTTACGATCGGCGGCGAAGGTCGGCCGCACGGGGAGGCCCCCTCGCCGGCCGCGCGCGCCGGTTCAAACTGTCCAGCCGAGCCAAGTGCTTGGCGTAGAGATCNNNNGCGAATCGCTGTCTGTGCGGCCCAGCTGCACATGCTCGGCCAGGATGAGCCGCATGATGCCCAGCGGCTCATCGAAGAACCGCTCCAGCGTCACGCCATAGCGGGTCGGGACGTCCACGTACGCCGATGAGAGCTCCGGCCCGACATCGGTCCGTGCTTTCACTTTGAGCGGGTCGATCGCATGGCATTCCGAACAGCCGCGGGCCACGAACAGGCGCGCGCGCGGATTCGGCGCCGCTACCCTGGTCTGCGCGGCGAGGGGCTGCACCGCGAGTGCTGCGGCGACGACCCATGACAGTTTCATCCGCTAGTCGGGGACCGCGATCAGCACACGCGCGTCGACCGCTCGCACGCCGTTCGCAAACGCGAGCAACGGGTTCACGTCCAGCTCCGTGATCTCGGGGCGATCGATCGCGAGCTGTGAGACGCGCAACAACACGTCGGTGAGCGCGGCGAGATCGACCGGGGGCGCACCACGGATTCCGTCGAGCAGCGCCACACCGCGAATCGACCGGACCATGTCGTGCGCGTCGAGCGGCTGAATCGGAGCGACGCGAAACACGACGTCTTGCAACGCCTCGACGAAGATCCCACCCAGGCCGAACATCAGCAGTGGACCGAACGCCGAATCGCGGCTCATCCCGACGATCAGCTCCCGTCCACCCGTGATCATGCGTTGCACCAGCAGCCCGGTGAGATGCGCATGCGGCAGCGCGCGCGTGACCGCGTCGATCATCTCGGCAGCTGCAGTCGCGACCTACACCGGCGTCGTGAGACCAATGCGCACTCCGCCGGCGTCCGTCTTGTGCAGCAATTCGGGTGCGACCGCCTTCAGGACGACCGGGAACCCCAGTGCCGCTGCGGCGCGTGCCGCAGCATCGGGACCTTCGGCGAGTGCGGCTGCGGCCACGGGGATGCCGTACGCGGCGAGCAGCTCCAGCGCCTCGAGCTCCCCGAGCCCCGCCAGCTCCCGCCAGCGCGCGCCGCGCCCGCGGCTGATCCACCTCGAACACGCGCGGTGCGGTGAGCGGCCGCGCGATCCACTCCCGCTGCCGCCGCAGCGCCGCCAAGCCTCGCGCCGCCGACTCGGGAAACACGTAGGCGGGAATGCCCGCCTTATGGAGCTCCGCGCGTCCCTGCGGCAGCCCCTCGCTCCCCATCAGCACCGCCAGGACTGGTTTCTGGACATGGCCGGCCGCTGCAGCGACGATCGACTCCGCAACATCCTGTTGGCGCACGCCCAGCGGCGGCACGAATACCGCCATGGCGGAATCCACGTTTGGATCACTCAGGACCACGTCGAGTGCCGTCCTGTAGTGCCCCGGTGTTGCGGATGCGATCATGTCGAGCGGATTACGGATCGATGCTTCCTCGGGGAACAGCGGCTTCAGTTTCCCGATCGTCGTGGGCTCCAGCTCGACCAACTCCAACCCGCGCGCTTCCAGCGCGTCCGCTGCGAGTATCCCGGGGCCGCCCGAATTCGTCACAATGGCCATGCGGTTCGAGCGTGGCAGCGAACGGCCGGTGAAGGCCATCGCCATGTCAAATAGTTCTTCGATCGACTCGGCGCGCAGCACTCCTGCCTGCGTCAGGAGCGCGTCCACGGCGACATCACTCGCGGCCAACGCGCCCGTATGCGATGACGCCGCGCGGGCCCCGACCTTCGAGCGACCCGAGCTCTCGACGTACATGAGAATCACGCCCACTGCGGGATCGTGCTCCCATTGCTCGAGCAGGTCGTTGCCGCTCACGTCCGGCTTGTTGCCGACGGAGACAAACTGCGAAATGCCGATGCCGTACTCCGCCGCGTGGTCCAGCACGCTCACGCCCAGGGCGCCGGACTGTGACACGAATGCGGCGCGGCCATGCGGCGGCATCGCGGGCGCAAAGGTGGCGTTCATCGACACGGCGGGATCGGTGTTGACCACACCCATGCAGTTCGGGCCGACCATCCGGATCCCGTAGCGGCGCACGATGTCGACCAGCTGCCGCTCGCGGTCCACCCCGACACCGCCGACCTCGCGGAAGCCCGCGGAGATCACGACGAGTCCCGGAATGCCGGCCTGCCCGCATCCCTGCACGACGTCGAGCACGCGATCCTTGGGCACGACGACGATCGCGAGATCAGGGCGCTCGGGCAACGAGCCGGCGTCGCGATACGCGCGCACCGACTGGATGGACGTGGCGTTGGGATTCACGGGATATGCGGCGCCGGTAAAGCCGTAGCGCAGCAGGTTGCCGAAAATCTGATGTCCGATCGTGTTGGACATTCGTGAGGCGCCGATCACCGCGATGGACCGCGGCTTGAGAATGCAATCGAGCGAGGCAGTCATCGCACCCTGAGCGCGTTGAGGATAACGGCGGCGTCGAGCGCTTCCTGCAGTACGGCGCCGGCGGGCGGCGAAATGTGGCCCAGGCTCGCCACGACCATCAGCGCAAAACTGACTCCGAGGCCCACGCCGATGCTCTGCAGCACCACGCGCCGCATGCGCCGGCTGATGGCGACGGCATCGCCCACGCGGGAGATATCGTCCACGAGCAGGACCACATCCGCCGCTTCCGCCGAGACCGCCGTGCCGTGGGCGCCCAGCGCGACGCCGACGGTGGCCGCCGCGAGCGCCGGCGCGTCGTTGATGCCGTCGCCGACCATCAGCACGACGCCGTGCCGCCGTGTGAGGTCGCGCACGGCCGCGACCTTGTCGGCGGGCAGCAGATTTGCGCGCACGGTGCGGATCCCCGCCTGCGCGGCGATCGCTTCCGCCGGCGCGTCACGGTCACCGGTCAACATGACCGTGTCCGTCACGCCCAACACCGCCAGGCGCTGGAGCAGCGCCGGCACTTGATGGCGAATCCGGTCGGCGAACTCGATCGTTCCGGCCAACCGGCCGTCGATCGCCACGTACGCGGCCGTGCCGTCCGTCGGCCCGTCCGCGAGCGGCACGCCGACGTCGCGGAGATGGCGCGGCGACCCGACGCTCACGCGCCGCCCGTCGACGCGGCCTGACACGCCCCGGCCCGGCGTCTCGCGAAAACTGCTCACGGACGGGAGCGCGGCGAACTGTGCCCGGCCGGCTTCGACGACCGCGCGGCCGAGGTGGTGCGACGACAGCTGCTCGACGCCGGCGGCGAGCCGGAGCAGCTCGGGGGCGGCGACGCCGTCGAGCACATCGACGTGCGCCACGCTCGGATCGATGACGCCGATGTCCGCAGCGCGGCTGATCCCCGCGATGACCGCGACGGGAGTCGCCAGGATGAGCGGACACGGGGTCGCCACGACCAGCACGGCCAGGATGCTGACCGAGCTGCCGGTGACGAGATAGGCCACGCCGCACATCACCAGCGTGAGCGGCGTGAACCAGACGGCGAAGCGATCGGCGAGCCGTTGAATCGGCGGCTTCTCCCGGCGCGCCCGCTCGACGAGCTGCACGATCTGCTGATACTGACTCTGCCCGCTGGGACGCAGCGCGCGGGCGTGCAACGCCCCCTCCAGGTTCACGCTGCCGCTCATCAGCACGGTTCCCGCCACGGCGCGGATCGGCACCGGCTCTCCGGTCAGCGCCGCCTGATCCACCGTCGACGTTCCCGCCGTCACCTCGGCGTCTACGGGAATCAGATCGCCGGGCTTGATGACCAGCGCATCGCCGACCTGCACATCCTCGACCGGCACATCGTCAATCGTGTCGCCTCGCCGGCGATGCGCAGTCCTCGGCGCACGGGCGAGCAGCGCTTCCAGGGACTGGGACGCGCGGCCCATGGCGTACGCTTCCAACGCCTCGCCGCCTGACTGCATGAGGACGATGACGGCGCCGGCGAAGTATTGGCCCAGGATGACCGCCGTGACGATCGCCAGCATCGCGACGATGTCCGCGGCGAAACGTCCCCGCAGCATCCCGCGCAGCGTCTGCACGACGAGGGGAATCCCGCCGATCAGGAGCGTCGCGAGAAAGACGCGATCCGACCGCGCGATCAGCCCTGCGGCGAGGCCGGCGGCCGCAACGAGGGCCTCCGGCCGGCGCGCAAGCACGCGCAGCAGCTCTGGAGCTCGCTCATCCCGCCGCGGCAAGCGCATGCACCTCGGCCGGCTCGAGCCGTTG
>VBLP01000205.1:0-1612 GCA_005887925.1 Deltaproteobacteria bacterium | reverse complement strand
TCGTTCACGATCGTGTCGAACGGGACCCCTTCGCGAATGACTTTGCCTTCTTCGACGAGCGGAATGCAAGGCCAGATGTCGCGCTCCACGATCTCGCGCGACCAGTCGGGGGGAAGCTCCGCGATGGCTGGCGGCGGATCGACCACGTGCAATGCGTGCAGGGGGCTGCCGAGGAGTCGCGCGAACGCGACTGCCTGGTCGATGGTCGGACCGGCCGCGTACGAAGGATCGACTGCGACCATCACGCGGGGGCGGATTCGGAGCTCGCCGGCCGTGACGAGCAGCGGCACGGTGAGACGACGGACCACGTGCTGCACCGTGCTCCCGCCCAGCCAGCGGCCGAGCGTCGAATGATGTTTCCCGCCGAGCACGAGCATGGTGGCGTGGGTCTCCGCGATCACCGCTTCGAGCACGTCGCCAGTGGGACCGCTACTCACCACCATCGCGTCCACGCCATCCACTGAGGAGCATGCAATGATCACTCAATCGAGGTGTTCACAGCATCGGCCGCGTGTACCAGGCGGCACGGCACGTCGGCTGCAAGGGCCATCTTCCATCCCACGGAGGCCGCTGCGGCACTTTCGGGCGAGCCATCAACTCCGACCACAATCGATTGAGTGATCATTGCATGCTCCTCAGTGGATGGCGAGCTGGCGCTCCCGCCGTTCCGACACCGCCCCTGCTGCGACGCGCACCGGCGCCACCAACAGCGAGGTCGGTAGATGATTGATGAGCCGCTCGGTGACACTGCCAAGCAGCACCCGCTGCGCCCAGCCCTTGCCGTGCGAGCCGACGACCAGGACGTCCGCCTGCCACTCGCTGGCCTCGCGCAACAACGTCTCCACCACCATGCCATGGCGAACGACTCTCTCGACTCGCGGAGTCTTGACCAGCGGCCAGACATCCCGCTCCAGGGTCTCTTGCGCGAGCGCGTCGTACTCAGTCGGATCCGTGGGCGGAATGCCGGGCAGATCCGGAAGCGGCTCGAAGACGGTCAGTACGCGCAACTGGGCGCCCACCAGACGCGCAAAGCGCTCGGCCAACGCCACGGTGGGACCAGCGGCTTTCGACAGGTCGGCTGCCACGAGAATGCGGCGCAGGGCGGTAGGATTGCCCGCGGCGATCAGCACGGGCACTTCTGACGTGCGGACCACATGGAGGCTGGTGCTGCCTCCAAGCCAGCGCTCCAACGCACTGTGATGCTTCCCGCCCAGCACCAGCAGCCCCGGCCGACGCTCGCGCGTCACTTCCTGCAAAACGACCGCCGCTGGACCGAAGAGGACGCTGAGGTTTTCCAACTGGCGATTCCGGAGCGGCGCGGCCTGCAGCGTGCGATTGATGGTTTGGCGCGCCACGGCGAGCTGCAGATTCTGCATCTCGACCACCTGCGGGTCGGGATTGACGGCCACCAAGGGCGCCCATGCATCCCGCACCGCATGGACCAGCTCGCACCGCACACCTGCCAGCTGGGCGATACGTTCACCCAGATCGGCGGCTCCTACGGCCGCCGGCGAGGCGTCTACCCCAACCACAATCGGTCCCCAGCCCATCGCGCGCTCCCTCGAGAGTACGCGTCTAAGGTCAGCCCGCCTTCATGAAGGAACCTTGAGGA
>VBLP01000736.1 GCA_005887925.1 Deltaproteobacteria bacterium | reverse complement strand
GCGCTTCCTGCCAGGCGCGACTCGCCGCCGCCGTCGAAGGTGACACCGGCGCGACCGCCGGTGGCGAAGGCGGCTCCGGCCCGGACCGAGCCGCAGCCCGCCAGGCCGCAGCCTCGCACCACGGAGAAGGGCCGCTAGCACATGCGCGCGCTCTCGTGGATCGCGAGCCTCGGTGTTCTGTGCCTGTGGCCGGTGACCGCCGGGGCCGGTCTCGTGATCGATCTCGACGGCAAGATCGACGCTCGCGGGATCGACGCCGCCGAGGTCAAGAGCGATCGCTTGACGACTACCTCGCACGGACGCAGCTACACCATCCGGCTCCCCGAGGGCGTCGGCCCACCCCTCCTGGCATGGGCGCACAACGACACCGGAGGTCCGTTGGTATTCTCGATCGACGGAAGCCTGGTGTTGACGACCGGGCACAACTATTCGCCGCCGAGTGTCCCGCCGGAGCTGGCGAGACTGATGTTCGGGTATGATGGATATGCTCACATGGTCGCCTGCGGTGGGACGCGCGGCGCACAGCCTGGGTCGCACCCGCTGGTCCAGTCGGCCGGTGAAAGCATGTTGCCGTATCGCATGCACCGCACGCTGCTGGATCTGGAGACCCGAACGCCGCAGGCGATCGCCTACCGGCGGCTCACCGAGCGCTTCATCCATGTCCCGATCTGCGTCGGTGAGCTGTCGCTGTTCGCCGTGCCGGGATCTGCCGGCCATGTGGTGTCGGTCCAGCCGCGCTCCTGGATCCATATCATCACCCATCAGTGGTATCGCGGCATCGACGTGCCGTCCGAGGCGGACAAGTGGGTGGCACGCTTGCCGTATCAACCGCTCAAGCAGGACATGGAGACGCGCTGGACGGCATATCGCGCGGCATTCCGTCCGCTGGACTCGCTGTCCTCGATCGTGGAGGCGATGGCGCTGCTTCGTGCGATCAAGCGCGACGCACCATCGCTGTGGACAGCGCTCGAACGACAACCCGTCGACCGCTGGTCGACGATCCGGGGCGACACCGAGCTGCTGGACCCGCACGACATGGATCGTCGGGCGTGGCTGCGGCTCGTGTACGCGTGGCTCGGCGACCGCATCGAAACGCCTGCGCAGGCCAACCTGGCGCTCGGGCTGGCGGCCGCCGGTGACCGGACGATGCTGACGATCGAGGGCGTCGATGACATCGCAGCGCGTGATCCGGTGATTGCTGCCAAGTTGCAGCTGGCGCGTCTCTTGTTCCAGCGCGATCGTCACGCGAGCCTGCGTCAGCTCGCCGATGGCAGTCATCAGCTGTTCGCGCAGCTGGAGCATGTCCCGCAGTCGTTCCGGCTCCGCGCCACAGCGCTGTCGTTGATCGAAGCGGCGGCGGCCAGTCTGCGCCAGGACGAGAACCCGATGGATGGCGACGTCGAGGAGCAGGAGGTCGCGCTCGAAAACGAGCTCGGCGCCCAGGAGACTGCGCTGGCAGACGATTTCCTGCATCGAGCCGAAGCCGCATGTAGATCGCGTTCCCCCGACCTCATCACCTGGGAAAACCTGTCGCAGGACGTGTATTCCGTTGGCCTGCTGGAGCGTTTCCTGGGCGATACCGGTCGCCTCTCGCCGCGTCTCGCTGACGCCGTTGCATGTATCCACATCCACCGCGGGCTGGTATCCCAGCAAGGCCGGCAGCTCGCGTACCGCCACGGTCACTATCGCTTTCTCAAGTACCTGGCGGAGCTGACCGACGACGCAGCGACGCGCAAGCAGATCCTCCAGTACCGGCGAACCCTCGCCACCGCCATGAACCTGCACGACGCGGATCTCGGGTTTTCAGTGCAACCATGAAGCTCACCTATCCATCGATTGCTCTCCCCTTGCTCGCCGCCGTCGGGATCGCCGCCGGTGACCCTCTGAGCCAGGACCTGGCGCCCGACAGGATCGAAGGCACACTGGCCGCCGCCGTATGCGTCGGCTCCGGTGATCGCACACCGGGCTGTGTGCAGCGCGCGCTCGCGGCGGGGCAGCCGGGAGGTATCCGCGATGACCGGCGCTTCACGATGCTGCTCGTCGATGGCCGGATCCTCGGCCGGACCTGCGCGGCACGGGGCACCGGGCGGCTGCGCGCGTCTGGCGTGCTCCACCGCGGCGGCGTCGCGATGTCGCTGTTCCGGCTCGAGCAGGACTGCGGACAGGTGATGCGGGCGGCGATCATCTCCGTAACGCTTGCACTGCTCGCCGCAGGCTGCGGGAGCGCGATTCCGCGGAACCGCGGCACCGGGCCCTTCAATACCCAGCCCTCCGAGATCTAGGGCACGCTGGTCGAGGTCCGGCACTACCTCGAGACCAGCGCGATCGGTGATGACCATACGTTCTGCGCGTACCGGAGTGCGCTGGCCGGGGCGCCGATCGGCATCGTCACCGACGATGGGCGCCTGGTGATGCTCACCGGCCTTCCGAGCCGGCTCGCGGCCTACGTGACCCGCACCGTCCGCGTCACCGGCGAGCTGACCGGCAATGGCCAGCTGCTGGTTCCGAGCGCCCTGCGCGTGCAGTTGGGGTCGCGCTGGATCGCGGCCGAGCTGTAGCAGCGATGGCGACCAACGAGCTAGCGGCCCGACGCGTCCGTGACACCCTGGAGCACGGGATGCGGTTGTTCCACGATGGCCTGCGCGAGGCCGCGATGCCACCGCTGACGGCCGTGCTGGGCAACCCCGACGGGCCACCGGAATTCCGGATCGCTGCGGCCGGTCTCCTCGCCGAGACCTATCGGGGTAGAGCCGACTTCCTGCGCGCCGAGCGTTACTTCCGCACGGCCCTGGCGGAGGCTGACACGATTCCACCCGGCCAGCGCCCTCACAACGAGTGGTACCTGCACTACCGGCCGCGCTGCGCGCTCGGCCTCATCACGGCACTGCGCCGGCTGATCTCGCCCGATCACCGGACGATCGAGACCGAGCTCCGCGACACCCGGGACCTCGCTCGGCACCTCACGATCGAGGACCTGACCTGGCAGCTCGCCGCCGTCGACGCGGTGTATCGCCGACAGCGCGGAGACCTCGACGGCGCGGTCGGCCTGCTCCGCGACGCGCGCGACGCCATGGCCGGGCTCACTGGGTTCTGCTTCTGGTACCCGGAGCACGTCGCGGCGCTGCTGCTTCAGGTCCAGCTGCTCACACGGAGCGGCCGAGCCCTGGTGCGCCGCGGCGCCCGGACCTTGCTCGGCGACGCATCGGTCCGGTCGTGGAGCAAAGCGGTGGCAGCAGCATGCTGCCTGCATCTGACGCTGGACCGCTTGCTCGAGCGCGGCGCCAGCACCGCCGAGTTCGCGGCCGCGGCGCGAGACGACTCCCCCGACGGCGCCGGCGGGATCCTCGAGGTCCTCGAGGCCTGCGCGCGCGACGAACGGGACCCGCTGCTCGACTCTGAGTGGCTGGTTCTGCGCCTGGCCTGGCGACGGGCGGCCGGCCAGACCGGCGACGCTGCCCAGACCGCGGGCGCGCTGCTCGACATCGCGAGGCGTGCACCGCCGATCCTGGGGGTGCTGCGAGGTTGCGAGATGCGGCTGATCATCGCCCGGTCACCCGCGGCTGCCGTCGAGCACGCCGCGGTCGCTGCGCTCGCCGACCACGCGAGCCGCACGCTCGGCGATCTGGGCCCGTCGATCGCGAGCTACGGATACGGTGCGGACACCGTGGCCGAGTGGGCCCGCATCCTCGCAACTCCCGGTGCATCGCCGCACGGCGGCTGGCTCGATGGCCCGCTGTCGGCGCTGCGCTGCCTTGCCTGGCCATGACCCATTCAGGAGCCTTCATGCCGTCTGCTGCGTACGACGTCGCGGTCACTGCCGACATCCCGCACCTGCTCGAGATCCTGAGCAAGCGGCTCAACAACGACCCCTATGCGGCGATCCGCGAGTACGTGTCGAACGCCCACGATGCCTCGCGCAGCTACGCGGCGAGCTCGATCTGGATCGGCTGTGACGATAGGTCGATCACCATCGAGGATCGCGGCTGCGGCATGACCAGCGAGGTCATCCGCACCGCGTTCAGCAGGATCGGCGGCCACTACAAGGCCGGGCCGAACCGAGGGATCGGCGAGTTCGGTCTCGGCGTGTTGACCGCGTTCATGATCGCCGAGCGCCTGGTGGTCGAGACCCGCAGCGAGGGCGATGCGCACGGCTGGCGGCTCGAATGGCTGCGCGGCCGGCAGCGCTTCACGCTGCAGGCCATTCCGCGGACCGAGCGCGGAACGACGGCGACGCTGCACCTCGCGGAGGAGCACCGCGAGATGGCCTACGAGCCCGGCATTCGCGACTACGTGTCTCGCGTGCTCGGTCTGCTGCCGATGCCGATCCACATCGGCCGCAGCGAGCTGCCCGCCAATCCACACCACGCCTGGCTGACCGAGCAGGCTCCCAAAGGTGCCGGACAGCTGGTGTCGAGCCCCGCGGCCTACGACATCCTGCGCCGTTACTGCCAGCTCGATCTGATCGCCGCGTACGGCGCGACCGGTGCCAACGGCTCGCGCATCCTACTCGGATCCCGAGCGAGAAACATTGCCCGCTGCAACGTCACAAGGTCCAGTTCTTCTCGCGCGGGGTCTGGGTGTGCGGCGAGCTCGCGGCGTTCTTCCCCGAGAACCTCGCATTCGTCGTCGGGGTCATCGATCATCCCGGCTTCGCGCTGCAGATCACGCGGGAGAACCTGCG
>VBLP01000735.1 GCA_005887925.1 Deltaproteobacteria bacterium | reverse complement strand
ATGCGACCAGCTCGTCGAAACCCTCAACGACTACCGCCGCCGCATCCTCGCCCGCCTCAGACGCGAGCGCAGCGAGTGGCCGGTCTGAGCCGAGCGCCGGGCACCGGTGATGCCCCTGCCCAATCAGCTACCCATGTGCTGCAAACGTACGTGCGCGTGGCGCTGAAGACGAGCATGCGCGCTGACACACCTCCGAATCGCAAGAAGCAATCGACTTCGATCGGATCGATGCGCTCTCGCTCGTGGGTGTGGGACCTGCGCCCTCGCTCAAGGTACAGCTTGCCTCGAGACTCACGGTGCTCACCGGCCAGAACAGCGCGGGCAAGACGTTCATCCTCGATGTCCTGTGGTGGGCATTGACCGGCACGTGGGCCGATCTATTTGCATGGCCGAGGAGAGATCCGGGCGAAGGTCTGGAGCCGACGATCTCGCTTGGCCTACCAGGGAGAAGCGCGGTCGCATGCCGCTACACGCCGGCCGATGAGACCTGGTCGCGCCCGGCGGAACTCGGCAGCATCCAGGCGTTGGTCATCTTTTGCCGCGTCGATGGTGGATTTGCAGTCTGGGATCCTGTGCGGGGTCGGGAGACAGGTAGTAGCAAGCGGAATGGGCAGGGTCGATCCTCCGAGAGGACGGCCTTCGTTTTCAGCCCAAACCAGCTATGGAAAGATGGGCTCAAGACTGAGGAAGGTGTGGTCCTGTGCAATGGAATCATACACGACGTCGTCGACTGGAAAGCACGCCGGCCGGAGCTTTCGGACGTGCTCAATCGGGTGCTGAGCAGACTGTCTGCCTCGGATGAGCCGATGCGACTCGGAGAGCCGCAGCGCCTCTGGATTTTTCTACCCTGCGGATGCCCTATGGCGATATCCCGATTGTCCATGCTTCCGCAGCGGTGAAGCGCATCTTCGGGCTTGCGTACCTTCTCGTGTGGGCCTGGCACGAGCATCGCGCGGCTGCACGCCTGTCCGGAGTGCAGCCCGTCGGGCAGATGGTCATGCTGTTTGACGAGCCCGAGGCCCACCTGCATCCGATTTGGCAGCGGAGGGTGCTTCCCGCGCTGTTCGAGGCAGTGGAGGCGTTGAATGAGGAGCTACCCGTTCAAGTCGTGGCGAGCACGCACTCACCGCTGGTGACCGCGTCGCTCGAGCCGGTGTTCGATCCTGCCACCGACAAGCTCCTGCACTTCGTGGTGGATGATGTCGATCGAGCGGCCAAAATCCACGAGATCGCTTGGGCGAAGCAAGGCGACGCCTCCGACTGGCTGGTATCCGAAGCTTTCGGGCTCAAGCAGGCGCGCTCGGCCGAGGCCGAGGCCGCCATCATCGCCGCGATGGACTTCGTCAAGAACGAGCCCCAATCAAACCCTCAAGCCAAGGCGGAAGTCACCAGACAGCTCCGTAGTGCCCTGCCCGGTGACGATCCATTCTTGACCCGCTGGGAGACCGTATTGGCGCCGGAGGAGAGTCCAGAATGAGGCCAGTCGCGCGGGTCGCAGCGCCCACCACCTTTGCCACCGCGAGCCGACGCGGGAACGACTGGCTCGCGCGGAATCCCAATTCGACGGCGCGTCCGCCAGCATACTGGCGTGAGTTCAACATCGATCTCGGGCGCGGATTCAAGTTCCTTTGCGGCTACATGGCGCAGTGGATCACTGAGGGGACCGTCGATCACTTCGTGAGCATCAATGAGGACCGATCCCGAGCATACGACTGGGACAACTATCGTTATGTCGGGGGCTGGGTGAACAGCAGCAAGCAGAACGTGGCCAGCGGCGACATCCTCGATCCCTACGAGGTGGAGGAGGGATGGTTCGAGATCCTACTCCCCACACTCGAACTCGTGGTCACTTCGAAGGTTCCTCCAGAGAAGCGGGCACGAGCCGAGCAGACCTTGAATCGCTTGCCGATTGGCAGAGATGCGCGAGCCATCAAGAAACGCGGCATCTATTACGATGAATACCTGAACAAGGAGATCGATCTAGCTCAGCTCTGGAGGCGGGCACCCCTCCTCGCCGCGGCCATCGAGAAGCGGCAGGCGACTCGCCCGGACGCCATGAACCCAGGCGCTGAGCGCCCCGCCGTCTAGCGGATCCGTCGACGAGCCGTTCCTGGAGCATCCCGATCAGCATCTTGGCTATAGTCGGTACTCGGAACCCTGGCGAGTCTATGTGTCCCGATGACCGAATAGAGCTGCTCGAGCCGAATCCACCTCGAACGGGAATAGCTTTTTCCGCTCGACACGCAAGCATTGCTGGAGCTGCATGAGATCTTCGCGCAGGTCAGCGTCGCCCTCGATAATTCGGATCGCACTCTGATTGAATGCACCAACGAGGCGCAGCCAGCGGTTCGGTCGCTCTCGGTCACGGCACCAATCATCCCAAGCGAGCTGCGCCCACACGATCCAGCGGTCGTAGAAGAAGTTCCGGTACACGAAGTCGAGGAACCAAGCCACTGCGTCGGACGCTGGGACTGCGAATCGGGGCTCGCCATCCGCTTCGACGTGCAGGTGCGGCATCGGTTCTTTGAGCAGTGGTCCCAGGGCACTGGGATCGTGATCAAGGCGGAGATAGCGATGCATCTCTGCCCCGGTCCCCTGCACGAAGCTCGCAGCAGGCACCTCCGTCCACAGTGCTTGCAGGTTTGCGTATGTGATCTTTGTGTCGTTCAAGTGCACGACCATGAAAAGGACGAGGTTCTCCTCAAGTGCTACGTTCTCAACGCCGCCGAACTCCTCAGCGCAGCGTCGGATCCACACGTGCGCAGGTTGGTCTGGCTTGCGTCGCGCACTACCCTCGCTGAGGCCCGGAGGAAACACGACCCGTCCGGTTCGGCGTGCGCCGCGAATCGTATGAACCAGTTGCTCAAGTGCCGGAGTGAACATCACGCAGCGCGGAGCTTGTCATCGATGTTTTCCGGTTCTCCGCCCTTCATCACGTATGGTCGGAGTTCCGTTTCGTGCCTCGCATAGAATTTGAGCGAGCAGACATCCGGGGCGAGGTTCACCGGCTTCTTCGTATCGAGCCAAACCTGGTAGCGCAGTCCCACAGGGTCCATGGTGATAGCATCGAAGGCCACCGCGACCTCTGGAGATTCCGGTTCGAGGACTGCAGAGGTGACGCAGGAAATCGGCGTGAAGTTGATGTTCAGATCGGAGGCTACCGCAGAGTGAAATGCAATACACATACCGTCATGGCTCGCAAATACCTTGTTTCGCAGCGACGGAAAGAAGCGGAACAACGACGCTGCTTCGCGTTGACGAACGAGCTGCTCGGATACCCCCGAGTGAACTTGGACAGGGTCACCTCGACCTTCGAGGTGGTCGACGATCGTCTTCAGCACATTGGTTTCCAGCCCGTAGTAGATCGCCGCCCACTTCCACGAGACGAGCCCGTTCTGAACTAGGAACGTCTCAAACGCGTGTCGGTGAGCCTCCAATCCCGAGGTGGTCTGGCGCACCACCGAGTCGTCGCTCCGGAAGCGCGCGGCCCACGAACGCACGAGACCGATGAGCCTCGGTTCCGCACGCACGTCGAGATCCGAGCCCAGCAGGTCGAAGACCAGCTCGGTGGAGCACCAAGGGCTCATCAGAGCCTTTAGGCGTGCTTCGTAGCGCGGTTCCATCTACCTACGATACCATGGGTATACGCTTGGACTCGGCTCCGACGATGGCAGCGGCGGGCGGCGGGCGGCGGGCGGCGGGCGGCGGGCGGCGCTGGCCGCTGCTGGCCGCTGCCGCTCGCCCTGGCCGCTGCCGCTCGCTCTGGCTGCCGCCGCTCGCCCTGGCCCTGGCCGCCGCCGCTTGCCCTGGCCGCCGCCGCTCTCCTTGGCCGCCGCCGCTCGCCTTGGCCGCCGCCGCTCGCCTTGGCCGCCGCCGCTCGCCTTGGCCGCCGCCGACTCGCCCTGGCCGCTGCCGCTCGCCCTGGCCGCTGCCGCTCGCCTTGGCCGCCGCCGCTCGCCCTGGCCGCCGCCGCTCGCCCTGGCCGCGGCCGTCCGCCAAAACCGTGGCGGCTTGATCGGCGAGAAGCGACTGACCAGCGATCCCGGCGGCGGGTGCCGATAGGCCGTCGCCGGCCGACATGCCAGCGTTGTGGGCAAGATGGAAAGGGTGGAAGATGATGCACGTCCAACCCTCGGGAGCAGACGGGCAGATCAGCCCGGCCGCTGCCGCTCGCCCCGGCCGCTGCCGCTCGCCCCGGCCGCTGCCGCTTGCGCCGCCGCTGCCACTCGCCCCGGCCGCTCCTGCCGCTCGTTGTGGCAGCGGCCCCGGTCGGCGCACGTGCCGTGGCGGGCCGCTACGGAATAAGCACCGCGGTCCCCGTCGCTCGCGGTCCATTGCAGGTCTTCCTGTTACCTACACGCCAGGGGGCTGCAGGGGCGGCGGGATCCTTGGCCGACGTGAGAACCAACGCGACAGAGAGACGGGCGCCATGTCGAGCCGTGCAGCGGCGTCGCTGAGATTGCGCGACATGCGGATCGCGACGATCCGCAACGTTGCCTTGTCGATATCGTCAAGAGAGCGCGAAGCGTGTTCGACGACCCAGGCACGATCGCGGACGGTGAAGCACTCGGCGCGTGCGCTGAGCGTCGCGATGGCATCGACCGCATACTCCTCGACGATCCACGACAACTCTCCGGCGCGCTGACGAGTGCCCGGTACGACGATCGGCGCAGGAACGACGAGCAGCGGGTTGCGTGGGTCAAGTTGCCCCCAACACACGACGGTCTGCACATGAGCTGACGGATCGCGTACTCGGTCGATCACGGCTGCAAAGTCGCGAGGCAGCCGCTTCGCACGCATGCAGATCGTGCCGCCATTCGCTGCAGCGATAGCCTCTGCGCCTGTCGCTCGGTTCGCTGGCGATCGGACGGTAGCACGGGCATTACCTCGCCGTGGGTCGCACACGATGAAAGGGGCAGAAGGTCCAAGTGTACGCCGATGAAGTGCCGCTGCGAGCGGCACGAGATCCCCATCACCGCAGAGGACGAGCGCAGCATATCGGCTCGTGGCGAGCTTGATGGAGCGCTGAGCGCGCTCGACCGCGACTGCTCGACCGCGCTCCCATCCGAGGATGCGCGCAAGAAACGCCCGCACCGCGCGATCTGCGCTCGTCGTCTCATCTAGGCAGCACGAGCTGGGAAGATGTCGACCTGACCCGGGGCAAGCTCTACGTGCAACAGAGCTACGTGCGCGGTGTGTTCGGGACCCCCAAGAGCGGCAAGCCGCGCGAGGTGCGCCTCAGCAACCAAGCGCGGCAGGCGCTCGAAGCCCATCGCCACACGCGTGGCGAGCGGGTGTTCTGCGATGCCGAGGGTCGGCCGTTCAATACGGGCATCATGCTCAGCAAGCTGTGGCGGATGTGCCGGCTGGCGAAGCTTCGCCCGATCGGATGGCATGTCCAGCGTCATAACACCGAGTCCCGGATTATTCAGAGGGAGAGCCTGGGCTCCACGATCCGCCGTCGGAGAGCGCGGCCTGCGGAGGGGATGCCGCTCGGCATTATCAGAGGCTCTTCAAGAAGTCCAAGAGGTGGTCCCCGGGACGGTAACGACGGGCGTGTGCCTTCCGCGGCGCCGTCCGGGCGAGCGCCCTCTCCTTGAGGGCGAGGTCAGCGTCCAGGTACATCTGAGTGGTCTCGACCGACTCGTGCCCGAGCCAGAGGGCGATGACAGCGCGATCGACGCCGCTCCTGAGGAGCTCCATCGCCGCGGTGTGACGCCTATTCTGAGCTCAGAATAGGCGCCATAACACTGAGACTTCGATAACATTGAGGTAGACGCAGGAAGTTCGGATTTCTCGTCGGGGGCGAACGTCGGAGACCGCTTCGCGGCGCAGAATTATCCGGTCGCTGATCCGATCGGCTGCGTGCGCCGTAGATGACTCTGTGACGGCACGCTTCTTCAAGCATCCGCGCGCGATCGAGCGCTTTCAACGTGGGCCGCTCGGCGCTCACATGGATGGATTCGCGGAGCAGTTGTTCGAGCAGGGCTACGCCAGGCAGTACGGCCGGAACAAGCTCTGGCTTCTTCGCGAGTTGAGTCGGTGGTTGGAGCGACAGCGCCTGGAGGCCGCCGATCTGAACGAGAAACGGCTTGCCGAATTCGCTCGCGAGCGCAGCCGACGACGGCGTCCGCTCCGGGGCGGGAACCGTGCGACTCTGGTGCACTTCTTGAGCCACCTCCGGAAGGTCGGCGTCGCACCGACGCCGATACCGAGATTGCCGCGAGATGCGAAGTCTCGGTTGGAGCGCGCATTCGTAGAGTACCTGGCGCGGGAACGCGGGGTGTGCCCGGCAACGATCGACAATTACCTGCATGAGGTTTGCCGATTCCTCGCATACCGATGCACACGGGGTGTGCTCTCGCCGTCGCGGATCAGGGCGAAGGATCTCAATGCCTTCGTTCTCCGACGTGCGCAGAAGGTCGGAGCGAAACGGGCCAAGCTGACCGTGAGCGCACTGCGGTCGTTCTGCCAGTTCCTGCGTTTTCGTGGCGACTTGAAGCACGACCTGTCGAGTGCGGTTCTCACCGTGCCCAACTGGCGATTGACCTCGTTGCCAAAATCGCTGACGCCGAATGAGGTCAGGCGCCTGCTCCGGCAGTGTGATCAACGGACGGCCACCGGCCAGCGCAATTTCACGATCTTGCTCATCCTGGCCAGGCTGGGCTTGCGCGCGAAGGAGATCGTGCTGATGACGCTCGACGATGTCGACTGGGAGGCAGGGGAGATCATCGTTCGAGGCAAGGGCTTGCGCCGGGAGCGTATGCCTCTGCCTCGCGACGTCGGTCGAGCACTGGCGATGCACGTGCGTCGCTGGAGACCGCCGTGCACGACACGGCGGTTGTTCATTCGTCTAAAGGCCCCGTTCCGCGGTTTCAGCCACTCTGAAACCGTCTCGAGCATCGTGAGGCGAGCGCTGGCTCGCGCCGACCTCCGCCCGCCGACGACAGGTGCTCATCTGCTTCGGTTCACGCTCGCCACAAACCTTCTTCGCCGCGGAGGATCCTTGCCAGAGGTGGCCGAGCTCCTGCGACATCGCCATCCCGACACGACCGCTCTCTACGCGAAGGTCGACTTGAACGCGCTGCGAACCGTGGCACCCCGCTGGCCAGGAGTACGAAGATGACGAAGCTGTCCAAGGCCGTTCACGACTACGTCGCGCTGCGGAGAGCGCTCGGCTTCAAGATGATTGAAGTGAGCCACAGCCTGACCGACTTCGTGAAGTTTGCAAGCCGCGAGCGTGCCTCTTGCATCACGGTCGATCTCGCAGTTCGTTGGGCGAAGCTGTCGCCGAGCGTCCAGCCGTCCAGATGGGCGACCCGGCTGCGCATCGTCCGCCAATTTGCCGAATATCTGAGCACAATCGATTCGAGAACCGAGATTCCACCGCGCGACCTGCTGCTCGGCAAATACCAGCGCAAGCCACCATACCTGTACGACGACGGGGAGATCCGGCAACTTCTTGCAGAAGCCTGGAGGATGCGCTCACCGACGGGACTGCGGGCCTGGACGTATGCGACGTTGCTGGGGCTGCTGACGGTAACGGGCATGCGGCTCGGCGAAACCCTCGCGCTCGATCGGAGCGATGTCGATTTGGTGGAGGGCGTTCTCTCGGTCCGCCGGACCAAGTGTCGGAAGGAACGTCTGGTGCCCGTGCACGAGACCACACGATTGGCACTCCTACGATATGCACGAGTGCGGGACCGTGTGCACCGGCATCCCAAGACCGATGCTTTTTTCCTGGCCGAGAGCGGGCTACGCCTCCACCACGGCTCGGTCCGCGAAAACTTCGTCAGGCTGTCCAGGTCGATCGGAATACGCACCCGGGTTGGCCGCTTCGGTCATGGCCCCCGCTTGCACGATCTTCGGCACCGACTTGCTGTCACGACGCTGATGCGATGGTATCGGTCGGGCGTTGACGTCGAACGTCGGCTGCCCGTGCTCTCGACGTATCTCGGCCACACCAAGGTGACCGACACCTATTGGTACTTGCAGGCCATTCCCGAGCTTCTCCGACTCGCCCTTTCGCGCGTCGAAAAGGGAGCTGAACGATGAAGTCGTCGATGACGTTTGCGGGTCTGCTCGAAACGTTTTTCACGGATCGGCTCATGCGCCAACGGGAGGTCAGCCGGCACACCATCATCAGCTACCGAGAGACGTTCCGGCAGCTCCTTGCTTTCGCGCAGCAGCGTTGCAAGAAGCCCCCGTTCAAGATGTCCCTGGCAGATCTCGATGCGCCGCTCATCGGCGCGTTTCTCGATCATGCCGAGAAGGAGCGCGGCCTGTCCGCGCGCTCGCGCAACGTCAGGCTCGCGGCGATTCGTTCATTTTTTCGCTATGTGGCGCTTCAGGAGCCGAGAGGCAGCGCATTGGTGCAACGGGTGCTGGCGATGCCGAACAAGAAATTCGAAAGGCGGCAAGTCGGCTATCTGACTCGGGACGAAGTCGAGGCCCTGCTCGCCGCGCCCAATCGCCAGACCCGGTCTGGTCGTCGAGACCACGCATTGCTCTTGGTCGCTGTGCGGACGGGACTGCGTTGCTCCGAGCTCGCCCGGCTACGCATCGAGGACGCCGAATTTTCCCGCGGTGCCCACCTCCGATGCCACGGAAAGGGCAGGAAAGAGAGATGCACGCCCCTGAGCAAGGAGACCGTCGTTGTCCTGCGCAGTTGGCTCCGCGAGCGCGGAGGACAACCCTCGGACCCCATCTTCCCGAGCGCGCGTGGCCTTCACCTCAGCGTCGCCGGCATCGAGTACATCGTGAGGAAGCACGTCGCGGTCGCCAGGGTGCGCTGCTCGTCGCTCAGGCGCAAACGCGTGTCGCCTCATTGCCTTCGACATACCTTGGCCATGGACTTGCTACAGAGCGGCGTGGACCGCTCTGTCATTGCTCTCTGGCTCGGCCACGAGTCGCCCGAGACGACGCAGATCTACTTGGATGCCGACCTTGCCCTGAAAGAGAGGGCGCTCTCCCGGACAGCCCCCTTTGATACTCGCCCGGGACGCTATCGACCCGGCGATCGGCTGCTCGAATTCCTCAAGAAGCTGTGATCACGAAGAACTCACGCCGTCGCATCACACCCGGCGCTACTTGTCGACGACGCTGGGCCGCGCCGATAACTCTGAGTGCCAACCCCCCAAGCGTGAGGCCCTCCGTCGAGAAGTGCCTTCCGCCTCGGATTCTTGCAGTGTTATCGAAGTCTCAGTGTTATGGCGACTATTCTGAGCTCAGAATAGTCGCCACACCACTGCCGTACGCCTCCTGCAGGCAGGAGTCGACCGCGCCGTCATCGCCCTCATCCTCGGGCACGAGTCCGTCGAAACGACGCAGATGTACCTCGACGCCGACCTTGAGGCAAAGGAGAGGGCCTTCGAGAAGACGGCTCCTGTCGGCACAAAGAAGGGGCGCTACCGGCCCGCGAGCGCCATCATGGCCTTCCTCAAGAGCCTCTGATT
>VBLP01000734.1 GCA_005887925.1 Deltaproteobacteria bacterium | reverse complement strand
CCGATGCCGACGACCGATGCCGACAACCGATGCCGACAACCGATGCCAACAACCGATCCCGATTGCAGATCCCGACTGCCGCTACCGCTCCGGCTTCCGCTGCCGCTGCCGCTGCTGCTACCGCTCCGGCTTCCGCTGCGCTAGGGCGATTGCCGCGCCAGCGGCTCGAGCTCGACGGCGATGTCGGTGACGATGGCCGGGAGGGCCTCGACCGTGACGTGGACCGGCTTCCAGCCCGCCTTCTCGATGTCGACCTCGAGCACACCAGGCTTGATCAGCCGCGGCGCGACCGGCGTGCCGCCGTAGCGCAGGCCGGCGATGCGGACGGTCGCGCCCGGCACGTTGGCGGTGACCGCGATCGCGGCGCCCTCGCCGAGCTCGCCGCGGTAGGCCGGCCGGCCGTCGGCGTCGCGGCAGCTGTCGTGGAGCTTGCGCGTCTCGGCGAGCTCCTGCGACCGCGCGTTGAGCTGCAGCGCGCGGCGCGCCTCGGAGATGCAGTCGGCCCAGCGGTGCTGGGCCTGCGCGACCGCGGCCAGGAAGCGATGCGGGCCGGGCAGCTTCGGGTCGATCGCCTGAGCCTTGTCGAGGTGGACGCGCGCGTCGTCGTACTTGCCGAGCCGGTAGGCGTCGACGCCGGCCTGGAACTCGCGGACCAGCCCGGGCGGCACGCGATCGGCGCGCACGACCGCCGCGACCGCGAGGACCGCGACGACGCCGAGCAGGACCACGGATCGCACCGTGATGCGACCGTAGCGCACCCGGGGCGCGATCTCCACGCGCAGCGAGCGGATCAGGATCAGGTCGGCGACGGCGGAGGCTGCGTGCCGCGGCGGCGCTTGGGATCCTCGGCGTCGGTCGCGGTCGGCTTGCCCGGGGCCTGCTTGCCGGCCTCGGCCGGGGCGGGCGGCGCCAGCGCAGCGGCGACCGCGGCCTCCTTGTTCGGCTCGTCGCCGACCGCGAGCTCGCACTCACCGAACACGACCTGCATCCCGCCCTTGGTCACCGAGAGCGAGACCTCGAGCGAGCGCGCGCGGATCACGGTGCGGTCGCGCACCCGACCCGAGATCTCGACGATGTCGGCCTCGACCTCGCCGGCGAGCTCGCCGTCGGAGCGCAGCTGCTTGACCTTGACGACGCCGGAGACCACGCCGCTGGGCGTGATGTGGATGACCGGGCCGGCGATGTCGCCCTCGACCTTGCCCATGACGACGATCGGGCAGCTCGATGACATCGTGCCTTTGAATTCGGTCCCCTCTTCGACGAGGGTGTGCTTGCCGGTGGGAAGTCCGTTCTTTTCGCTCATGTCACCTCGCTCTTGGCTCGCGTTGGCGTTGCTTCGGCGCGTCTACCTGGCGCGTTCGGGGCCCGCCGGCCTGGCCCCGGGGGGAATGATCTTGATGCGGAGCTGACAGCCGCTCTGGAACGAGAACCCGGTGGGCTCGGCGGATTGCGCCACCGTCGAGACCACGGCGCCGCGCGCGCTGACGGTCAGCCGGCGCGCGCCGACGATGCCGGGGCTGGCCTTCTCGAAGAACTTGCCGTGCACGG
Organism: Deltaproteobacteria bacterium; assembly: GCA_005887925.1. Classification (GTDB taxonomy): domain Bacteria; phylum Myxococcota_A; class Polyangia; order Haliangiales; family Haliangiaceae; genus JABFXX01. Next base: position 8,321 of record VBLP01000734.1, on the reverse strand, counting down.
TGATGCAGCCGGCGCCGACGATCTCGCAGTCGGCGAGCACGCCGGACGGGCCGATCACCAGCTCGGTGTCGACGCCGACGTTGATCGTGCAGTTCTGGAACAGGCTGTCGATCTCGACCTTGGCGCTGGAGTCGAACTGCAGGGTCGCGTTGCGCAGCACGTCGCCCCGGCCGAAGTAGCGGCGCCGGGTGTCCTCGACGGCGAGCTGGACCGCGCCGACCGTAAGCACCGACGGGATCACGCCATTCTCGACCCGCTGCGTGCCGTCGCCGGCCGGGCTGAGGTCGAGCCAGGTCACCTCGATCGAGCCGAGCGGCAGGCCGGTGCCGATCAGGCCGGCGACCTTGGCGCCGGTCAGGATCGCGCCGGCGAGCTGGGCGCGCGCGAACGTGGCATGGCGGATGTCGGCGCCGCCCAGCTTGGCGCCGGTGAGATCGGCGCCGGAGAAGTTGGTCTTGACCAGCGATCCGCCGGTGAAGTCGGTGTTGCGCGCGATCGCCCGGTGCAGCACGGTCTCGTCGAGCACCGCGCCGCGCAGCACGGCGTCCTCGAGGTTGGCGCCGGCCATGCTCGCGTTGCTGAACCGCGCCGACGAGGCGGAGACGCCGCCGAGGTAGGCATCGTCGAGCTCGGCGTGGGTGAACACCGCGTCGGTCAGGTTGGCGCCGCCGAGCTTGGCGCCGGTGAGCTGGGCGTAGCTCACCATCGCGCCCGACAGGTTCGCGCCGGTCAGCACCGCGCCCTCGAGGTTGGCGCGCGTCAGGTTGGCGCCGACCAGGATCGCGCGCTCGAGCTTGGCGCCCTCGAGGTCGGCGTTCTCGAGGTTGGCGCCGGTCAAGTTGGCGCCGGCCAGGAACGCCTCGCGCAGCGTCGCCCGGCGCAGCGCGGCGCCCGACAGATGGCCTTGGCGATCCGGGCTTGCGACAGATCGATGCCCCGGAGGTCGGCGCGGTCGAGCTTGTCGCCGCGCTGGATCCGCTTGAGTGCCTCGTCGCGTGAAAGGCCTGCCATCATTGACTCCTGGTGCTCCTGGAACTGCTACGGGGTCTTGCCCAGCGGCCGGGCCGGTAGCGCGGCCGACAGGTAGCGATCGAGGGTGGCGATCCGCTCGCTGAACGGCAGCCGGTCGAGCCTGGCCAGCAGATCGCGCTCGCCGAGCCGGGCGAGGGCGACCTTGATGCGCTGGAACACCTGCTCGCGCTGCTTGCGGGCCTCGTGCTTGCGCGCCTTGGCCTCGTCGGTCCACATCGTCGCCGCGTGGTTGTAGTCGTCGTTCTGCACGCTCATCATGATCAGGAGATCGCCGAGGTGCTTGCGCTCGGCCATCGGATCGGGCGCGGCCAGCGCCGAGCTCGCGGCGCTCCGGTAGCTCCGCAGCTGCAGCGCGATCGCGTCGGCGAGCTCCTCGCGCAGCCCGGCGACCACGGCGAGCTCCTCGGGGGTGGCGCGCATCAGCGCGTCGAGCCGGGACAGCCCGACCGCGAACAGCTTCTCGATCGTCCGCTTCTCGACCCCGGGGATCTGGTAGGGATCAGCTCGAGCAGACGCTGGTAGCGGTGCAGGAGGTCGGCCCTGGCGTCATCGTCGATCCGGGCGCGGCCGCCGACCGCCGCGTCGACCGCGACGCAGAACGCGTCGAGCGCCTGGCACAGATCGGTGAGCTCCATCTGGCCGGCCATCGCGCGCAGCGAGCGCAGCGCCGGCTGGGTCGACTCGATCCACGACGGCTGGGCGTCGCCGTAGCGCAGCTCGAGCATGACGTCGCGGACCTGCGCGACGTGGATCGCCGCGACGTCGTTGAACACGCGCCGGACCTCGGCGAGATCCTCGACGGTCGACACGCCGTGCGCCGGCCTGGCCAGATCGGCGGGCTGCGCCTCGATCACCTGATCGAACGCGGCGCCGACCGAGTCGGAGTGCGCGCGGCGCGCGGGGCGGCCGGCCGCGGTGGCCGGGCGCGCCGGAACCGTGGGAGCCGTGGGAGCCGGCGAAGCCACGGGAGCCGCCGGGGCGGCGGGAGCCGGTGAGGTCGCCGGAGCGGCCGAGGCCGCGCGAGACGCAGCCGGGGGCGGCGCGGCGGGTGCCGGCGGCGGGGCGGGCTTGGCGGGCTGCGTCGGCGGGAGGCCGGGCAGCGCGGGCGCGCCCGACGAGGCGGCACGTGCACCGCGGCCCGGCGGAGGCGCGGGGGCCGGTGGCGGGGAAAGCACCATCGTTGCGTCCTTCTCCTTCGTGTCCTTCGCGTCCTTCGCGTCCTTGGTGTCCTTCCCCCTCACGTCCTTCTCCCTGCCTGACTCCCGGGTGGATTCGGTGGCGCGCGCGGGCTCGCCCGGCGCTTGCCGCACGCTCGGCAGTCCGCCGCCGCGCGGCGGGCGCGACTCGGAGGCCGCCGGGGACGGCGTCTCACCTGCCGATGGCGCACCTACCGACGGCGGTACCGCGCCCCGCTCGTTCCGCCTGGGCGGTGGACCCGGCCAGTCCCAGATCGAGCGCTGCTGTTCCGCTTGTGGAGCGGCGCTGCTCGCGGGCGCCGCGAATGCCGGCGTCAAGCCGGGCGCGGTGAACGACGATCCGTTCGGCGCGGCGGCATCGGACGCCGTGGCCGGGGCCGTGCTTGCCTGGGAATGGCCGCCATCGGGCGCTGGGCTCGGCCCATCGTTCATCGTGTCATCGTCCTCGTCTCCCACAGGAGCACCCGCAGGACTGCCATCCTGACCACGTTGAAAAAGCCGTGAGAAGATCCCCATTCGAGCGTCGCCTGCGAACCCGTCAACCCGAGAACGCGGCGTCCAAGCACCCTATCAGACGCGTGCGCGCAGTCCGATGTGTTCCTTCGGCGCCAATGTCTGTAGAGGAACGCTCACACAAGAATTTTCGCGGCGGTGGTCGCGCTGTGCACGATGCGCCCTCGCTCGCCGTTGATCACATTGCGTCACTGCGTCGGGTCGTCGCGTCCACTGCCCTTACCGCCTCCGAACTTGTCCCACACGTTGACCCCGCTCGCTCCCGGCGTCGCTGCGGGATTCGTGCGCGGCCGCTTGACGGCGCCGGCCGGATCGACCTCCGGCGGCGGCTTGATCGCAGTCGCGAACTCGCGCGGCGCACCGTCGGCGATCTGGACCTTCACGCGCAGCGTGCCGCCGTGCTCGATCAGCGCGCCGTGCTCGTCGTCGGCGAGCTTGGCGAACGACGCCGCATCGGTGACGTCGCGGCCGTCGATCGCGAGCACGACGTACTGCTCGGCGAGCCCGAGCTCCTGCAGCGGCCCCTGCGCCAGCCCGACGATCACCGCGCCGCGCTCGATCTTGGGGTAGCGCCACGCGATCAGCGGGAACAGCCCGACCACGGTGGCGCCGAGCGCGCTCGCCGGCTGCGCGTAGCCGTCGATCAGCTTGGCGATCTCGGTCGCGCCGAGCGTGATCTGCGCGAACGCGAGATGGCGCCTGCCGTCGGCGCCCTGGTACTCCTCCCAGTACCGGCTGGTCGGAGCCGCCGGGACCGCGCCGCCGCTGGTCGCGCGCAGCGCCTGCGCGACCGCGTGGCGCGCCTCGCGGACATCGCGCCGCGCGATCGTGCTCGTCGGATCGCGATCGAACGCGGCGAGCTTGGCATCGCGCGCGGCGGTGTAGACCGGCAGCACGGCGAGCCGCCATTTCGGGCTCGTGATCCGCACCGCGAGCGCGTTGGCGGCGGCGTCGAGCGCGGCGTCGGCGGCCTCGTCCTCGGCGTCGTCCTGCCGGGCGGATACCGACGACACCCCGACGCACGACAGCGCCTTGCCCGCCTCGCTGCAGGTCGCCGCGGCCGGCACCTCGCTCGCGATCCACGCCGGCCGGACCTCGGCGCTGCGGTGGGTCAGCGCGCCGAGCCCGCCCGCCGGCAGCCGGGCGGCGATCCGCTGGTAGACGAGGTAGCCGCCCGCCGCCAGCACGATCGCGAGCAGCGCGACCAGGATCGGCACCAGCACCGACGCGCGCGCGGCCGGCTGCGCCACCGGCGGCGCGGTGCCCGCCTTGGGCGCCCGGCGCGGTCCGGCAGCGAGCAGCGCGCGATCGCGCAGCACCGCGATCGACTTGACGAGCTCGGGACCGGCGGTCGGCCGCGGCATCGTCGGCAGGAGCGTCATCACCGTCTCGCCGGCGTAGCACTGCATCGCCTGCTTGCAGCCCGGGCAGCGCACCTCGGGCGCGGTCGCGAACTTGAGCACGTCGTAGTGCGCGCCGACGTCGACCGCGTGCTGGCTGGTCGTGCCGCAGCTCGCGCAGCTGTACGGCATCAGCACGGTGAGCAGCTGGACCACGGGGTTCAGGTCGTCGCGCGTGCACAGCTTCTCGACGAAGCTCGGCGGCGCCGACGCCAGGTACACGCGCTCGGCGACCGGCGCGATCGCCGCGATGAAGCTGCGCCATTGCACCGCGCCGACCGGCTCGATCTTTCCGATCGCGCCGAGGTCGAGGATCACGGTGCCCTCGAGGCCCTCGGCGAGCTTGTCGCGCGGGAACGACTCGTCGAGGTCGCCGGCCAGCCGCAGGTACGTCGTGCGGTCCTCGACCACCTTGTCGACCCGCAGCTTGCGGTTGAGATCGCTGACCGCGTAGTTGAGCTTGGCGGCGAGGAACGCCTCGACCTCGGGCTCGAGCTGGAAGCGGTCCTGGCCGATCACGTACGAGAAGAACGTGGCGCCGTCCTCGTCGAAGTACATCGACTCCTTGCACGACAGGCACGGCCGCTCGGCGATCCGCGTCGACTTGATCGCCTCCCAGTCGCGATCGACCTGGAGCAGCACGCGCTGCTCGGTGTTGCAGTAATCGCAGCGGAACGGCGCGTAGAAGCTGAACACCCGGCCACCGCCCGCGAAGTTGGCGACCATGTTGAGCTGGTCGACCACCTTGGGCGTGCACTCGATCAGGATCAGCGAACGCGCGTGGCCCGCCGCGGTGGTCACGAAGTCGATCCACTCGCGGATCCCGAACGAGCTGATCCGCTTGACCCCGCCGAGGTCGAGCACCAGGGTGTCGGCGGTCGCGGTCGCGCCGAGCTTCTTGCCCTCGAAGCTCTCGTCGATCGTGCCGACGAACCTGATGCACGCCACGCCGCGGTCGGCGAACTTCTCGACCACCAGCTTGGGCGCGCCCGGGACGACCGGCTGCGACGGACGCGACGGACGATTCACGGCTCGATCGACGCTCTGCATCACTGTCTCCAGAAGTGCAATGACTTGGCGTGGGTCCGCAGCTCGCGCAGGTTCAGATCGAGGTCGAACAGCGCGGTGACCTCGGTGTGGCGGTTGGCGGCGACGTCGAAGAACAGCGCGGTGGATGCATTGTGGCACACCAGCATGCCCAGCCCCGCGCCACCGTGCGAGCGATCGAGCTCGCCGCCCGCGAGCCCGCGCGCCAGGCCGTCGACCACGTGGCGGCGCTCGAGCCGGCCGAACGGATCGCGGATCTGCAGCGCGAGCCGCGTGCCGTCGGTCGCGACCCGCAGCGCCGGGCGCTCGTGGTCGGCGAGCACGATGTCGGCCTTGCGGTCGGCGGCGTACTTGGGCCGGCCGAAGGCATCGATCGGCGCGTCGTACATGGCGTTCATGATCAGCTCGTGGCCGAGCTCGGCGAACATCTCGGCGACCCGGCGCGGCACGCCGAGCGCGGCGACGAAGTCCTGGATCCGGGCGGCGGCGGCGTCGCGGTCGGCGGTGGCGCGCACGGCGATGTCGATCGCGGCGAACCCCCAGTCGAGGTAGCCGCCGAGCGGCGGCGCCGGGGCACCCGCGAGCCGGCGCGCCAGCATCGTCAGCTCCCACGCCCGCGGCGGCGACTCGAAGTCGCGGCGGCCCAGGACGTGGTCGATCGCCGCCGACTCGACCAGGTAGCGCAGCGATCGCCGCATCGGCTCGGCGGTCCACAGCACGCCGCGCAGCCCGGACCGCGCGCGGACCTGCTCGGCGACCAGCTCGCCGTCGAACGTGTCGGCGCACACGACGTCCGCCCCGTCGAGCGCGGCCGCGACCGCCGCCGGATCCTCGAGCAACACCACCGACGCGCCGGTCGCCGCGAACAGCCGAGCCACCTTGCGCCCCACGAGCTTGTTGCGTTCGAGGATTACGACTTGCATCACGTCGGCCCGTGGCTCGACACCCCCCGGTCCGCAGGTCCACCGGGCTCGGTGGAAGCTATCACAGCGACGCGCCCTAACTCGACGGTAAGTGAGGTGGGCCGTGCTACCTTGGGGACGTGAGGGTACGAGCTGGTGCGACAGCGATCGTCGCCCTGACCGGCGCCGCTCCATCAGACCGTGGCGACGCGCCGGCCGCGCGCCCAGCTCTCGGAGTTTCTGCTCGCACCGGCGCAGCGCGCCGCGAAGGCCCGCGACTGGCCCCGGGCGATCCCGCTCTACCAGGCGCTGGTGGTCGCGCGCGGCCCCGGCAGTCCGGAGGCCAGACAGCTCGCCACGCTGTGGACCCTCGCCGGGCAGAACGAGCGCGCCGCCGAGGCGTGGAGCGAGCACGCCGCCGCGGTCGCCGATCCGTCCGAGCACGGCGCCGCCGCCGCCGAGGCCGCCCGGCTCGCCAGCACCACCGATCCGTTCGCCGACAAGCTCGTGCTCGCCGAGCAGACCGCCGAGGCCCGCCGCGGCTTCGCGCTCGGCCGCGCCGCGTTCACCGCCCGGCACTACGGCGACGCGCTGGTCTACTTCCACATGGGCTACGCGCTGGCGCCCGATCTGCCGGGCTTCCTGCGCGAGCTCGGCGCGACCTACGACAAGCTCGGGGCCGAGCGCGAGAAGCGCGAGTTTTACCGCCGCTACCTGGTGCAACGCCCGGTCGGCGGCAACGCCGACGCCGTGCGCGCCGAGCTGATCAAGGACCGCGAGGGGCTCGGCACGCTGGAGATCTCGTCGAGCCTGCCGTGCACCGAGCTGTGGCTCAACCGCCAGCGCCTGCCCGGCAAGCTACCCGACAAGGGCCTCACCGTCGCTCCCGGCAGCTACAAGGGCCTGTGCTTCAATCCCAGGTACGAGATGGCGCTGTTCGAGTACGCGACGGTCGAGCCGGGCAAGGCCGCGACGATGGCGTTTCGCTGGGGGGTCGTCGAGAATCGCCTCGAGCGCCCGTTCGGCCGCATCGCGATCGAGAACCCCAAGTCGCCCGGTACCATGATCGACCTCGGCATCACATCCCCGGACGTCGGGGTCGCCGCCCCCGCCGACGGCCGCAAGCTCAAGATGATCCTCAAGGACGACTCCGGGGTGCGGACCGAGGTCCGCTCGGTGCAGATCGAACCGGGCCAGCGGCTCGTGGTGAAGTGGTAGCGTCGCCGATGGTGTCCGAGCGTCCGTCGCAAGAGGGCAAGCTATCGCCGGGTGCGCCGGGCGATCCGGTGCCGTTCGGCCGCTACTACCTGCTCGGCCTGATCGCGCGCGGCGGCATGGCCGAGGTCTATCGCGCCCGCCCGCAGATCGGTCCGCGCCGCCTGCTCGCGGTCAAGGTCATGCGGCCGCAGCTCGCGCGCGAGGCGCGCTTCGTCGACATGTTCCACCGCGAGGGCAAGCTCGCCCTGCTCCTGCAGAACCGCTGCATCGTCGAGACCCTCGAGCTCGGCCAGCACGACGGCCGGCACTTCATCACGATGGAGTACATCGGCGGGCGCGACCTGACGCAGGTGCTGCGGCGCTGCCAGGAGACCCAGCAGCGCATCCCGGTGCCGCACGCGGTCTACATCGCCGCCCGGATCGCCGAGGGCCTGCACTTCGCGCACACCCTGATCGGCCCCGAGGGCCGGCAGCTCAACATCGTCAACCGCGACGTGTCGCCGTCCAATGTCCGGCTGTCGTACGACGGCGACGTCAAGCTGCTCGACTTCGGCATCGCCCAGGCCCTCGTCAAGTTCACCAGCGAGATCGGCATCCTCAAGGGCAAGTTCAGCTACATGTCGCCCGAGCAGATCCGCGGCATGCCGCTCGACGCGCGCACCGACGTGTTCTCGGCCGGCATCATCCTGCACGAGATGCTGACCACCGAGAAGCTGTTCCGCGGCGACACCGAGTTCGCGCTGATGGAGAAGGTGCGCAAGGCCGAGGTGCCCGCGCCGTCGGACTTCAACCGGCGGGTCACCCCCGAGCTCGACGCGATCTGCCTCAAGGCGCTGTCGCGCGACGTCGCCGATCGCTACCAGAGCGCCGCCGAGTTCGCCGCCGCGCTCGACGCGCTGATCAGCGGCTACCGCTTCGATCCCAAGGAGCTGCGCCAGTTCATGCGCCAGCTGTTCCGCAAGGAGTACGCCAAGGAGGTCGAGGACACGCAGATGTCGCTCGACGCCTCGCTC
>VBLP01000201.1:17079-36318 GCA_005887925.1 Deltaproteobacteria bacterium | reverse complement strand
GCCGGCCTCGACCAGCATCTCGACCAGCAGGTTCGCGCCGCGGATCGTCGGAGCCGGGGCGGGCTGGCCGCCGCCCGCGGGCTCGCTCTGCGCGACCGTCGAGCCCAGGAGCTCGACCAGGTCGACCGGCTTGGTGACCGCGCGCCGTGCGCCGGCGTGACGCGCCGCGCGCTCGAGCTCCGGAGTCATCATCGCGCTCGCGAGCACGATCTGGATATCGCGGGTCTCCGGGTTGCTCTTGATCCGCCGGCAGGCCTCGATGCCGTCGAGTCCCGGCATCAAGATGTCCATGATCACCAGGTCGGGTTTGAGCGCCCCGACAGCGATCATCGCGTCGATCGCGTTATCGGCGACCGTGAGATCGACCTCGTGCTGGTCGCGCAGCACGCGCTCGATCGCCCGCAGCTGCATGCGATCGTCGTCCACGACCAGGACCCGGATAGACCGGGTGCCAGCTGCCTGGCGCGGACCTGCCGACGGGACGCGGGACACCTAAACGGCTTATACCGCCGTTTGCCCACAACCGAGCCGACGAATTCGGGGTGCGCCTATCTACCGCCATTACGCACAACGACTTCGCGCACAGCCGCCCGGAGCTGCTCCAGGTTGCACGGCTTCTCGAACCAAGGATTGACAATCCCGTCGAGAAACGCCTGCGAGCTTTCAGAAAATGCACCTCCGGTGAGGAAGATCATGCAATCGGCCTGGTCCGGGGCGATCCGCCGGAGCTCGGCGTGGAGCTCGATTCCTGTGACCTCGGGCATCAGCAGGTCGCACAGGATGGCGTCGAACCGCTGGCCGGACCGCAGGAGATCGAGCGCCTCGCGGCCGCGGTTGGTCACGGTGACCTCGAGCTCGCCCGAGAACAGCCGGCGCAGCGACCCCGACGCCACGACCTCGTCGTCGACGATCAGCAGCCGGCCGCGGCGGCCCTCCGGGGCGGGATCGGCCCCGCCTACTCGGGCCACGGCTCCGGACGACTCGGCGCGGTCGCGGGGCGGCTTGGGGACCCCGTCGTCTCCGTCGGTCACGTCGCCACCGCCGCCCGAGCGGACGGTCGGGGCTTCGCAGAAGGCACGGTTGGTCACGGGATCACCGGTCGTCACAGTGCCCAGGAGGGTGTTCCAACGTGCCTCCGGATGCAACCCGGATATACCCGCGAAGCGAATGGAACAGCATTGTGAGGTCCGGCCAGAGCCCGCTATGGATCCACCGCGACGTCGACCAGGGTCGGCGCCAGCACGCGCTGTGCGTCGCGCGGATCGATCTCGACCAGGAAACCGCGCGCGCCGCCGTTGATGTAGATCCGGGGCAGCTCGAGGATGGTCGACTGCAGGTAGATCGGCATCGCCCGGCGCAGCCCGAACGGCGAGGTGCCGCCGACCTGGTACCCCGAATGCCGATCGGCCACGTCCGGAGCACAGGGCGCCACCGTCTTGGCGCCGATCGTGCGCGCGAGCTGCTTCACCGAGACTTCACGGTCCCCGTGCATCAGGACGCACAGCGGCTCGCGATGCTCGCTCTCGAAGATCAGCGTCTTGATCACGCTGTGCTCGGGCACGCCGAGCGCCTCGCTCGACGCGCGGGTCCCGCCGCGCGGCTCGTAGGGGTAGAGATGCGGCACGAACGCGACGCCGGCGGCGCGCAGCGCGCGGATCGCCATCGTGACCGGGTGCTTGGGCACCGCGCGATGATACGGCTACACTCCGAGGGGGATGCAAGCACACGACCTGTCCGAGCACGTGCACCACGAGGACGACCGCGAGCACAACCGCCACGGTGAGCGCCGGACCCGCTGGGTCGTGGCGATCACCGCGGTGATGATGGTGGGCGAGCTGATCGTCGGATGGTGGACCGGCTCGGTCGCGCTCAAGGCCGACGGCTGGCACATGGGGACCCACGTCGGGGCGCTCGGGCTGACCCTGGTCGCCTACTGGTACGCCCGCACCCGCGCCGGCCGCGACACCTTCAGCTTCGGCACCGGCAAGGTCTACGCGCTCGCCGGCTACACCAGCGGCGTGCTGCTCACGCTGGTCGCGCTGTGGATGGCGTTCGAGGGCTGCGAGAACCTGATCACGCATCCCACGGTCGACTATCGCGACTCGCTGCCGGTCGCCGCGCTGGGCTTCGTCGTCAACATCGTGTCGACCGGGCTGCTCAGCCGCGGCCATCACTACGGCCACGGCCACGGCCACGGCCACGATCACGGCCACGGGGACCATCGCGACCACGACCACGACCACGGATGACGTCGCTGCTCGCGGTCGCCGCCCTGTCGCTCGGCTGGTGGGCCGGCATGTGGTACCTCGACCCGCTGATGGGTCTGATCGGCGGCGGCGTGATCGTGTGGTGGGCGGTCAGCCTGTGCCGCCAGGCCAGCCGGCAGCTGCTCGACGTCGTATCGTCGCCGCACCACGAGCGGATCGTGCGCGAGCGGCTCGAGGCGATCGACGACGTCCGGGTCGCCGATCTCCACGTCTGGGAGCTCGGTCCCGGCCGCCGCAGCTGCATCGTCTCGGTGGTGACCGCGCGGCCGCGCGAGGTGACCGACTATCGCGACGCCGTGCTGTCGGCGCTCGACATCGCGCACCTGACGATCGAGATCCACCAGTGCGAGCTGGCCCACGACGCGCCGCGCGACGTGCGCCAGGCCGTCCAGCGCCACGGGCTGTGACCCGCCGGTCCACGGGCGCTCGTCGCTCGGTCACCCGCCGCGGGTCACTCGTCGTTGCTCGGGCGTGACGAGTTGCGCTTGCGGCGCAGCTTGCCGGTCGCGGTCGGCTGCGCGGCGGCGTTGATCGTCGGCGCGCCGACCATCAGGTGGCCGGCGTCGTTGTCGAGGTCCTCGCCGCGGATGTTGTTCTTGCCCTGCGCTGCGACCGTGTGCGCGGTGCGGCCGACCTCGGCGATCAGCTCGCGCGCGTTGCCCGGCCATGGCCGGAGCAGACAGACCTCGACCAGCGTCGAGTGGATCTGCAGCCCCGGCTCGGCGCCGCGGACCGCGTCGTTGACCAGGAACGCCATCTCGTCGGGCCGGTCGCGCAGCGGCGGCACCATGATCACGCGCGTCGACAGCGCCTGTGCGATCTCGGGGGCGACCCCGAGGTGCTCGAGCTGCACCACCGCCGTGGTCACGAACCGCAGGTCCGGCCGCGCGAGCAGCCGCGCGAGCGTCGCCAGGTTCTGGGCACCGAGCTTGCCTACCTGCTCGAGGATCACCGTCTCGGTCGCGTCGCTCACCACGCGGTCGAGCGGGACCGCCTGGATCATCGGGTTGAACACCGCCTCGCGGCGGTTGCGCGCCCGGGCATAGCCGTGCGCCATCCGGCCCTTGCCGGTGCCCGGCTCGCCGAGGAGCAGCAGGTTGTCGCCGGCGTGCGCGGCTTGCTCGACCGCGCGCCACAGCGGCGCCGTGCTCGGCCCGACGATCGCATCGTGCGCGCTCGAGATCTCGGCGTTCTCGAACCGCCGGATGTCGTCGAGCAGCACCGACACCGTGCGGCCGGTTCGGACCACCGAGGGCGCGGTCACGGTCACCTCGCGGTCGACCAGCGGGTTGCCGCCGGTGTACGTGCCGTTGCGGCTGCCGAGATCGGTCACGACGAACCCGCGGTCGCGCCAGGCGACACGCGCGTGCTGGCGGCTGATCCGGTCGTCGGTCGTGGTGGCGAGCAGCTCGCGGCCGAGGACCAGGCCGCTCGCCGGGATGCGGAACGCCTGGATCGTCGGCGCCGCACCGGTCCAGACCACCACCGCTCCCGGTACGGGCGAGGCGGCGGTCTGCCCATCAGCCATCGGGTGAGTATACCCTCATTGCAACCCGCCACCGGAACCGTCATCGAACCCCTCGCCGTCACCTTCGACGCCGGTCAGACCGTGATCGATCTGGACCTGGCATTCCTCGCGCGCCGCCTCGCCGAGCGCGGGGTCGTGGTCGAGCGCGCTGCCCTCGCGGCCGCCGCTCCTGCCGCCTGGCAGCACTACGACCGGCTGGTCGATCCCGCCGGCGGCCATCCCTGGCGCGAGCTGATGGCGAACCTGCTCGCGGGCGCGGGCATCGCCGCCGAGCAGATCCCGGCGCTGGTCGAGTGGCTATGGGCCGAGCAGCCGCGCGCCAACCTGTGGCGCGCCGAGATCCCGGGCATGGTCGCGCTGGCGCGCGAGCTGCGTGCGCGCGGCGTGCCGGTCGGGGTGCTGTCGAACTCGGAGGGCCGCCTCGCCGAGCTGCTCGCCGAGATCCACATCGCCGATGCGTTCGACGCGATCATCGACTCGGGCGCGATCGGCATCGAGAAGCCGGATCGCCGGATCTTCGACCACGCCCTCGCGGTCCTCGGCGCCGCGCGCGGCATCCACATCGGCGACTCCTGGCCGGCGGACATCGCGGGCGCGCTGGGCGCCGGCTGGCGCGCCATCTGGTTCGGCCAGCGCGCCACGCCGGTCAACGAACCGCGCGTCGCCGTCGCGCACGACGCCGACGATGTTCGGGCCGTGCTCGCGCGCTGGCTCGCCGAGTAACCGCCCGGCCGGCCGTTCTTGCTCGCTCGCCATGACAAAGCGTACACACGCGCGCTTGCGATTGCGGGTCAGCGTCGCTGCGCCGCGCGCTGGCGCTGTCATGTCGATCGACGTGCGTGGAGAGTCGCGAGCACGGTGGCGGGCAGCGGCGACACCACGACGAGGGTGATGACGATCGCGCGGGCGAAGTCGCGGATGCCGGCGAGCTGGGCGGGGGTCGGTTGCTTCGGCAGCGGCGGGACGAACCGCTGGAACGCGAGCACGCCGATCGCGGCGTCGATCGCGAACAGCGCGGCGACCGTCAGCGCGACGGCGAGCCACTGGCGGCGGACGGTCGCGATGCTGTCGAGCAGCGGCGCCGACAGGCCGCGCTCGCGGCTGGCAGCGGTCAGCGACAGCAGCACGAGCAGGATCACGCCGGGCACGGCGAGGGCGAGGCTGCCGATCGCGATCGCGGCGACCGCGGCGAGGCAGGGCAGGACAGCGCGAACGAGCTGGAGCAGCCCGCCGGCGAATGCGCGCAGCTGCGGCGGCCGGCCGGTGGTCACCGCCGAGGCGCCGCCGACGAGCAGGAGCTGGCCCAGCCATGCGAACGCGAGCACGGTCCAGCCGCGCGAGACCACCGACTTCGCGGCGGCGAGATCCGCAGGCGGCCGGGTCGCGAGCGCGAATGCGATCAGCGGCGACAGCGCGACCGCCGACAGGAGCGTGAGCGGCACGAGGTAGCGCAGCCACGTCTGGATCGCCGCGCCGACGATCGATGGCTGCGGGTCGGCGGCGCGCGACGCCTCGGCATCCTCTGCCGCGACGGCTTCAGGATCGACGGCGATGGGATCGGCGAGGACCGGAGCGACCGACTCGGCGACCGCAGGGACGACGGAAGCGGCCACGTTCGGAGCGTCGGAATCTGACGCGACCGGGGCGCTGGGATCAGCGGCGGCGGTTTGTGGATCAGGGGTGACCGGGGCTCCTGGATCGGCGACAGTAGCTCGCCACGTGGGCGCAGGAAGCCTACTCCAATGCGATCGCGGGTCCCAGCGTGCGAGCTCCATGCCGGATGCTCGCGCGCGGTCCATGGTGCTGCGTGGTGGGCGCGAGCAGCGTGCCGCAATGGCCGCGTCGGAACTACCGGCAGTCCCAGCGCTCGAGCTGGCCGCGCACGCCGCCGAGGTCGACGGTGTGGCTGCGGGTCCGGACGAGGCCGAGCTGCTCGGCGATGGCTGTGGTCTTGCGCGGCGACGGCGTGATCCAGACGAGGCGGCCATGCGGCGCGAGGGCGCGGGCGAAGTTGGGCAGGGCGGCGACGAGCAGGGCGGCGGCGTCGAGCGCGACGCGGCTGCCGAGCGGTGGGTTGGTGAGGATCAGATCGATCGATCCGGGCGGTCCGGGGGCGTGGTTGCGGGCGTCGGCGACGGCGAGAACGGCGGCGACGCCGGCGGCGGTGAGGTTGGCGCGCGCGGCGTCGAGCGCGCCGGGATCGAGGTCGGTGCCGAGCAGCGCGTGCAGCGGACCGCGCCGGGCGCGCTCGACGAGCTCGACCGCGGAGCCGCAGAACGGGTCCCAGACGCGATCGCCGGGGCGCGCCTCGCCGAGCCAGGCGAGCGCGGCGGCGACGGTCGGGTGCGAGGCGGCGGGGATGTCGGCGACGCGGTAGGCGAAGCGCGGATCGTCGAGCCGGCGCGGCGCGACGTCGACGGTGCCCGCGCCGTCGTCGACGATCATGTCCCAGGTGGTCGCGGTCGGATCGTTGATCAGCGCGGGGGCGGCGGCGGCGACGTCGCGCGCGACGTGCCACACGACGGCGCGCTTGTGGCCGTGCGCGAAGCCGAGGCGCCAGCGGATCGGCCCGCGCGTCCAGGCGCGCAGGACGCCGAGCAGCGCGGGCGATGTGACGGTCTGCGTGATCGCGCGAGCGAGGTCGTCGCCGGCGGGCAGCGGGAACGGGATCGCGAGCGTCGCCCACAACCGCGCGGCGAACAGCGCCGACAGCGGCCGGTCGAGCCGGAGCTCGGCGCCGCGATCGCCGATCGGCTGCGCGGCGAGGTGGAGCGCGGCGAGCTCCTCGACGAGCAGCGTGCCCAGACCGGGCCGGCAGCCGAGCCGGACCGCGAGCGGTGCCGGCGGCGCGACATCGTCGATGATCATCGACGCGACACCGCGGCCGGCGGTGCGCTCGGCCATGAGCACGCCGCGATCGCGCCGCCGCGCGAGCTCGGCATCGCCGCCGGCGTCGAGCGCCTTGAGTCGCGCGACCGCGTCGTCGCCGCCGATCTTGCCGAGCGCCTCGGCCAGCGCCCGGCGCTCGTCCGGCGCGGCGTCGCCGGCATCCCACCGGGCGATCAGCGCGGCGCGCGCGTCGTCGCCACCGAGCTTGCCGAGCGCGATGGCGACGGCCTTGCGCACGCGGGGGGCAGGATCGTCCAGCGCGACCAGCTGCTGGCGCGCCTCGGCGTCACCGGCGCGCGCGAGCAGGCCGAGCGCGGCGACGAGCCGGGCCCGGGCGCCGTCATCGGCAGCGGCGAACCGCGCGGCGATCGCGGCGCGCGCCGGCTCGCCGAGCTTCGCGAGCGCAGCCGCGGCGCGGGGGGTGGCGGGTTCGTCGCCCGCGACGATCAGATCGACCAGCGCCGGCGCATCGCGCGCACCGGGCGTGAAGCTCGGCTTGCCCAGCTCGGCGGCGAGATCGAAGTCAGCGCGGCGCGCCATGGTCGCAAGCTAGCCTACTTTCGGACCTGACCTGATCGGACCGCTTCGCGTCGCAGCTCCGCGATCACCACACCAGGTCGATCAGCCACGGGATACCGACGGCGAGCGCGAGCACGATCGCGAGCGCCATCGCAACGAGGCCGATTGGCCGCATGATCGCACGCACCACGGTGGTCCCGGCAGATTCCGTCACGCGGCTGCGAGCTTCGCCCGAAGTGCCGTCTCTCGCAGTGTCGGCGCTCACAGGTCCATGCTCTTAGCGGCGGTTCTTCTTGCGCGCGGCCTTCTCGGCCTTGCGCTTGTCGCGCGACTTCTGCTTGTCGCTCGCGCGGGTCTGGCCGACGACGCCCTTGCTGCCGGGTGGCGTGTAGCCCTTGGGCAGACCGGGCACGTGGCCGGTCGGGATCCCGGGCATCGCCGGCATGTTGGGCATGCCCGCGCCCTCGCCGAGGCCGGGCGGCAGGCCGCCGCCGGCGCTCATCAGCGCGTTGATGTCCATGTTGGCGAGCTTCTTCATCTGCGAGAACTGCTTGAAGCCGGGGATCTTGCCCATCAGGCCCGTCGACGCGCCGAGCTGCACCATCATCTGGCGCATCTGGGCGAACTTCTGGAGCAGCTCCTTGACCTCCTGCTCGCTGCGGCCGGAGCCGTTCGAGACCCGCTTGACCCGGCCCGTGTTGAAGTCGGCGCGGCGGCGCTTGGCCTGCTTGCCGGACGTCGCGACGAAGTCCTCCCAGGTCGTCGCCACGAACACCTGCGGGTTGGTGCGCTCCTCGCGCGTCATCGACGAGATCATCGCCTCGATCTTGGTGAGCTCGCGGTCGTCGAGGTTGACGCCCTCGGGCAGGCCGCCGCCGAAGAACGGCAGCTTCTCGAACAGGTCCTTGAGCGAGCCCATCTTCTGGATCAGCTTGATCTGCTCGAGGAAGTCCTGCATGTCGAACTTGCCCTTGAGCATGCGGAGCGCGTCTTCCTCCGCCTTCTCGGCGTTGACGACCTGCTCGAAGTCCTTGACCAGGCCGACGATGTCGCCCATGCCGAGGATGCGCGACGCCAGGCCCTCGGGCCGGAACTCCTCGAGCTTGTCGAGCGACTCGCCCATGCCGAGGAACTTGATCGGCTTGCCCGTGATCTCCTTGACCGAGAGCGCCGCGCCGCCGCGCGCGTCGCCGTCGAGCTTGGTCATGATCACGCCGTCGAGGTTGAGCCGCTGGTTGAACGCCTCGGCGACGTTGACCGCGTCCTGGCCGGTCATCGCGTCGAGCACGAGGAAGATGTTGGCGGGGGTCGCCGCCTTGTCGATGTCCTCGAGCTCCTGCATCAGCGGCTCGTCGATCGCGAGCCGGCCGGCGGTGTCGTAGATGATGACGTCGCAGCCGAGCACGGCCAGCTGCTCCTGCGCAGCGGGGCGATTGACGTCGAGCGACGCCATCATGACCTTCTTGCCGCCACGCTCCTTGAGGCGCTTGGCGATCTTCGCAGACGTGGTGGTCTTGCCCGAGCCCTGGAGGCCGACCATCATGATGCCGGTCGGGCCCTTCTTCGCCCAGCGCAGCTCGGTCTCGACCGGGCCCATCATCTTGATCAGCTCGTCCTGGCAGATCGCGATGAACGCCTGGTCGGGGGTGATCGTGCGCGTGCCGTACTCCTTGCTCTTGGCGCGCAGCTCGACCTGCTTGCCGCGCGCGGCTTCCTTGACCCGCTCGAGGAACCGCTTGACCACGCGGAACTCGACGTCGCCCTCGAGCAGCGACAGCCGGACGTCGCGCAGCGCGTCCTCGATCACCTCGTCGGTGAGCTCGGCGACGCCGGTCAGCCGCTCGCGAGCGGTGCGAAATCCCTTGGCAAGTGTCTCCAGCACGACGCTCCTATAGCATGCCCCGAGGACCGGCTGTGCGGGACCGGCTGCGCTGGCCGTGAGCCTGGCTACGACGACCGGGCCGAGGCTGCGACGGCGCGCACCCGGGGATCCGGATCGCGGCTCAGCCGCGCGAGCACGCCGGGGTCCCCGCCGGTGACGCGCCGGGCCCACGCGGCGCGCGCCGACGCGGCGCGGATCGCCGGATCGTCGTCGCGCGACAGGTGATCGATGACGAGCGCGTCGCCGACGAGCGAGAACGTCCATTCGAGCGCGTGCGCGACCGCGAGCCGGCGCAGCGCATCGTCCGACAGGCACCAGGTCGCCGCGAGGTGCGTCGCCGACAGCGGGCGCAGCTGGCTCAGCGCCATCGCGAGGCTGCGACCGAGCGCGGCGGCGGCATCCTGCGCGTCGAGCGGGCCGGGATCGATCGCCAGGCTCGCGTCGAGCTCGCTGTCCTCGACGTCGAGGCCGGGCTCGTCGCGCGCCGGCTGCGCGGCCGCCACGCCGACCGCCGAGGTCGACAGCGCGAGTGCGGTCAGCTTCGATAGCAGCCGGCGAAGAGAGACCTTGGACATGGTGTCCCCTCCAGCCTGCGCATCGATCCTGCACCCGTCAACAGCGGAATGCAGGCGCCCGGTCATTCGGGGGGGATCACCCGCGTCCGCTACGACGAGGCGACCGCGCCGTCGTACTCGAGGCCCTCGTAGTCGTCGCGGTACAGCGCGCCGAGGTGCCTGGACACGAACACCTCGATCAGATCCGGGTCGTACATCTTGCCCGCGGTCTTGCGCAGGATCGCCTCGCACTCCTCGAGCGAGAGCGCCTTCTTGTACGGCCGATCGGTCGACATCGCGTCGTAGGCGTCGGCGATCGCGACGATCCGCGCGACGAGCGGGATCTCGGTGTCCTTCATCTTGTCGGGGTAGCCGCCGCCGTCCCAGCGCTCGTGGTGGTTGCGCACCGCCGGCATGATCGGGTGCAGCATCGAGATCTTCGACGCGATGTCGTGGCCCTTGGACGGGTGCTCGCGCATGTGCGCCCACTCGTTGTCGTCGAGCGGGCCGGGCTTGAGCAGCACGGCGTCGCGGATGCCGATCTTGCCGATGTCGTGGAGGAACGCGCCGAACTCGAGGGTCTCGAGCCCCTCGGCGGGGTAGCCGGCCTCCCTGGCGAGCACGAGCGAGTACGCCGCGACCCGGCCGCAGTGGCCCTTGGTGTACGGATCCTTGGCCTCGATCGCCTCGGCCAGCCCGAACAGCGCCTGACGGTTGGCGGCCTTGAGCTTCTCGTAGCTCTCTTCGAGCTCTTTGGTGCGCTCCCTTACCACGACATCGAGCAGAGTCTCGCGGCGCTGCAGCTTGGTCTGGTCGAGCGACAGCTTGCGCACCAGGTCGCGCTGGTCCTCGACCAGCGTCAGGAACTTCACACCCTCGCCGACCAGCGCCACCAGGCGGCTGCGCTCGCTCGCCTTGGCGACCAGCCGGATGATCGTGCCACCGTGAGGTGGGCGGTAGTCGAGCTCGACTGCCTCGTCGGGCGACGACACCAGCGCGATCCGAAGCGCCTCGGGGGCGTGCAGCACGCTGGCCTCGAGCAGCGCGACGCCGTCGAAGCTCGCCGACACGTGGTTGGCGACCAGGACGTGCACCGCCTGCGAGCGCAGCTTGTTCATCGCCTCCACCGTCGAGCGCGCGGTCTCGACCGTGAGTCCCAGCCCGCCGAGCAGCTCGGCGAGCTCACCGAGCGCCTCCACATGCGGGTGCGCCACGAGGGCGCAGAACCGGCGAGCCACGAGCCGCACTATATCGGTGGCAATCCGGCGCGCAATGGGTAGATTCCCCGTGCGATCGGATGCAGGAAGAGGTCACAGGAAATCTCACAGGCCTCAAGGCGAGCGAGATCAAAGCGCTGGAGCGGCTGTACCGCCGGAGGGTGGCGCCCCCAGAGGTGGTGTCGGGCGAGCTCGCCGCGCAGCTGGCCGCGCAAAGTGCGCAGCTCCACCGCCAGATCGGCGTGCTGATCGATCGGCGCGGCGCGATCCAGCATGCCTTCGTGGGCGACGCCTCCAAGATCGTCTTGCCCGATGTCGGCCGCATGCGCGGCGGCCAGGGCCGGTTCCGCGGCCTCCGGCTGGTCCATACCCACCTGCGCGGGGAGCCGCTGACCCGCGACGACCTGACCGACCTCGCGCTGCTGCGGCTCGACGCCGTGGCGGCGATCACCGTCGACGCCGCCGGCCGGCCGGGCAAGCTGTTCATCGGCCACTTGGTCAGCGATGCGCCGGCCGATCGGCCGTGGCGCGAGCTGCCGCCCGAGCCGGCGACCGCGCCCGAGACCAACTTCGTCGAGCTGATCGCGAGCCTCGAGGCCGAGTTCGGCCGGGCGCGCCGGGTCGCCGCGACCGACGCCGGCAAGGACCGCGCGCTGCTGGTCCACGTCGCGATCGGCCGCGCGCGCGCCTCGTCGGGCGAGGCCCGGGTCGCCGAGCTGCGCGAGCTGTGCCGCACCGCCGGCGTCAAGGTGCTCGACGTGCTGATCCAGAACCGCCCGGAGGCCGATCCCAGGTACCTGGTCGGCCGCGGCAAGCTCGACGAGATCCTCCTGCGCGCGATGCAGCTCGGCGCCGAGCTCGTGATCTTCGACCCCGACCTGTCGCCCGGACAGGCCCGCGCGATCATCGCCGCCACCGAGCTCAAGGTCATCGACCGCACGATGCTGATCCTCGACATCTTCGCGCAGCACGCGACCAGCCGCGACGGCAAGCTCCAGGTCGAGCTCGCCCAGCTGCGCTACGCGCTGCCCCGCCTGGTCGAGAAGAACACGATGATGTCGCGGCTCACCGCCGGCCCCGGCGGCAAGGCCGGGATCGGCGGGCGCGGCCCCGGCGAGACCAAGCTCGAGATCAACCGCCGCCGGGCGCGCGAGCGGATCAACCTGCTCGAGAAGCGGCTCGAGGACCTCGCCGGCGATCGCCGGCTGCGCCGCCAGCGCCGGACCGATCGCGACGTCCCGATCATCGCGATCTGCGGCTACACCAACGCCGGCAAGTCGACCCTGCTCAACAGCCTGACCGAGGGCAACGCGCTCGCCGCCGACAAGCTGTTCGCCACGCTCGATCCGATCTCGCGGCGGCTCAGGTTCCCGCACGAGCGCGAGGTCGTGATCACCGACACCGTCGGCTTCATCCGCGACCTGCCGGCCGAGCTGACCCGCGCGTTCCGCGCCACGCTCGAGGAGATGGCCGACGCCGACCTCCTGGTCCACGTCGTCGACGCCGCCGATCCCGACCGCGATCAGCAGATCCGCGCCGTCGAGGGCATCCTCGCCGACCTCGGCCTGATCGACAAGCCGCGCATCCTGGTGTGGAACAAGGCCGACCGGCTGGCGGCGGCCGACGCCGAGCACCTCGCCAACGGCGGCGGCGGCTTCGTGGTGTCGGCGCTCGACCGCGCCACCTTCGGGCCGATGCTGCTCGCGATCGAGCGCGCGCTGTGGCAGCACGGCAAGGACGCCGCGATCGCCCGCGTCGCGCACGGCTGAGCGCCGCGCCTCAGTCGATCGCGACCGGCGAGGTCTTGATCTGCGGCGTGATCGCGGCGCCGAAGCCCCAGCACCACAGCGCGCCGCTGATCTTGGTGGCGCACGAGGTGCCGCCGCGCGCCGAGACGGTGGCCCAGTCGGTGTCGGTGCCGATCCGGGTCGGCGACATGGTGGTCGGAACGGACAGCGTCATCGGGTCGGCGATCCCCGTGGAGCCATCGCCGAGGATGCCGCCTCCGTCGTTGCCCCAGCACCACAGCGAGCCGTCGGTCTTGACCGCGCAGGTCTCGTTTCCGCAGCTGACCGACTTCCACGTGGCCGCACCGACGCGCACCATGCTCGACGACTCGCTGGCCGAGCCATCGCCGAGCCATCGCCCGCGACAGTACAGCGCACCGTTCATCTTCAAGCCGCACGTCGAGCTGCCCGAGGTGCTGATCGTCGCCCAGTCGCTATCGGTCCCGACCTGGGTCGGCACGTGGTGCTGCGCGGAGGTCTCGGTCGGCGCTGCCTCGTCGTCGCGACCCCAGCACCACAGCGTGTGATCGGTCTTGATGCCGCACGTGACGCCGGTCGAGCCGATCGGGCTGTTGTAGGTCGCGGTCGCGACGTGGAGCCACGCGCCCGCCAGCGCCGACCTCGGCGCCGGGACCGGGGGTGTTCCGCTGTTGCCATCGCCGAGCTCGCCCGTCTCGTCGGCGCCCCAGCACCACAGCGTCGCGTCGGACCTGATCGCGCAGGTGTGCTGGGCGCTCGAGATCTCGCTCCACAGCGAACCGGCCGGCGTGGTCACGCCGATCGGGGTGAGCTGCGGCGACGTCGTGTTGCCGATGCCGACCTGGCCGGAGGAGTTATCGCCCCAGCACACGAGCGTGCCTCCGCGGACGCCGCAGAACACGCCCGCGAACGCAGCGCTGCTGGCGGTGCCGATCGCGCTCCACATGTCGGTGCCGACGCGCGTCGGCGCCAGCACCGGATCGGTGTTGCCGAAGCCCACTCCGCCGGCGAGGTTGAAGCCCCAGCACATCAGCGCGCTGTCGCTGCGCAGACCGCACGTGCCGCCGGCGCCGGTGGCGACCTGCGCCCAGCTGTCGTTGCTGACCCGCACCGGTGCGTAGAGGTTGGCGACCGAACCATCGCCGAGCTCGCCATCCCCGGCATTGCCCCAGCAGTACAGCTTGCCGCCGCTGAGCCCGCAGCCGTGGACGTCGCCGGCGACGAGCTCGCTCCAGCCGGTGACCGTGCCGCTGAGCGCCGCGGGCTGGGCCACCTCGCCGAGCTGTGCGATGCCGACCGCGCCCTGGCTGTTATCGCCCCACAGGAAGCCGCTGCCGCCGCCGCGCAGCCCCGCGATCGAGCTCGACGCGACCGTGATGCTCGTCCAGTCGGTGGCGGTGCCGACCTGCGTCGGCGCGTTGCCGTACCGGAGCGTGTTGCCGAGCGGGTTGTTGCCCCAGCAGAACAGCGCGCCGTTCGATTGAATGCCGCACGTGTTGAAGTAGCCGACGCCGACCGAGCTCCAGGTGGCCGCGCCGACGCGCGCCGGGGCAGCCTGCGAGACGGTCGTGCCGAGGCCGAGCTCACCGTTGTTCGTTCGGCCGAAACAGAACAGGTTGCCGCCCGTGGTGTTGCGCAGGCCGCACACGACATTGCCGACCGAGATCTGCGTCCAGTCCTGATCGGTGCCGATCGCGACCGGCGTCCCCGCGGTCGTGTTGGCCACGTTGTCCACGCCCCAGCACGCCAGGCTGCCGTCGTCGTGGATGCCGCACGAGCGGTTCCTGCCGACGGAGAATGCCTTCCATCCCACCGGCTTGTCCGAGATCACCTTGGTGGGTGACGGCTCGGCCTTGAGCATGCCGTCGCCGAGCGTGCCGTTGGCGCCCGCGCCCCAGCACCACAGCGAGTGATCGCTGCGCAGCCCGCACGCCTTGCGCAGCCGCGCCCCGACGGCGATCCAGTCGGTCGCGGTGCCGACCTGCCGCGGCCGGGCGTGCGGGACGAACGTGCCGTCACCGAGCTGGCCGAGCGTGTTGCTGCCCCAGCAGTACATGCCGCCGTCGCCGCCGATCCCGCACGTGAAGTCGTCCGCCGGCGCGATGTGCTTGAACGTCGACGGCATGCAGAACGTCGCGCCATCGCCGGCGAAGTTCTGGTCGCACGTGCAGGTGAACGCGCCCGGCGTGTTGCTGCAGGTGGCGTGCGGCGCGCACGGCGAGGTCGCCGCGGCGCACTCGTTGACGTCGGTGCAGGCCTTGCCGTCGCCGGTGAAGCCGGCGTTGCACGTGCAGGTGTAGCTGTCGGGCGTGTCCGTGCAGGTCGCGTCGGGGCTGCACGCGGCGAGGCCGGTCTTGCACTCGTCGATGTTGCCCTGGTGGACGTCGGGGACGCCGAAGATCTGGTTGCACGCGCCCGCCCCGAACAGGAGCAGCACACCCGCGAGACAGCGCGACATGTCTCGCACTATAACGCCCCGGCGGTTATGGTACCTGTGATGAGCGCAGCGCTGCGTCCTGGGGATGTGCTCGCGGGGAAGTACCTCGTCGAGCGCGTCCTCGGCGTCGGCGGCATGGGCGTGGTGGTCGCGGCCAAGCACCGGCGGACAAGCCCAGGGACAGATCGACCGACAAGCGGCCGGCCCAGGGACCGGATCCGCTGAGCTCTCCCGACGAGCGCAGGTGACATGGCCATGCAGCGTTCCCTCGTCGCCCTCGTCCTCGCTCCGGCCCTCGGCCTCGTCACCTTCCACGGCTCGATCGCGCTGGCGCAGCGCTCGGGCGACAAGGCCGCCGCCGACGCGCTGTTCGACGAGGGCAAGAAGCTGCTCGCCGCCGGCGATGTCGCGCACGCGTGCCCCAAGTTCGAGACCAGCCTCAAGCTGTTCGATCAGCTCGGCACGCGGCTCAACCTCGCCGACTGCTACGACAAGGCCGGGCGCACCGCCAGCGCCTGGGCCGAGTTCCGCGAGGCCGCATCGCTCGCCGAGAAGCGCGGCGATCGCCGCGTCAAGCTCGCCCGCGATCGCGCAGCCACCCTGCAGCCGCGGCTCGTGAAGCTCGCCGTCGTCGTGCCGCCCGCGAGCCGGCTGCCCGGGCTCACCGTGCGGCGCGATGGCACCGCGGTGCCGGCCGAGCTGTTCGACACGCCGGTTCCCGTCGACCCCGGGACCTACACGATCGACGCCGCGGCCGGCGGATACCAGGGCTGGTCGACCACCGTCGACGCCACCGCGTCCGGCGCGGAGCTCAAGGTCGAGGTGCCCAGGCTCGCGGTGGTGCCGCGCGAGCCGGCGCCCGAGGCGCCCCGGGTCGTGGACCGCAAGCCCCCGGCACCGCCGCCGGCAGGAGATGTCCAGGTCGCGCCGGTCAAGCCGGTCGAGGACCCGCTCGTGGACTCCGGGGCGCGCCGCCGCCGGCACCGCATCAGCTACGCGGTCGGCGGCGCCGGCGTGGTCGCGATCGGGGTCGGCGTGGTCCTCGGCTTCGAGGCCAAGCACAAGTGGGATCAGGCCGGCGCGCACTGCTCCGGCGACGTGTGCGACACCACCGGCGCATCGATCAACAGCGATGCGCGCTCGCTCGGCAACACCGGCACGATCGTCGGCGGCATCGGCCTCGCCGCCGCGGCGACCGCCGTCGTCCTCTACCTGACCGCGCCGGCGGCTCGCCCGGTCGCCGAGCACACCAGCTTCCAGCTCCTGCCGCGCGCGGGCGGCGTCGTGAGCTGGACCACCCGGTTCTGACCAGAGAGCCAATCGCGGGGGGATCGGTTGTTGCTACTCCGTCGCATCTTGCGTGCGGTAGCCGCGCATCTGCCACTGCAGCAGGACATCGTCGGCGGTCATCAGGGTGATTCCGCGAACCAGCGCGGTGGCCACCAGCATGCGATCGACCGGATCGCCGTGTGCTGCAGGCAGCTCGCCGGCTGCGATCGCGATCTCGCCATCGACCGGGATCTCCTGGATGCCCTGCCGCAAGGCAGCCGCGCGAAATCCGGCAACGGTGGTCTCGAGATGCAAGCGTTGCTTCGCGATCAGCATCGCGATCTCCCAGAACGTCAAGGCGGACACGAACAGCTCGTCGTGTCCCAGCGCGTGATCGATCTCCGAGCGCGCGCGTTTGCCGAGCTTTCGGTCGCTATTTGCGTAATGCACCAGCACATGCGTGTCCAGCAGGATCATTGCTCGGCATTCCAGTCCACGTCGACGGGGGCCACGATGTCTCCCAGGACCTGGATGCGGCCCTTCATGAACCCGAAGGCGGACGTTCGACGCACGCGCACCGGACCCAGCACCGCGACCGGACGACCTCGCTTGGTGACGACCACCGAGCGACCGGTCCGCTCGACCGCATCCATCAGCTCGAGACACCGCGCCTTGAAGTCCGCGGCGGACATGGTTGCGGGGGTGGCCGACCGGCGATGCGCACGCTTCATGACCATGTACATGACCATACCGCTTGTCGTGTCCTGGTCAACCCGGAGGCGCGATGGACGACCGCGCCGATTGTCGTCAGGGTGCGGCGTCAACCTGCCAGCGCACGAAGCCGAACGCGATGCCGGCGAGCAGGACGCCGCCGCCTACGGCGGCGTGCAGCGGCGGCCGCTCGCCGAACGCCACGAGCGTGATCAGCGAGCTGCCGATCGGCTCGCCGAGCATCGCGAGCGCGACCAGGTGCGTCGGCGTGGTGCGGACCGCGGCGTTGAGCAGGCTGTGGCCGACGAACGACGCGAACAGCGCCGCGCCGGCGCACGCGAGGTAGGAGTGCGCGGGAAGCGCGGTGATCGGCGCGCCGAGCGCGACGGCGGCGATCACCAGCGCGACCGCGGCGATCGCGTTGACCGCGCCGAGGTAGGGCAGGAGCGGAGCCGCGGCGCGCAGCCGGCGGCCGACGACGAGGTAGGCGACCGCGCTCGCCGCGCCGAGCAGGGCGAGGCCATCGCCGGCCAGCGCGTTCCCGCCGGCGCGCCAGTCGCCGCCGGCGAGCACCGCACAGCCCGCGCCGGCGATCGCGATCCCGGCGAGCTCGCGCCGCGTGACGCGGTCGCCGAGCAGCCGCCCGAACAGCGCCGCGAAGATCGGGTTGGTGCAGACCAGCGCGACCGACGCGGCGGTCGAGGTGAACGACAGCGACGCGATCCACGCGCCGAAGTGGACCGCGAGCAAGATGCCCGACAGCACGACCAGCGGGCGATCGCGCGGCGCGATCCGCACCAGCCCGCCGATCTCGCGCCACCCGGCCGCGAACAGGAGCCCGGCCGCGATCGCGACCCGCAGCGCGGCGATCGCGAGCGCCGGCGCCGGCTGGGCCCAGCGCGCGAACGGCGCCCCCGTCGAGATCGCGCACACCGCGAGCACGAGGGCGAGCGGGACGCGGCGAACGGCGGACATCGGTGGCCGAGACTACCCCCGGAGCTCGCCCGAGATGAGCCCGGATCGCGAGCAGTTTCGGGAGATCGAGGCACCGCGACGAAGGACTACCGGGCGGACTTCGAGAGCGGCAACGAAGAGATCGCGGAGACTGCGACGCGCGGCGGGTCAGATCCGGGGAGTTCTGGGGTTCGCAGACGGCCACGGGCCGTCACGGCGCCGGCGGCCTGGCCTCGGTCACGACCCGGAGCACGCAGGCGCGCAGCTCCTTCGCGGTGACCGGCTTCTCGAGCTGCGGTGCGCCGAGCTCGTCGAGCCGCTCGCGCGCCTGCGCGGTGAACGCGCCGCCCGACAGGAAGATCAGGCGCTGCGCCTGATCGGGCGCGACGCGGCGCAGCTCCTCGGACAGCTCGATGCCGGTCATGTTGGGCATCATCATGTCGGTGACGATCGCATCGAATCGCGCGCCCCGGGTGATGTGGTCGATCGCGTCGCGGCCGCACAGCGCGACCGTGATGTCGTAGTCGCGGCGCAGCAGCCGCTCCATGGTGTGGGCGACCTGCGGCTCGTCGTCGACCAGCATCACGCGGTGGCGCGTGCGGCCGTTCGCGGCGGTGACCGCCTCGCTCGCCGGTGCGGGCGCCGCGTCGCGCGCCGGGGCGCCGGCGTGCCCCGGCAGCACGACCCGGACCACGGTGCCGTGCTCGGGGGCGCTCTCGATCGAGATCTGGCCGCCCAGGCCGGTGATGATGCCGTGGCAGATCGACAGCCCGAGGCCGGTGCCCTCGCCGACGTCCTTGGTCGTGAAGAACGGATCGAACACGCGCGCCTGGACCTCCGGCGCGATGCCCTGGCCGGTGTCCTCGACCTCGATCACGGCGCGGCCCTGATCGTCGGTGCGGGTCCGGACCGTGATGCGGTTCTGGTCCGAGTGGCCCTCGGGGATCGCGTGCGACGCGTTGATCAGGAGGTTGATGAATACCTGGGTCAGCTGGCCGTCGTCGGCGACCACGCGCGGCACCGGGCCGAGCTCGCGCACCAGCTGCGCGCGGTGGCGGACCTCGTTGCCGGTGAGCCGGAGCGCGGCGTCGAGCACGTCGGCCACCACGAGCGGGGTGCTCGGGTCCTGCTCCCTGGACCGGCTGAACGAGCGCAGGCCGTGGACGATCTTGCGCACGCGCTCGGCGCCGTCGCGCGCGTCGCTGACCACCGCGGCCAGCTCGTCGCAGTCGGGGCCGGACAGCTC
>VBLP01000201.1:0-16998 GCA_005887925.1 Deltaproteobacteria bacterium | reverse complement strand
TGCGCTCGGTGACGTCGCGGCCGCTGGCGACCACGGTGAACGCGCCGGCGATCTCGACGCAGATCGCCGAGATCTCGCAGGTCCGCCAGCTGCCGTCGGCGCCGCGCATCTGCAGCTCGATCACCTCCGAGGCCAGCTGCGGATCGAGGGCGCGCGCGCGGCGGAACAGCTCGAGGATCTGCCGGCGATCGCCGGGGTGGATCAGATCGACCAGCCGGACCTGATCCCAGTGCTCGCCGCGGTCCTCGACGCCCAGGAACCGGCGGCATGCGACGTTGAGGTAGATCAGCTTCTCGTCGCGGTGCACCGAGATCAGATCGGGCATGAGGTCGATCACGGCGCGGAAGCTGGCGTCGGAGCGCTCGTTGAGCTGGCGGGTGCGGCGGCGCAGCACCATCGTCTGCCGCCAGGTGAACCCGGCGCCGATCGCCAGCAGCGCGGCGGCCGCGATCAGCGCGAAGAACCAGCGGTTCTGCCACCACGCCGGCAGCACGGCGAACCGCAGCTCCGCCGTCGGTCCCCAGGTCCCGCCGCCGATCCGCGCGCGCGCTTCGAAGCGATACGCGCCGGCCGGCAGCGCCGGGTAGCGGGTCTGGTGCAGCCGCGTGGTCGTCCACTCGGTCTCCATCGGCGACAGCCGGACCTGGTACTCGAGGTGCTTGGGATCGAGCAGGCTGCTCGATGCGAGCTCGACGCTGAGCGTGCTGCGATCGTGCGGCACCTCGTGCGCGGCGCGCCCGTCGAGCACCGGCTCGTCGCCGATCCGGCCGTCGAGGAACGCGGTGTGCGGCGCCGCGAGCGGCCCGCCGTAGTACTGCGCGAACACGTGGCTGGCGCCGCCCGTGGCGCCGACCCAGATCGAGCCGTCGCGGTCGGCGAGGAACGCCGTCGCGGTCGAGTCATCGCCGGCCAGCCCGTCGCTCTGATCGAAGTGGTCGATGCCGCGCTCGGTCACGACGTCGACGCCGGCGCCGGTGCCGATCCACAGCCGGTGCGCGAGGTCCTCGCCGAGAAAGTAGATCATGCCGGTCGCCAGCCCGTCCGCCACGCCGATGTGCTCGAGGTGCGAGATCTTGCCGGCCTCGTAGCGGAAGCACGTCACGCCGATCGCCTCGTTGTACGCGACGCAGAACCGCCCGTCGGCGCGGTGGATCAGGTAGCGCATCGCCGCGTGGGTGAACCCGTGGCTGCTGTCGAACAGGTGCCACGCGCCGTGCTCGTACATCGCGATGCCTTCCTCGTCGGACGTCCACACCTGGTCGCCGGTCACCAGGAGCGATGCGAATCGCCCATCGGGGCGCGTCCCGGGGATCGCGACATGCTCGATCGGGCCGGGCACGGCGCCGGGCAGCCGGTCGATCCCCGCCTCGGTGGCGATCCACAGGTCGCCCTCGGGGCCGAGCGCGAGCGCCAGGATCATCCGGTCGCGCGGTCCCGCGCTGCCGAGCGAGGTGACGCGGCCATCGGGGGCGATGTACAGCAGGTCCGATGGCGCGCCGCCCACGAACACGCCACCCTGCGGCGGGAACGCGAAGCTGCGGACCGTGCGGCCCTCCGTCCCGGGCAGGCATTCCCAGCGCCCCGCGTGGGCGCGGACCAGGCAGCGATTGGTGCCCATCCACAAGGTCCCCTGCGGATCGCGGCGGAAGCTCCACACGTCATCGCCCGCCAGGCCGATCGGTGCGTGGTAGCTCTCGATCAGCCCGCGGCCGCGCAGCTGCGCCAGCCCGCCGGCGCCGATCCACAGCGTGCCCTCGTGATCGACGAACAGCGTCCGCGCCGACGTGCTCGGCATGCCCACCGTGCGATCGATCAGCCGCCAGTGATCGCCATCGCGATACGCGATCCCGAGATCGGTGCCGAGCAGGACATTGCCGCGCGGGCCGATCACCATCCCGGTCGGCACGCCGTTCACCACGTAGTTCGTCGGCAAGCCATCGTGGAGATCCGTCGCGTGCGTCGCGCCGGGCGCCAGGAACCACAGGTGAGACGGTGTGCGGACCCACAGCGCACCGTCGCGATCGCGAAGCACGCCATCGACCCGATCGCGCGCGCCGGTGCCGTCGCCCCCGAGTCCGGGGATCCGCCGCCACGCGCCGTCGCCCGACGTCAGCTGCACCGTCGCGTCGTCTCCGGCCACCAGCCCGGCGCGATCCGCCCACAGCGCGCGGACGTTGCGCGCGCCCGTCCAGCCCGGACCCAGAGCACGCCGGCGAACGTCACCATCGCGTGGACCGGGACCTCCGGCAGCCCGCGCGTCGCCGCCCGCGAGAACCGCCCGCCGTCCCAGCACACCAGCCCCTTGGTGCCGCCGACGCATGCCTCGCCGCCCGGGCCGACGCCGACGACCAGCACCAGGCTCGACGTCAGCCCTTCGGATACCGCGAAGTGGGTGAAGCGCTCGCCATCGAAGCGATACACCCCATCATCGGTGCCGATCCACAGAAGCCCGTCGCGGTCCTGCGCGATGCCGTTGATCACGAGATTTCGCAGACCGTCGGCCCCCGCATACACCCGGAGCGCCAGCTGCCCCGGCGGCACGTCATCGTGGGCGATGTCATCGGCGAGCACCGTCCGCGATAGCGCCACGATCGACAGCAGCGCGGCCGCGCAGGCCCGGAGTCCGCTCACACCATGCGAGCCGGCCGGCGCCGCCGAAACTGTAGCTGGAACCTCCGGCCGCTCCGGTAGGCGTGCGGTAACCACCCGCCTCCTGTACCGAGACGCCACCCGTAAACGCGAGGTATTCCCGGCCTTGTCCCACGTACAACCTCATGTCGGTCGCCGGCCCGACGCCCGTGCCTTGAGCCAGATCTGCAGACAGGCTGCGTATGTGCGTCGTTGCTACCGCTTCGGCAGCAGGCGCTTGCCCAGGTGAGGGCGCAGCGTGCGGCGGTACACGTCGAGGGTAGTGGCGTGATAGACGGCGACGTGGAGCGCCGTGTTGGTCGCGTCCGGATCGACGAACAGCGTGATGCCGCGCTCGGGGTAGACCCACTCGCCGCCCGAGATCTTCAGCGTGCCGCGCTCCCAGTCGAGGCGGCCGGCCGGTGCGCCAAGATCGTCGCGCAGCGTCGCGAACGGGCCGGCGAGTTCAGGGTTCATGCCGTCGAACAGCACCAGCTTGCCGTCGACCAAGCTGGCGATCGGGCGATAGTAGCCCGGGAGATCGAGCAGCCAGAGCTGGGCGGGCACGAATTCGTCGCCGAGGTTGCGGCGCGGGCGCGACGCCAGGTCGGCCGGTGGGGGGCCGAAAAGCTCGGCGGCATCGCAGTTGGCCGGAATGCCGCGCCAGCCGACGAAGTCGCGGGTGGCGAGCTGTTTCTTGATAGTGCTGCAATCCATGGGGAGTGCCTTCCCGGGCGTAGCGCCCGCGTCGTGCGCGCCGTAGGCGACCGCCACGTCATTGCCGCTGTGGCCGATGTCGCTCGAGGCCGGGCGCGTGCAGCCGGCGGCGAGCATGGCGGCGATGGCCAGCTTCATGGTCCGCCGATCAGTTCCACGCGGCCCTGGAAGTAGGCTCCCTCAGCGTTGCGGATGCCGCAGATCGACACGACCTGCTCGGCTTGCTTCCGCGACGCGCTGGATCTTGGTGACCTGAAGGCCGGTGCTGCCGTGCTTGAGGATCTTCTTGCCTGCACCGACCTTCTCGAGCGTCTTGTCGCCTTCGAAGCGCGCCGAGTCGTCCTTCGTGCCGGCGATGTCCGCCTTGGGCAACGCTTGCTTGGCCTCGCGGCGCTGCACGGCCGCCTCGCCGCCCGGCGCCGGCAGCTGCTCGGTCAGCGTCCGCTTGCCGACGGCGCCATCGAGCGAGGGCCCGGCCCGTCCAGCTCCGCCCGTCGTGTTGCCTCGCTGCTCCCGCTCGTACCCGCTCATCATGCACCTCTGTGCCGCAGCTTATCATGGGACCACGTCGGGGTTCATGACGGACGTCGTCGACCCGCGCGTCTGAGGCTCTACGACGCCGGGTTCGTCTTGCCCACCTTCCGCGAGACTAGCAAGGCAAGCCATTCGGACGCCCCTGCGCGCAATTTCTCGACGGCCCGAAGGATGCGTGCGAGCTGCTCCTCGCGGTGGCCTGCCGTGCTGCTGCGGGATCGTGACGACAAGTTCGGCCCGGCGTTCGATCGCGCGGCGCAGGGCGTTGGCGCGAAGGTGATCAGATCTCGCCACGATCGAGCTGGAGAGCAGCGAAGCGCCGGCGCCTCGTCACACCAGCACGCGCTGATCGCGATATGACTTGCCGCCCCGTGACTGCGTGAGCGACCCGCCGCGCGGTTCGATGATCGGCAACTCCGCCAGCGCATTCACCACATGATGAAGGGTCGGCAGGTCTGACCAGGCGGCACGGTGGAACCGCACGGCGCCGACGCCCGCCTGATGGCGCTCGACCGTTCTGTCCGGATCATCGGCCGGCGTGAGCGTCACCTGGTGCAATTCCGCTTCGCCCCATGCGCCGGTGCGCGGGACATATTTCAGCATCAGCGTTCCATCCGAGCCGGGCTTGGCTGGCGAAGGTGGCGCATCGCGCAGCTCCGAGACGAGCAGATCGAGGAAGCGAAAGCCCATCCAGCTGGCCGCGCATATCTGCGCGCCATCCCAGAGACGCGGTTCGGCGATCTCGGCATATAGCTTGGGATGGCCGATCTCGCCGCGTCCTGTGATGATCGGATCGGCAAGGTTCTCCCAGATAACGGCGAGGAATCTACCGCTCGCCTTGTCGTTCTGGCCGGTGAAGGTCGCCGGCCAGCTCACATCGATCATCGTGTAACCGCGCCCGGCGAGCCAATCGATCCCGGTCAGGTAGTGGAATTCCACCGTCACGACCGGCTCGCCGGCCAGTGCGAATCCCTCGGGCAGATGCCGCTCCAGCCGCGCCGCATCGGTCAGGAAGCTCGCTGCGACGGAGAGCCGGCGCGGGTTGCGTTTGGGATCCGGCGCGACATCGTCCGGCAGCTGGCGCGGTCCGGGCGAAGCGGTAGCTCATCGCTGTGCCCCCTGCGTCGGCATGTCGAGCAGCGGACGCGGCAGCGGGGCGATCCGGTAGCGATCGTGGTCTGCGCGCAGGCGATGAGCGTGATGGATGATCATGTCGCGGTTCCTTCCCTGGGAGAACAACAGCTCGCATGCAGCGCCGAGCGCAGCAGTCCCGCCGCGCCCAGCAGGAGAAAGTCATCGTGTCGCGCCCAGGAGGATCAGGGCGGCTTGCTTGCTTGCCCGGATGGGCTCGACGCCGCCCTGGATGAACGCCTCGACGCTCGCGCCGTCGAGTAAGGCGATTAAGTCGTAGTAATTTCACATTGTGAAGAGTAGATATCATGCCTCTCGCTACGAACCTAGGTCGATGCTCGCATCGCAGTGGGGTGATCACCTGCTTGGCCATGAGATGGATGGCGGACTGGCGGAACGAGTAGAGCAGGCGGGCCTCGGCGGCGAGCCGCTCGAGCTCGGTGATCGGGGCGCCGGCCATGATCTGGGCGCGGAGGGCATCGTCGAGGGCGAGCATCTCGAGGACGGCGACGCGGCCGGCGTAGCCGGTCTGGTTGCACTCGGTGCAGCCGACGGCGCGGGGCAGGGCGACCTTGCGGTTGGGTTCGACGAGGCCGCGCTCGGCGAGGTTGGCGAGGATGATCGGCGGCGGGATTTCGGTGGTGGTGCAGCGCGGGCAGAGGCGGCGGGCGAGGCGCTGGACGAGCACGAGGGCGAGGGACTGGCCGATCAGCGGGCGGGCGCAGCCGAGGTGCTCGAAGCGCTGGATCACGCCGACGGCGGTGTTGGCGTGCAGCGAGGTGACCATGAGGTGGCCGGTCATCGCGGCCTCGAGCGCGAGCTGGGCGGTGTCGTCGTCGCGGACCTCGCCGACCATGATGACGTCGGGATCCTGGCGCAGCATGGCGCGCACGACCTTGGCGAACCCGAGTTCGACGGCGTGGTTGACCTGGACCTGGGTCACGCCGGCGAGCCGGTACTCGATCGGATCCTCGACGGTGAGCACGTTGGTGTCGGGGCGGGTCCGCATGCGCTCGCCGACGGCGGCGTAGAGCGTGGTGGTCTTGCCCGAGCCGGTCGGGCCGGCGACGACGATCGCGCCGTAGGGCCGCTGGATCGCGAGGTGCGCGGCCTCGAGGATGGGAGGATCGTGGAAGATCGCCTCGAGCGGCCGCAGCATGGTGGCGGCCTCGAACACGCGCAGCGCGACCTTCTCGCCGCGGCTGGTCGGGATCGTCGAGATGCGGATATCGACCTCGCGGCGGCCGACGCGCACGCCGAGGCGGCCGTCCTGGGGCAGGCGGCGCTCGGTGACGTCGAGGCCGGCGAGCACCTTGAGCCGCGCGACGAGGCCCTTGCCGGCGGCGGCGGGGATCGGCTGGTCCCAGGTGTAGAGCTGGCCCTGGACGCGGAACCGGATCCGCGGGCCCTGGACGCTGTGGTCGACGTGGACGTCGGACGCGCCGCGCTCGATCGCGTGGGCGATCACGCGGCTGGTGAGCGCGACGATCTCGTCGCCGGCGGGGTTGGGCTGCTTGGCGTCGCGCTCCTGGTCGGCCTGATCGAAGATCAGCTGGTCGGGCGCGACCGGCTCGCCGGGCCGGGTGCCGCGGCCCGAGCGCACGGGATCGATGCGCAGCCGCACGTAGGCCTCGTTGAAGTCGTCCTGGCTGATCGCGACGACGACGAAGCTGCTGGTCGACAGCACGCGCTGGAGCTCCATGCGCGACGCCGTGTTGGTCGGATCGACCATGCCGATGGTCAGCGTCCGGTCGCGCAGCGCGAGCGGCAGCAGGCGGTGCTGCTGGATCAGCTTGGCGGGGACGGCGGACACGACCTGCGGCGACGGGTCGTAGGTCGAGACCCGCACGAACCGGATGTCGTCGTCGAGGGGCGGCGCGGTGCCGCGCACCAGCCGGACCTCGCTCGGCGGCGGCGTGGCGGTGGGCGTCTTGCGGCGCAGCGGGATCGGCGTGGTGATCGACCGCGCGGCGAGCCGGCGCGCCGCGGCGAACGAGAACGCGGCCACCTTGGTCGCGAGCTGGGTCACGACGTCGTGGCTGAGCAGCAGCATCACGCTGTCCTCCGCGGCGGCGATCTCGTAGGGCTGCGCCGTGCCGAGGAACGCGCCGGTCTCGCCGAACGCGCCGCCGGCGGTGACCTCCTCGATGGTCTCGTCGCCGTCGCGCACCGTCGCGCGCCCGCGGTAGACCACGCCGATCCCCGGGTTCGGCGCGCCCGCCCGCACGATCACCGTCCCGGCCGGGACCTCGACGGGGAACAGGTGGGGCACGATCCGGGCGATCGTCGGCCGATCGCAGCCGGTGAACAGCGAGGTCGTGGCGAGGAAGTCGGCGAGCGCCGGTGCCGGTACGTCCACGCGCCGCGGTCTCGCATCACCCTCGCTGGTCATTCGCGGGATCGTACACCCGGCGACCGGCGCGTGCTGCGGCAGCGGCACGGCCGCGCTCGGCGCAGGCCATCGCCCGCTCAGGTCGCCCGCGGCCTTCGCAGGACGGCCTTGAGCCGCGCGGCCGCGCGCTCCGGGGTCATCGCCGCCGAGGCCGTCGGTGGCAGCACGTTGCTCAGGCCGAGGATCGCGGCGTAGCCATAGCCGTGCTGCCAGGCCGCCTGGGCGGCGTAGGTCTGGTAGCCGGGGGTGATGTTGAAGTTGCCGCTCTTCATGACCGTGCCCCTGGAGGGCTGCAGGTAGTCGCCGCCGATCGCCAGGGTCTTGGCCAGCCCGAGCGCGGCGATCTCGGCCCAGCTCGGCCAGATGCCGTGGCTGGCGTAGATCGTCAGGCCGTCGTCGAGGCTCGACTCGTTCCACGCCAGCGGCGCGACGTCGAGCTGGTTGACCCAGCGGTGGAGCACGTCTCCGATCCGCGCGTCGGTGTAGCGCGCGAAGTCGGTGTTGCCCGCCGTCGGGCCGGCGAAGCTCCAGCACCGGAGCGCGGCGTCGCCCCTGGGATTCCAGCTGCCCTGGCTGTCCTTGAGCGCCAGCGCCAGCGTCGACGACAGGCACCCGCCGAGGCTGTGTCCGCTGACGTTCACGGTGATCGGGCCTCGCGCCGCCTGGGTCGTGAGGAACTGCGTCAAGGTCTGTCCGGCCCCCGGGATCCCCTTCACCGGGGTCACCGAGAGCAGCTTGTCGACCGCGAACGCGGTCCCGCTGGAGATCATCGGGTTGCTGCCGGGCACGTGGCGGTAGGGCCATGCGACCTGCGACGTGATCCAGAAGTCCTCCACGATCCAGTCGAGCCACGCGTCGAAGTTGGTGCCGCGAATGCCGATCGCGTACTCGCCGGTGGCCCGGTTGCGGACGACGTACCACATGTTGTCGTCGAGCTCGGACACCCAGAACT
This sequence comes from Deltaproteobacteria bacterium, assembly GCA_005887925.1. Classification (GTDB taxonomy): domain Bacteria; phylum Myxococcota_A; class Polyangia; order Haliangiales; family Haliangiaceae; genus JABFXX01. Next base: position 8,644 of record VBLP01000201.1, on the reverse strand, counting down.
TGAACAGCGCCGGGCCCCATACCAGCTGCCATTGCCCGCCGAGCGGTGCGACGCTGGTGAGGTCGTTGGTGAGCGCGTTCATCACCGTGATCGGATCGGTGCTCGATTGGCCGGCGTAGGCGAGCCACGCGAGCGTGAACATCACCTGGTCGGCGGTCCACGACGCAGCCGGCGCGGCGGAGCGCACGGCCTCGGTCGCGACCGATCCTGGGTGGCGGTCGCCCGCGGCGGGGCCGTCCGCGACGGGGCCGTCCGCGACGGGGCCATCCATGCCATGGAGCAGCCGCTCGGAGAAGATCCGGGCGAACGTGTACAGCGACTGCATAGGGTTGGCGCCGACAGAGGTCGGGAAGATGCTGCTGTCCATCACGTAGAGGTTGGGGACTTCCTGGCGGGTCTTGACGTTCCACACCCGCTGCCGGGTCGACACGACGGCGACATCGGGGCTGGGGCCCATCTTGTTGGTGGCCTGCAGGTGCGCCGAGGTCAGCGTGATGCGATTGGGCAGGAACTGCAGGTTGCGCTCGACGAGGTCGGCGTCCTCGATCCGGGTGAGGTAGACGCCGCGCATCGGATCGAAGTCCGGCCGGCCGAGCACGTTCTCGTTGGTCGGCACGATGACCTGGTACGCGCCCGCGCGGAACATCATCCGGATCGCGATCGCGACGCCGGTGCGGAACCGCTGCTTGTCGCCGTCGCTGAGCGCGTAGGTCACGACCGGGTTGCCGGCGGCGTCGAGCGCGACGCCGTTCGAGGCGCTCGGCGTGTCGACCAGCATCACGCCGAACCCGGCCGACCGGTCGAACCCGACGAGGTTGTCATAGACCTGCTTGCCGTCGCCGGGGACCAGCAGCGCGCCGTAGGCCGGCACGCCCGACATGGTCTCGAAGATGAAGCCGGGCGTGACGCCGAACGCGTCGACGAACGTCGCGCTGTCGAGCCCGCGCAGGAGGTTGATGTCCTCGCGGAACTGCCCGATCAGCGGCATCGAGGGGTGCAGGATGATCCCCCTGCCGATCAGCGGATTGGCGACCGCCGGCTCGGTCTTCGCGGTGTCGAGCAGGATCTTCGTCGTGCCGATCGTGCCGGCCGCGAGCACGATGTTGTCGGCCTTGATGGTCACGGTGGTGCCCGGCGGGATCCCGAGCCGGCAGGGATCGACGATCGTGTTGTGATGCTCGGTCCACGGCGCCGTGATCGTCAGCGACACGCCGGTCGCGCGGCCGTGGTTGGCATCGAAGTGGATCGTGTCGACGGTGGCGTCGGGGATCACGGCCAGCGGGTTGGCGGCGTCAAGCATCGCCGGGACGATCAGCTGGCGGGCGGCATCGCGCTTGTCGTCGACCGGCGACGGCGACGTGTCCTGCGGGAAGCGGTTGAGGTGATACAGCGACGGGTCGACGCCGAACGCCTTCGCGCCATTCCACAGCACCTGGTTGTCGCGATTGAGCTCGCTCTGCGCCAGCTCGCGGGTCTGGATGACGCTGCGCACCCACGCGTAGGCCGCCGAGATCCGCTCGGGCGTGTAGTGCTCGGCGTCGATCAGGCCGTGCTTGCGCCAGTCCTCGATCCGCGCCTGGATCGTCGCCTCGAGCGGGGAGAACGCCAGGTCGATGTTGACCGTGCTGCCGCCGCCCATGGTCTCGCCGCTGCGGATGATGATCGCGTTGTCGGCTGTGGTCGCGCGGTCGTTCTGGAACATCAGCCGCGGATAGCTGCGCGTGTCCATCGAGCCCCAGACCACGAATGGCCCCTTCTCGATCAGCACCACGCGCTTGCCGGCGCGGCTGAGCTCGTGCGCGACGGTGGCACCGCCCGGTCCGCTGCCGATCACCAGGTAGTCGATCCGGCCATCGCGGGCGACGATGCGCTTGCCGGCGGGGTCGTACCCGAGCCAGCTCTGCGGCAACACCGGCGCGTGGAGCCTGGCGTAGATCGCGGTGTCCTCCATGAACACCGTCGGGCTCTGGATCCCGGTCAGCGGCACGGCGAGCGGCAGGTCCCAGATGCCCGAGAGGTACAGCTCGCGGAGCTGGCTGGCGACCTGCGTCGTCGCGGGGCCACAGCTCCCGGTGAACAGGAACGAGAACAGCGGGACGCGCTGGTTCACTGCCAGCTTGCCAAAGCCGCCGTCGCCGGCCACGAAGCTTCGCACCACCGGGTTGGTCGATTCCTTGAGGCAGCCGTAGAACGGGAGCCTGGCGGGATAGGTCATCGCGGTCAGCAGCGCCGCGGTGCCGGGCGACTGCAGGAACGCCTCGAGCATCCCGGCGCTGACCTTCTGGGCGATCGCCGCGATGTCCGGCTTGACGCTCGCCGGGATCGGCAGCTCCTCGATCGGAAACCAGGTATCGAACAGCGCATTGTGTGTCCTCACAACGCTGGGATCGACGGACTCACCACGACCGACGTGCGCAGAATGCATGTTTCCCCCTGGCGACAGCATGTCGCGCTTGCCGCGGCCGACGCAGCGATTGCCGTGGGACATCTCGTCCTAAGGGCGCGCGATGCAACAGCGCCGCGGCAAGTTTCCAGCGTCCCCATCGAGTCGAGCGCCGCCGCCGTCCCGCGCTGCGGTCAGTCGCGGTCGGTCTTGGGCTCGTCGAGCACGGTCAGGGCGATCGCCATCGCCTTCTTGGCGCGGGCGACCATGGCCTCGTCCGCCTTGATCTTCTGGTAGGCGCGCAGCACCTGCTCCTGGTAGCTGGCGTTGTCGTGCTCGAGCGTCTCGATCTCGCGGCGGAGGTCGGCGATGCGCTGATCGCGCTCGGCGATCGCGGCGGCGTGGGCGCGGAGCTCGGCGTTGCGGTCGGCGAGGGTCTGGACGGCCGAGGCGAGCTCGGCCTCGCTGCGCTTGTGGCTGTCGCGCGCGGACGACAGGCCGCGGCGGAGCTCGTCGCGCTCGGTGGTGAGCTCGGCGATCTGGTGGCCGTGCTCGGCGTGGAGCTCCTTGCGCAGGCGGTCGTGATCGGCGGTGGTCGCGGCCAGCGCCCGGGCGTGCTCGGCGTCGGCGGCGGCCCGCAGCCGGGCGGCCTCGCTCTGCGCGCCGGCCAGCGCGCGCTCGTGCTGTGCGCGCTGGTCCTCGAGTGCCTTGGCGGCGGCGCGCTCGTGCTGTGCGCGCTGGTCCTCGAGCGCCTTGGCGGCGGCGCGCTCGGCGGCCTCGTGCTCGGCCCGGGCGCGCTGGTGCTCGCCGGCCAGCCGCTGGTGCTCGGCATGGACGGCTGCGAGCGCGGCGGCCAGCCGCTGGTGCTCGGCATGAACGGCTGCGAGCGCGGCGGCGTGCGTCTGGGTGAGCTCGTCGACGGCGCGATGGTGGTCCTCGACCAGCTCGCCGCGGAGGTGCTCGTGGTGCTCGGTCAGCTCCTCGATCTCGCCGCGCGCAGCGTCGAGCGCGGCGGCGTGGTCGGCGGCCTGGCGATCGAGCTCGCCGCGCAGCCCGTCGAGCGCGCCGGTGTGATCGGCGGCCTGGCGCTCGAGCTCGGCGCGCAGCACGGCGAGCGCCTCGCGGTGGGCCTCGGCATCGCGCTCGCGCGCCGCAGCGTGCTCGCGGTCGCGCCGCGCCAGCGCCTCGGCTCGCGCGGCGGCGTGCTCGCGGTCGCGCCGGCCGAGCTCCTCGGCGTGCGCCGCGGCCTGATCGTCGAGCGCGGCGGCCTGATCGGCGGCGGCCGCGCCGAGCGCCTGCTCGTGCTCGACCTTGAGGCGCTCGATCTCGGCGGACAGCTCGGCGAGGGCGCGGTCGCGCTCGGTGGTGAGCTCGATGACCTGGTGCTCGGCGTCCTGCTTGAAGTCGGCGATGTCCTGGTGGATGCGCGCGATCTCGGCCTCGGCCTCGCGGCGGGCCTGGGCGGTATCGGCGAGGGCGCGGTCGTGCTCGGCGGTGAGCTCGATGACCTGGTGCTCGGCGTCCTGCTGGAAGTCGGCGATGTCCTGGTGGATGCGCGCGATCTCGGCCTCGGCCTCTGCGCCGACCGCCTCGTCGCGCTCGCGCGCCGCGCCGGCGATCGCGGCGTCGCGCTCCTCGGTGAGCCGGGCCAGCGCGGCGAGGTGCTCGTCCTTGAGCCGCGCGAGCTCGGCGGCGTGCGCGGCCGCGAGCTGGGTCGCGGCGCGCTCGGCCTGGGCCCTGGCCTCACCGTGGGCGGTGGCCGCCGCGGCGGTGATCGCCGCGGTGCGCTCCGCGTCGAGCTCCTCGCGCAGCGCGGCGATCGCGGCGTCGCGCGCGCTGGCCGCCTCGCCGCGCACCGTGAACAGCTCGGCCTGGTGGCGCGCGACCAGCTGCTCGCGCTCGATTCGCAGCGCGCGTTCGGCGTCCGACGCGTTGGCCGCGCGCAGCGCGCGCTCGGCCGCGACCTCGCGCTCGAGCTGGACGCGCGCGGCCTCGGTCGCCGCCGCCGCGTGGATCCGGGCGTCGAGCTCCTGCTGCAGCGTGGCGATCTGGTTGGCGTGCGCGCGGTCGCGGACCTCGAGCGCCGCGGCGCGGCTGGCGTCGGCGGCGGCGCGGTGCTCGAGCTCGGCGGTCCGCGTCTCGAGCGCGGCGCGGGCCTGCTGGAGCTCGCGCAGCCGGTCCTGGGCGTCGGCGTGGTCGCGGTCGCGCGCGCGGAGCTCGTCGCGGGCGCGCTGCACGTCGCGGTCCTTCGCGGTGATCTGCTCGCGCAGGTTCAGGAACTCGCGCTCGCGGCTGGCGTTCCGCGCGGAGGCGTCGGCGGTGGCGCGCGCGCGATCGAGCTCGGTCTTGAGCTGGGCGATCTGGCGCTCGAGCTCACCGATCCGGCGCAGCGCCCGGCGGTCGAACACCCCCGAGTGGTCCGTGGTGGTCTCGGTCGCCGCGATCTCGTCGAGCCCGAGGTCCGGCATCGGCGCGGTGTTGTAGCTGCCGGTCTGGCGATCGCGGACCACGCCGTGCAGGGACAGCGAATCGGCGCTCGGCGACGCCTCGACGAGCCGTGGCTTGCCGGGTGGAGGCGCCGGGGCTGGCTCGCGCGGCGCGGCCGGTGCGGCAGGCGCGGCGGCCTCGGGCGCGGGCGCCTCGGGCGCGGGCGCCTCGGACGCGGGGGCCTCGGCAGCCGCGGCCTCGGCAGGCGCGGTCTCGGCAGGCGCGGTCTCGGCAGGCGCGGCCTCGACAGGCGTGGCCTCGGCAGGTCCGGCCTCGACATCGTCGTCGACCTGCTCGAGGTCCTCGACGTCGATCGGGATCGCCGACACCGAATCCTCGGACCTGGGGGCGACGAGGTCGCGGTGCTGCTGGCGGGCGCGCGCGATCAGATGGACCGGCGGCCGCATCGACTCGCGGCTGAACGAGTCGAAGTCGATCGCGCCGCTGTCCTGTGGCCGGCCGGTGTCGTGGATCGGCGCCGGCACCGCGGCGACCGCGCTGGTCTCCTCGTCGGGCCGGCGCGCCTCGGCCGGCGGCGGCAGCGACTCGGCCGGCGCCTCGTCGTCGGGGGCGGGCAGCGGCGACGGCTCCGCGTGCGCCATGGCCGCCCCGGCACCGCCGAGTGCATCGTCGTCCAGGATCGCCGCGAACGCCGCGTCGGTCTCGGCGTCGACCATCGAGTCGACCCGCTCGCCCCCGCCGTCGTCGTCCTCGCCGACCGTCTCCTCGAGTACCATGTCGTCGTGCCCCAGCGGGATGTCATCGACCTCGACCGGCATGTCGAGCTCGACGGCGGGCTCGCCGAGCCCGACCAGGCTGTCGATCTTGCCCAGCAGCTCGCCGTCGGCCAGCGATCGCTTGTCGATGTAGTCGTCGGCGTGGATCTTGAGGCCGCGATGCTTGGCGAAGCTCTCGGGCGCCACGCTCGAGGTGACCAGCACGATCGGCACCTTGCCCAGCGTTCCTTTCTTGCAGCGCTGGAACACCTTGAACCCCGTCTTGTCGGGCTCCTCGACCGCGACCATCAGCAGCGCCGGCGGGGTCGCCACCGCGAGCACGAAGGCCTGGTCGGCGTCGGCCTCGGCCGCGACCTCGAACCGGTAGCGTCCCAGCTGCTGCGCCAGCGAGGCTCGAAACGCGGGGTCAGCGTCGATCAGCAGGATGCGGCGGTTCACCGGCGGCGATCATACTCGACTGGCGCCCCGCCAGGGGCGGACCGGCCGCCGGCCGGGGCTCAGCGGTGCTGCTGCGCCCGCGCGATCAGATCCGTCGAGACCACCAGCCGGAGCAGCTCCTCGGCGGTCATACGTTCGGAGGCGAACACGTACCCGACATGGTCGTTCGGATCGATGTAGGTCACTGCGGGCATGCCGTTGGCGTCGTGGACCCGCAGCACCTGATCGCCGACCTGCCAGGCCTGGCCGTCGCTGAGCTCGTCGCCCCGGAGGTCCTTGAGCACGACCGCGGTCAAGGTCAGCTGCTCGGCCCCGAGCGACACGAGGTACTGCAGCAGCGCCGCGTCGTGCTTGGCGATACCGTTGGGCAAGAGGCGCCCGCCGACAAGCCGGATGCCGGGCTGGGTGAACTGCGGAGGCTCGACCGGGGCGAAGTGATCGTGCAGCCACGCCCCGGTGCTCGCGCCCTGGACCTCGAGCGGCAAGCTCCGGCTCTTGACCACGTTCGCGACGTCCGTCGGGCCCTGCGAGCGCGAGCGCGGCGCGCCGGCCCCGACGAACACCAGCAGGGCGGCGGCCGCCGCCGCGATCGCCGAACCGGGCAGCATCCAGCGCGACCACCGGCGGCGCTCGCTGCGGATCGCCGCGGCGTCCTCGGCGTCGAGCGCGCGGGCGACGCGCGCCTTGAGCAGCGCGGGCGCGGGCGGCGGGACCAGCGCCTTGCGGATCATCGCGAGCTCGGAGCGCTCGGCCTCGACGCGCTCGCGGCAGCTCGCGCAGCCGAGCAGGTGCAGCTCGAGCTCGCGGCGCTCCTCGGCGACCAGCTCGTCGTCGAGGAATGCCATCGACAGCGTTTCGATGCTCTGACACAGCGTCATTGCGAACCCTCACGCTCACGCGCCGATCGTGCGGCGCGATATTTCTCGAAATCGATCGTCTCGTCGGGCTTGCGCTCGTCGGATCCCGGGGAGCCCGACGCGGCATCCGGCCTGGTCACGGGCTTGACGTAGCCCTCGGCGACCGCGAATTCGCGCAGCGCCGCCGCGAGCAGCTTGCGGCCGCGGAACAGCCGGCTCATCACCGTGCCGACCGGCGTCTGCATGATGTCCGCGATCTCCTTGTACGACAGGCCCTGAACGTCGCACAGCACCACGGCGGTGCGGAAGTCATCGGGCAGCGCATCGAGCGCGCGCTGGACGTCGTCGGACACGCTGCGCTCGAGCAAGCTGCGCTCGGGCGATTGGCGGTCGGTCGCGTCGGCGTGCATCAGCACGCCATCGGTCGCGTCCTGCTCGGCGCTCGCGGCGTCGAGGACCTCGCGGCTGCGCTTCCTGCGCTGGTACTCGTTGATGAACGTGTTGGTCACGATGCGCAAGAGCCACGCCTTGCAGTTGGAGTCCTGCTCGAACGAGTCCCAGAACCGGTAGGCGCGCAGCAGCGAGTCCTGCACGAGGTCCTCTGCGTCGCGCGCGTTGCGCGTCAAGCGGTATGCGGCGCCGAACAGCGCGTCGGTGTGGACGAGCGCCTGCCGCTCGAACTCCGCGCGCCGCTCTCGTAGGGCCAGCATTCGCTGTTCTCTACCGTCCGCCATACGGCAATTGTTCCCGAAATTCCCCAGAACCCAACCTGGCCGTATAGCCTAATAAATCCAATTGCTTGTACCGGATCGCGTGGTCGGAATCGCGCCGATCGCGCCCGGGCGCCAGCGCTCGCGCCGAGCCGGGGAGCGAACGGCAGCGCTCTGGGCCTCGCCGGCCTCGGTGCGGGCGAGCGCGACGCAGATCACGCCCGGAACGGCGTGTGCGGCAGGCCGAGCGCCTCGGCGACCGCGGCATGCGGCACCGCGCCGCGATAGGTGTTGATCCCGGTGATGATGTGCGGCACCGCGCGCACCGCACCCTCGAGACCGTGGTCGGCCAGCGTCATCACGTACCTGATCGTCGCGTTGGTCAGCGCGTAGGTCGAGGTCCGCGGCACCGCGCCGGGCATGTTCGCGACGCCGTAGTGGATGACGTCGTGCACGAGGTAGGTCGGGTTGTCGTGCGTCGTCGGCCGCGCGGTCTCGACGCAGCCGCCCTGATCGATCGACACGTCGACGATCACCGAGCCCGGCTCCATGTTCTTCACCATCGCCTCGGTGACCAGCCGCGGCGCGCGCGCGCCCGCGATCAGCACCGCGCCGATCACGAGGTCGCTCTCGAGCACCGCGCGCTCGATGCTGATCGGATCGGAGTACTGGGTCGAGATCCGCCCGGCATAGATGTCGTCGAGGTAGGCCAGGGTCTTGAGGTTGACGTCGAGCACCGTGACGTTGGCGCCGAGGCCGACCGCGATCTTGGTCGCGTTGGCGCCGACCACGCCGCCGCCGATCACCACCACGCGGCCGCGCTTGACCCCGGGCACGCCGCCGAGCAGCACGCCCTTGCCGCCGCGCTCGCGCTCGAGGTTGGTCGCGCCGGCCTGGACCGCCATGCGGCCCGCGACCGCGCTCATCGGCGTGAGCAGCGGCAGATCGCCCGGCGTCGGCTCGATCGTCTCGTAGGCCACGCCGTTGACGCCGCGCGCGAGCAGCTCGCGGCCGAGCTCGTGCGCCGCCGCC
>VBLP01000200.1 GCA_005887925.1 Deltaproteobacteria bacterium | reverse complement strand
GTCCGCGATCTACTTCTCGGCGATGCTCGAGGAGCTCAGGTTCTTCCAGGTCATGGACAAGGTCGTCGAGCAGTTCATGACCGGCGCGCTGCCGGTCAAGCGCGGCTCGGCGGGCGACCCGCTCTACGCCTTCCACCGCGACGCGCAGAACCGGATCTCGGAGTACGAGCGCCGCGGCCTCTACGCGCGGTCGTTCGGCGTCGCGCAGGGCTCGGTCGACGAGAGCTACCCGAACCGCGAGTTCAACGATGTCTGGATCCGCTTCCTGTCGGCGGTGAGCGCGCATGGCCGCGAGAGCAACTCGACGGTGCCGCTGACGGTGTCCGACGAGCAGGTCTTCAAGTCGGGCCGCGATCTCGCGGTCAACCTGTCGCTGCACGGCTTCGGCCTCGCGCACTTCGCGGCGGTCGAGCTCCAGACGCTGATCAAGACGATCAAGGACACGCTGTCGGCGACCGACATCCTCGCGGCGTACGGCACGCGCGATGTGTGGCAGCTCGTCGAGCGGGTCTCGAACATGTACCTCGGCGGCGCGGTCAACGGCGTGCGGCAGCGCACCATGGCGACGTCCGGCGCGAACATCATCCAGTGGCTCGCCGACAAGTCGTCGAACCTCGTCGGCTCGTACCAGGTGCTGTCGACCGATCGCGTCCTGGTCTCGCACGTCGAGCGCTGGCTCGCCGTCACCGGCACGACCGACTCCACGGTCGAGCGCTACTCCGAGCCAGTCGCGGTGCAGCAGCAGCGCACCATCCCCGACTTCGCGCTACCCAGCGGCGCGGCGTCCGACGCGGTGCGCGACGCGATGGCCAAGGTCAACATCCCCGGCATCGCGCTGCCGGGCACCACGCAGAACTGAAGGAGTCGCCATGACCAGACGTCGCGCAGCCGACATCGCCAAGTTCCGCCTGACGCAGGTCTCGCGGCGGCTCGGCACGCGGAACCCGGTCGACGCGATCGGCGGCCTCCTCGATCGCACGTTCGAGCTCCCGGTGGATGACCCGCGCTATGGCAACAACGCCTTGCTCCCCGGCTACCTGCCGCTCGAGCACTCGTTCTCCGAGACGTCGCGCGACTCGCTGCGGCTCGACTTCGAGCCGCTCGGGCCGCTGATCACCCCGCACGGCCGGGTCCACGAGGTCAGCCGCGAGATGCGGCGCCTGGTCTCGGACCACTACGGCGCCGGTGCGCTGCGCTGGTTCGACGAGCGATCCGAGCCGTTCCGCGGCAGCCGCCTGCACGGAGCGGCGCGGTTCGGCGCGTGGTTCGGCGCCGGGTTCGACGCCGATGGCATGCAGGAAGCCAAGGTCTACTACGAGCTCGGGCCCGACGGGCTCGACGAGCTCCCGCCGACCTTGCGGCAGGTCAGCCGCGTCGCGATGGCGTGCTTGCCCAGCCTCGTGCCGATCTTCACGTCCGTGGCGTGCGGCCGCGCCCAGGGCAACCAGCGCATCTACTTCTTCCACACCGGCGAGCTGCGCCTGCTCGATCTCGAGCCGCTGATGAACCAGCTCGGCATCGGCCACCAGCTGTCGAGCCTTTTGACCGCCGTCGGCCTCATCCTCGGGGGTCGGTTCGTGCTCCCCGAGGGCTCGGTGGTGATCGCGCTGCGCGACACCGGCCGCGGCATCGAGATGAAGCTCGAGATCCTCCTGCCGGGCCTGCCCGATGCGCCGCGCGAGATGCACGGCCTGATCCAGATGCACCTGGCGCAGCGCCCCGACGCGCAGCGCTCGCTCCAGCAATGGCTCGCGGCGATGCTGCCCGACGGCGCGCCGACCGCGGGCGACATGACGGTCGTCAGCGTCCGCGTCACGCCGCAGACCGGCGCGCGCCTCACGCTGTACTTCCGCCCGTCGGGTTACGACGCGGAGCCGTCGCGGTCGCGCGGCGCCGATGACGATGACGACGACCGCAGCCGCGGACGCATGCCGAATCCCGGTGATGCCTACCCCGCGGATCCCTATGCCTACGCCTGAGGTGCCCCATGCCGCTACGTCGCGACCAGACTGCGGTCGTGGATCGACAGGTCCGCGAGCTCCTGGCCCGGAGCCGGGCATTTCATGCCTTGCCCGCCAAGGATCGCGACGACCTCGTCGCGAGCACCGCCCAGATCGCGACCCGCATGGTCGCGCACGAGCTCGGCGGCGCCGCCGCGCCGAGGGAGTACACCGCGCAGCGCCGCGTCCCCGACGATCCGTACGCGCTGGCGTTCGCCGACCCGATGGATCCGACCGCGATGGATCCGACCGGGATGGGTCCGACCCCGACCGTGCCCGTATCGACGAACGGCGTACCGGCGCCGGGCGGCGCTGTACCCGCCGACAGGTGGCGGCCCGACGAGCGGTTCCGGGCCGAGGGCATCGCGGCGGGCGTGACCCAGGTCGGTCGCATGATCAAGGAGGTCGACTTCCCCGCGTTCGTCGCGAGCCTCGTGAAGGGGACGTTCCAGGCGGTCGTCGACGCCTCGATCCAGCAGATGAAGGCCTATGGCGAGCTCGTCAAGTCCGTCGCGCAATCGCTGAACGACTTTGCCGATGACAACGTCGGCGATGGCGAGAGCCAGAAGAAGCTGGCGTCGAAGTATCCCCACGTGTTCGAGATCGGCGACGACGAGAAGTCGGGTGCCTCGAAGCTGAAGGTCAAGGACGACTTCGACGAGGATGCGATGCCGAACTTCATGGCCGACCTCGGCCTCGACGCGCCGGTCACCGACCTCGAGGACCCGGACTCGCTCCAGAAGCTCATCACCGGCGCGAAGCTCGAGGTCGCGCGCGGCCGCCAGCAGCTGCTCGCGACGACGATCCTCATGGGGATGAACCGCATCATCGTCACCGACGGCAAGATCAATGCGAAGCTCAAGTTCAACTTCACCGCGAGCGACACGATGACGCGCCACGGCACGGTGAAGGACTACGACATGCAGAAGGCGGTGTTCGATGGCGAAGGAAGCACCGCCCAGGGGTACCTCAAGGGCCGCTTCGAGCAGCCGGTGCCGATCCTCGTGTCGGCGACGGCCGGCGACTCCGCCGCCACGATCGCGGCGGACGCCCATCTCACCGGCGAGGTCTCGCTCAACTTCCGCAGCGAGACGTTTCCGCTCGAGAAGATGACGACGTCGGGACAGCTGTTCCAGCTCAACCAGGCGCAGTCCGGGGCGCGCGGCGTGCCGGCCACGCCCGTCGCGACCTCGCCCGCTGCCCCGGCGACCGCGCCTGCCACCCCGCCCACCCGGCCCACCACGCCCACCGCGGGACCCTAGCCGGCGGCGATGCCCGACGCATTCGCCATCGACGAGGTCCGCGGTCAGGTCCGCGCGCTGCTCGAGCGCTCGCCGGCGTTCCTGGCGATGTCGCATCCCGAGCGCGCCGCGTTCGCGAACTCGATGGTGCGCGTCGGCTCGTACCTCAGCCGCCATCCGGACCGGGGCGCGCAGCCCGGGACCGCGACCGCGCTCGCCGATCCGGGCGGCGACCAGCACACCGATCCCGTCGAGGACCTCAAGGGCCGCCTGGCCCAGAAGCAGAAGCTGGTCGGCGACGAGTTCCACGCCGGCGCCGTGCGCGAGGGCGTCGAGCAGTTCG
>VBLP01000733.1 GCA_005887925.1 Deltaproteobacteria bacterium | reverse complement strand
CGCGACCTCGGTCGGCCGCGCACCGTCGGGGTCGGGCGCGTCGAGCGGCCAGCGCCGCTGACCCTCGTCGGGCCAGTCGTGCGCGCAGGCGGCGCGGTCGGGGCGCCAGAAGAAGCAGTCGCGGCACGCCGAGCGCAGCGCGAACCGCTCGGCCTCGTCGAGGAGCTGCGCGGTGAGCGGAAACTTCACTGCGGCGCTTGGGCCGGGTGCTGGGAGCCCTCGCGGTCGCTCGCGGCCTTGTAGCCGGCCTTGACGCCGCGCTCGAGCTTGTCGACCGCGGGGCCGGCCTTCTCCTTGACACCGTCCTTGAGATCCCGGACCTCCTCGGTGTGCCAGATCGCGCGGATGTGGCCGACGAGGGTGTGCTTGCCGAGCGGCACGGTGGTCGCGAAGTACACAATGCCGATCGCGATTGCCAGATACACGAGGAATCGGATCATGAAGCAACCGTAGCGCGGAGTCCGGGCCGCGCCAGCGGTGTTCCGGCGCGGGCGCGCTCGCACGCAGCGTGGAGTGGGAGCACGGTCAGTCGGTGGCGCGCTTGAGGATCAGGAAAGCGACGCGGCGGTTCTTGGCCCACGCGGCCTCGTTGTGCCGGCGATCGAGCGGCTGGGTCTCACCGTAGCCCTGCGCGGTCATGCGTTTCTCATCGACACCATTGTCGAGCAGGTACTTCATGACCGACTTGGCGCGGCGATCGGACAGGTCGAGGTTGTAGGCGTCGTCGCCGCGCTCGTCGGTGTGGCCCTGGATCTCGATCAGCTTGATGCTCGGGTTGCCCTTCATCGTCGCGGCGACCGCATTGAGGATCGGGAACGACTTGGGCAGGATCACCGCCTTGTCGTACTCGAAGTAGATCACGTCGAGGATCTCGATCGAGGTGTCGGTCACGACGACCTTGCCGCGATCGGGGCAGCCGTCCTCGTCCTCGAACCCGTTGTAGGTCTCGGGCTCGTTGGGGCACTTGTCGTCCTTGTCGGGGATGCGGTCGTGGTCGTTGTCGGGATCGGGGCAGCCGTCGGCGTCCTCGAAGCCGTCCTTGTCCTCGGGGTCGTTGGGACACAGGTCGTCGACGTCGAGGATGCCGTCGCCGTCGTTGTCCGGATCGGGGCAGCCGTCGGCGTCCTGGAAGCCGTCCTTGTCCTCGGGCTCGTCGGGGCACTTGTCGACGTTGTCGGGGATGCCGTCGCCGTCGCGGTCGTTGGTGGCGCCCTCGGGGCAGCCGTCCTCGTCCTCGACGCCGTTCTTGTCCTCGGGGATGTCGGGGCACTTGTCGAGCTCGTCGGGGATGCCGTCGCGGTCGTTGTCCGGGTCGGGGCAGCCGTCCTCGTCCTGGAAGCCGTCGAAGTCTTCCGGCTCGTCGGGGCACTTGTCGATATCGTCCTTGATGCCGTCGCCGTCGCGGTCGCCGATGTTGGGCTCGAAGACGATGCCGATCATCGCGCGGAACCCGGGGTTGGCGCCCTTGTCGGGCAAGAGGCCGCGGCCGGCGCCGAGCGAGAGGAACGAGTTGCGCGCGAGGTAGAGCTTGACGCCGCCGAGCGCCTCGAGCGGCATGTAGTTGTCGTGGCTGCCCAGCGGGATCGCGCCGTAGATCTCGCCGACGATGTCGAACTTCTGGCGCGACAGCGCATAGGCGACGCCGAAGCCGAACGGGATCTCGGTGCCCGCGGTGACCGAGGCGCCGGTGGTCGGCGCGCCTTCGGGGCCGGGGTCGCTGTTGACGAACGTCTCGGTGCTGCGCAGCCGGATCCCGGCGTTGACCGCGACGCGGAACGCGCCGGTGCGGCCGAACTCCTTGTCGAGGATGCCGATCAGCTGCGCCACGGTCTTGCCGTTCACCATCGTCCCGCTGCGCCCGGCCTCGCCGAGGAACCGATCGGTGGGGCTGGCGGTCGGCAGGTAGACGCTGGCCATCACGCCGAGCCCCAGGTGCGGCGCGCGGCTGGTCTTGAGGAACCGGGTCTTGAAGTGCAGGCCGATGTTGCCGAGGCCCTGGCCGTCGAGCTTGAACTGCTTGTCGCCCTGATCGGGGCCGCGATCGCCGCTCATGATCAGGAACGGCACCGACGCGCCGAGCTCGAGCTCGAGCGGGCCGGCGTGGAGGCCGAACGCGCCGATCAAGGTGGCGCTGATGATGTCGTCGATCGAGTAGGTGTTGCCGTTGGCGTCGAGCTTGAGCAGGCTGTGGCCCCAGTCGAGCGAGCCCAGGCCGAACGACAGCTCCTTGTCCCCCAGGACCTGCGAGGCGTTGACCGTGAGGTAGCCGCGCGAGTCCATCGCCGGCCGGAACGCGTTGAGGTCGATGTTGCCGGCGGGCTCGGCGACCGCGAACCGGGAGATCCCGATGCCCCCCAGGACCATCAGGATCGCGGCAACGATGCAGGCTCGGATCGTGCGAACGGACATGTGCCTCCGGACGCCAGGTTCCACGCTTGACGCCCCGCCGACGGTAGACCAATCCGGCTAGTCGGTCAAATTAGCGGAGCTACAAGCGTTTTCCGGTCAGTGCACCGGAACGCCGCCGCGGTTACGGCAGCGTGATGCTTTCCTGCTGACAGCGCCCGGCCAGCTGACTCTGGTACTGCGCCGGTAGCTTGCTGAAGTACAGCTTCGCCGCGGCGGCGTCATGGGCGACGCAGGCATACAGCACCGCGACGCGGAGCATGCGGAGGTCCTGCTTGCACGCCAGCGCCTTGGTGATCAGCTTGAGCGCGGACGGCGCGAACCCCGACTGGTACTGGTTCTGCGCCTGCATCATGACATCGTCGATGTTCATCGTGTCGCACGTCGAGCTGCCGGCCGGCTTGGCCTGCGCCGAGCCGCCGGAGGCGCCGTCGCCGCCGCTGCCGGTGGGCGGCTTGGGCGGGTTGTCCGGCGGTGGGTTCGCCGCCGCGACCTTCTCGACGCACTTGACCCCGGCGGCGGCCGCCACCACGCGCTCGGTGGCGTTGCTGCCAGTCGTGGACGTTCGCCAGCGACTGCGCCCTGTGGCGCGCGTCGTCGACCTGTGCGTTCTCCGCCTTGGTGACGACGTCGCTGAGCGACTTGAAGTAGACCGACGTGCTCCCGATCTTCTGTAGGATGCCGGTCGCCTCCTTGAGCTTGCCGCCGCGCAGCGCCGCGCGTGCGTCGGTGTCGAAGATCGAGTTCTGCAGCTCCTGCTTGGCCTTGGCCGCGAAGTCGTCGGCCTTGGCGGTGGCGCCGAGGCCGCGCAGCGCCGTCGCGCAGTCGTTGAGCGCCGTCCAGTCCTTCTGGACCACGGCCTCGGTGCACTTGACGATCTGCGTCTTCTCCTGCTGCGTCTTGTCCTGCTGCGTCTTGTCGTCCTCGGGCTTGCCCGGCCGCTGCACCGTCGCGGCGTTGTTGTCGGTGGCCACGGCCGGGACCGCGCCCTGGGCCGAACCGCCGGGTGAGGTCTCGGGGGTGGCCGGGCCGGTCGCCGCGTTCGGGGCGGTCGCGACCGCGGAATCGCCGGCATCGGCCGGGACGCTGCCGCTGGGCCCGGATCCGGGCGCGGGCGACGCCGACGAGTCGTCGTGGCGCTGGCGCATCACGTAGACGGTCACGCCGGCGGCGATCACGAGGATCACAGCGATCACCGCGAACAGCATGCCGCGCCGGCCGCCGGCCTCGGGGACGTCGGTGATCACGGCGTCGCGCGCGAACACGAAGTCCTCGCCGGCCTCGACGAAGCGCAGCCGGACGTGGCCGAGGTCGACCACGTCGCCGCGGCGCAGCTCGACCTTGCCGTAGTCCGAGCCGTTGACCCGCACGCCGTTGGACGACTGCAGGTCGCTGATCGTGTAGCGGCCGGTCTCGGGCTCGCGGCTCAGCTTGGCGTGGTTGCGGCTGATCGAGCGGTGGTTGATGACGATGTCGTTCTCGTCGGTGCGGCCGATGATCATCTGCGGCCGCGACAGCTCGAACTCCTTGCCGGCGAAGTTCGACGACAGGACGACGAGCTTGCCGTAGCCGCCGGGCGCGGTGAGCGCGGCGACGGCCGCCTGGGTCACCGGGCCGACGGCGCGGCCGGGATCGGTGTCGGCGATCGCGACCAGCGTGCGGTTCGGGTTGCCGATCATCGGCGGCAGCGTCGGCAGCGCAGGGACCGGGGTCGGCGTGCCGGCCACGATGGGCATCGGCTCGCTCGCGCCCGCCGACTCGACGCGCTCGATCGGCGTCGTGCGGGATTCGTCGACCTGATCGAGCCCCTCGGCCTTGAGGTAGAGCTTGTAGTCGCCGATCTGGACCTGATCGCTGACCCGCAGCGAGACGCGCTCGGCGATCCGCGCATTGTTGACGCGGATGCCGTTGTAGCTGCCGAGGTCCTCGATGTGGACCTCGCCGTTATTGCGGAGGATGCGCGCGTGGCGCCGCGACACGTTGCGCTCGGTCAGGCGGATCGTGTTGCCTTCCTTACGGCCGATCGTGATCTCGTCCCGGATCAGAGGGACAACCGTCGTCTTCCCCTCGTCGTCCTGGATCACCAGCTTGAACATCGTCGGATTGCGTCCCCGCGGTTAGCGTTGGCTAAACGCCCACGTTCGTTGGTTGTACCAGTCCAAGCTTCTGTAAAACAACTGTCACACCGACTACGTGCTACCGCTTCTGAAGGGCCTGCCGAGCGAGCTGTACGGCGGTGGCTAGCTGTGGGTCATCGGCCGATGGATTGATTGTGGCATCGTTTCCGGGGCTCGCGCCACTACCGTTGCGGCCGCCCGCTACGATCTCTTCGGGAGCGAAGGCCTCGACCGTGACATCGGGCACTATCCCATTTGATTCCAGTGACTTACCGCCTGGTGTGTAGTACCTGGCGGTGGTGAGCTTGAGGCCCGAGCCATCCTCGAGGTCGTAGAACGTCTGGACGGT
>VBLP01000732.1 GCA_005887925.1 Deltaproteobacteria bacterium | reverse complement strand
CGACGGGGAGGCCGCGCTCGGGGAGGTGGACGCCGGCGGCACCGGCGGCGAGGGCGACGTCGAGGCGATCGTTGACGAGGATGGGGGCGAAGGGCTGCGCGGCGCGCACGAGCTCAAGGAGCGGGCGGCCGTCGAGGTCCTTCTCGCGGACCTGGACGAGGACGCTGCCGGCGGGGCAGCCGGCGACGGCGCGCTCGATGGCGGCTGCGAAGGCGCGGGCGATGGCGGTCCAGTCGCCGGCCACGAGCAGCTCGGCCGGTACCATGAGGCGGCGATCGGTGATGGCGATGACGCGCGCGGTCCGGCGCACGACGGCGGGTCGGCTGTCCCGGCTGGTGTCGGGAGTCCCCATCAGCTATTCGATCAGCTGGGCGGTCGGCGACGAGGCGTTGGCGTAGTCGCGGCGGGGCATGCGGCCGGCGAGGAAGGCCTTGCGGCCGGCCTCGACCGCGAGGCGCATGGCGTCGGCCATCAGGACGGGGTGCCTGGCGCCGGCGATGCCGGTGTTCATGAGGACGGCGGTGCAGCCGAGCTCCATGGCGATCGCCGCATCGGAGGCGGTGCCGACGCCGGCGTCGACGATGACCGGCACGGTGATGTTGTCGATGATCAGCCGGATGTTGTGGGGGTTGCGGATGCCGAGGCCGGAGCCGATGGGGGCGGCGAGGGGCATGACGGCGAGGCAACCGGCGTCCTGGAGGCGCTTGCACGTGACGAGATCGTCGGAGCAGTAGGGCAGGACCTGGAAGCCTTCCTTGACCAGGCGCTGGGCGGCCTCGACGGTGGCGGTGTTGTCGGGGAACAGGGTCTTGGGGTCGCCGATGACCTCGAGCTTGACGAGCTCGTCCATGCCGAGCTCGCGGGCGAGGTGGAGGGTGCGGATGGCCTCGTCGGCGGTGTAGCAGCCTGCGGTGTTGGGCAGCAGGAGGTAGCGGCTGCGGTCGATGGCGTCGAGGACGGTGACCTTGCTGGTGAGGTCGATGCGGCGCAGCGCGACGGTGACGATCTCCGCGCCGGAAGCGGCGAGGGCGTCGCGGGTCTGTTCGTTGGAGGCGTACTTGCCGGTGCCGACGATGATGCGCGAGCGGAAGGTGCGGGCGCCGAGGGTCCAGGTATCGGAATCCCGGGCAGCGGATTGGGTGTCGGGCATGTCAGCCTCCTCCCACGAAGGTGACGACTTCCAGACGGTCGCCGGCAAGGAGCTCGGTGGTGGCGTGGAGGGCGCGTGGCACCACCTCGTGGTTGCGCTCCACGGCGACGGGACGCCCCGCCAGACCGAGCTCACTGATGAGGCCGGCGACGGAGGTGCCCTGGTTCACGGTTCTTGGCTGTCCATTGATGACCACGTCGATCGTCACCGACATCGCGGCGAACCTACCACCACCGCCCCGGGGTGGCTCGCCCCAGGCCAGAACTCCTCCGTTGGCCGTGACGCAGTGGGCTAGGTGTAAGGACCACGACATCAGCGCCGTGGATCTCAACGTGACTGTGAAGTAACAGTCACACTCCCGCGGTGTAGGATACGCCGCAAATTACTGAAACAGCGTTCGAGGAGCGCGATCGCGGTCACGGGCATGGGCTTTGTAGAGAGCAGCACATCGGTAGGTCGTCACCCCCGTAGGAGCTTCCCCTTTATGACGCTAGGAATCGCCCGTCCAGTCATGTCCCCAGCATCGCTTCCCACGTTGCGGCCTGTAGATCCGCGGAATGGGGGTGAGGATCCGGCTCGGATCAGAGCCACCATCGCGCGGGCGCCGCTTTTTGCTGCACTGCCGATCAGCGCAATTGAAGATCTCACCGCCAGAGTCAGTGTCCGAAAAGTACCGGTGGGGTCTGCAGTCGTCGCGCAGGATGAGCCTGGGGATGCGATGTTCGTGATCATGTCGGGGCGGGTGAAGGTCGTGATCTTCGGGGAAAGCGGGCGTGAGGTGACTCTATCGTTGTTGCGGTCGGGGGACTCGTTCGGGGAGATGTCGCTGTTCGACCAGGCGCCGCGCTCGGCGCATTGCCTGGCGATCGAGCCGACGACCTTGCTGGTGCTGTCGCGCGAGGATCTGCTGCGCCACATGCAGACGCATGCGCGGACGGCGATGAACCTCCTGGGCGAGATGGCGCGCCGGCTGCGCCGCGCCGACGAGACGATCGCGCAGCTCGCGCTGTGCGATGTCAACGAGCGGTTGATCCATCGGCTGGTCGGGCTGGCGCGTGAAGAAGGCGCGTCGGGGCCGGACGGGCTGGTGGTGCGGCGCCGGCCGACGCAGCAGGAGCTGGCGAACATGATCGGCAGCTGCCGCGAGACGATCTCGCGCGCGTTCAACCAGCTGGCGCGCGACGGGCTGATCATCCCGCGCGGCCGGTCGCTGGTGGTGACGCCGGCGCTGATCGAGCGCGCCGAGAAGAAGAAGGCGGCCTGAGCGACTCGGTTCGCGCACGGCTGACCGGGCGCGCGCCGGGCGCATGAAGCTTCGCGGCGAGCGGCGGCTACGGGACTTCCGACCGAGGTTCCCGCGGGCGGAGCTGCGCCGATCGCCTGCGATCTCGCGCCGGTGGCCGGCTTGACATGCGCTGGGATCCGGCGCGTGATCCCCGAAGATGCCGTCGTCGACGATGATCCGGCGCACCCGCGTCGAAGTCGACCTGGCTGCGATCGTCGCGAACGCCCGCACCGTCCGCGCGATGACGGGGACGGAGGTGTTCGCGGTGGTCAAGGCGGACGGCTACGGCCACGGCGCGGTCGCGGTGGCGCGCGCGTTGACCGCGGCGCGGGCGGCGGCCGGATTCTGCGTCAGCCTGGTCGAGGAGGGGGTCGCGCTGCGCGATGCGGGGGTCGCGGCGCCGGTGCTGGTGCTGGGGCCGAGCCAGCACGGCGGCGAGGACGACATGGTGACCGCGGGCCTCACCCCGGTGCTCGGCAGCCCCGAGGATCTCGCAGCGCTGGCGGTGGTCGCGCGGCGGCGGGGCCGGACGATCGAGGCCCACCTCAAGGTCGACACCGGCATGGGCCGGCTCGGGGTCGCCGAGGCCGAAGCGCCGCGCCTCGCGGCCGAGGCGGCGCGCACGGGGGTCGCGGTGATCGGGCTGATGACGCACTTTGCGTGTGCGGATACCGACGACCCCGACGGTCCGGGATCGATGACGCGCGATCAGTTGCGGCGGTTCCGTGACGTGGATCGCGCGGTGACGGCGGCCGGCGCGCCGCTGCGCGTGCGACACGCGGCCAACAGCAGCGGCGCCTTGCTGTTTCCGGAGGCAAGGTTGGACCTGGTGCGCACCGGGATCGCGATCTACGGGCACGGTCGCTGGCCGGCAGGCAGCGCGCCGCGCGCGTCGGCGATGCGGCTGGTGACCGAGGTCGCGCAGATCCGGACGGTGGCCGAGGGGGCGAGCGTGGGATACGGCGCGGCGTGGCGGGCGTCGCGGACCAGCCGGGTGGCGATCCTGCCGCTCGGTTATGCCGACGGCCTGCCGCGGCGGGCGAGCGGCCGGGCGCAGGCGGCGATCCGCGGCCACCGCGTGCCGCTGGTCGGCGTGATCAGCATGGACATCGCGGTCGCGGACGTGACCGACGTGCCGGAGATTACCGTCGGCGACGCCGCGGTGCTGCTGGGGCGCGCGTCGGGTGGTGCGTCGATCTCGGTCGCCGAGTATGGTGCATGGGCGGGACTGTCCGAGTACGACGTGACCTGCGGAATGAGCAAACGCGTGCCGCGCACGTACGTGGGAGAACCCCCGTGAGCGTGCCGCGCGATCCCGACACCGAGACGACGGCTGTCCGGCATCCGGACCCGGAGCGCGTGGTGCCGGCGGAGGTGCTCGCGGATCCGCGGGAGGCGGACACCCCGGAGGAGCCGGATGGCCCGCCGGCGGCGGGATCGGTGCCGGACCGCAACGGGGCGCGCAGCGAGCGCAGTGCGCCGGCGGACCCGGAGCGCCCGGGCCGGAGCGTCGGCGCGGCGGTGATCGCCGGGGTCAAGGACGCCGGCGCGCCGGTGGTCCGGCTGCTCGACGACGTCGGTCAGCACCTGATCCTGGTCGGTCGCGCGATCGCGTGGCTGCCGCGCCGGCCGTACCGCATGGCGAACTACCTCGACGCGGCGGAGTTCATCGGCTTCGGCAGCCTGCCGATCGTGCTGCTGGTCGGCGCGTTCACCGGGATGGTGATGTCGCTGCAGTCGGTGTACGCGTTTCGCCAGTTCGGGCTCGAGTCGTTCTCGGGGGGCACGACGGGCAAGGCGCTATCGACCGAGCTCGGGCCGGTGCTGACGTCGCTGATGCTGTCGGGCCGCGCCGGGGCGGGGATCGCGACGGAGCTCGGCACGATGCGGATCACCGAGCAGATCGACGCGCTGGAGTCGATGGCGGTCAACCCGGTGCAGTACCTGGTGCTGCCTCGGCTGATCGCGGCGATGATCGTCACGCCGATCCTGACGCTGCTGTTCTTCGTCGTCGGAATGGGCGGAGCGTGGCTGGTCGCGGTCGTGCTGGAGCACGTCGACCAGGGCCAGTGGATCGCGAACCTGCGCGACATCGTCGATCCGATCGACGTGATCCAGGGCCTGATCAAGGGCGTGTTCTTCGGCTTCCTGGTCGCGCTGGTCGGGTGCTTCCAGGGCTTCAACGCGAGCGGCGGCGGCCGCGGCGTCGGGATGGGCACGACGCGCGCGGTGGTGATCTCGTCGGTCTCGACGCTGATCCTCGACTACTTCCTGAGCGACATCATGCTGAT
>VBLP01000731.1 GCA_005887925.1 Deltaproteobacteria bacterium | reverse complement strand
CATGTCGCCGGCCTTGGCGTCATCCTTGGCGGCCGGGGCGTCCTTCTTGGCGGGGGTGTCTGCCATCGAGATCATCGGGGTGGCGAGCGTTCCGATGATGAGGGCAGTGCGGATCATGTTGCGCATGTGGGATCTCCTGAGAGTTGAAGCTGAGAAGTCAGCGAGCGGGTCGTTGTGCACCCGCTGTGCCGCGCGGCTGTTGGAATTCCGACAGGTTGGCGCCCGTCACCGCGGGGCACGCTGCCCCCGCGGGGCAAACAGCCCCGCCGCCCCGATCGCGCTGAATAATGACCACGCTTCGTGCGTACCAGGAGATCGCTCCCGCATCATGAGCCCCTCGTGCATCGTCGGCTCGTCTGTCCGTTGATCAGCGCCCTGGGGGTCGCCATCGCCGTGGCCGCCCGGCTCGCGGTCGCGCACCCCCACCTGCGGCACGCCACCGGCACGCTGTCGGTCGAGATCCGCGACGACAACAACGGCCTGCTCCCGGCGCGCCTGACGTTCCGCCCGGTCGGCGAGACGCCCAAGCTGTACTTCACGACGATCGACATCGGCCGCGAGGAGGCCGGCGCGATCAGCGCGTTCGACCGCGCGTTCGTGGTGCGCGGCGACGCCGACATCCGGGTCCCCGTCGGCACCTACGACGTCTGGATCAGCCACGGCCCCGAGTGGGACACCACGCGCGAGCGGGTCACGATCCGGGCCGGCGCCGAGGCCGAGGTCCACGCGCGGCTGCACCACGTGATCGACACGCCGGGCTGGATCTCGGCCGACCTCCACGTCCACTCCGCCGCGTCGCTCGACTCGCGCGTGCCGATGCGCGACCGCGTCGTCCAGTTCGTCGCCGACGGCGTCGACCTGATCGTCTCCACCGATCACAACGTGATCGCCAACTACGCGCCGGTGATCGCCGAGCTCGGCGTATCCGACCTCCTGGCGTCGGCCACCGGCGACGAGATCACGACCAAGCAGTGGGGGCACTTCGGCGCGTTCCCGCTGCCCAGCGACGATGGCGAGCTCGGCCACGGCGCGATCGAGACCGGCAAGCGCACCCCGGCGCAGATCTTCGCCGACGTCCGCGCCCGGGCTCCCGGCGCGCTGATCGACGTGCACCACCCGCGGCTGCTCCACGGCTCGATGGGCTACTTCGTGCTGTCCGACTTCGACGTCGCCACCGGGCGGACCAGGACCCCCGGGGTCTCGTTCGACTTCGACGCGATCGAGGTCTTGAACGGCTACCAGGACTCGGATCGCAGGACGGTCGGCAAGGTGATCGGCGACTGGATCGGCCTGCTCGACGGCGGCAAGCGCGTCAGCTGCACCGGCAACTCCGACTCGCACCACATGACGTTCAACCTCGGCGGCTACCCCCGCAACTACGTCGCGGTCGGCGACGTCCCGGTCGCCCGGCTCGACCCCGCCGCCGTCGCCGCCGCGGTCAAGGCCGGCCGCAGCTACTTCACCACCGGGCCGATCGTCGACGCCGCGATCGCCGGCAAGGGCTTCGGCGAGACCGCGACCGTCCCGCCCGGCAAGGTCGCGCTCCACGTCACCGTGCGCGCGGCCAACTGGATCCCCGTCAACCAGCTCACCGTGCTCGGCCCCGGCAACACCGTGCTCGCCACCCGATCGATCCCGTCGACCACGACCAGCGTCGTCCGGTTCGACGACGCGATCGAGCTCGACGTCCCGCGCGACGGCTACGCCATCATCCGCGTCGACGGCGACCGCCCGATGGCGCCCAACGTCGGCGACATCAAGAGCTTCCTGGTCTACCCGATGGCGGTCGCCAACCCGATCTGGATCGACGTCGACGGCGACGGCAAGGTCACCCCGGCCGCGCCGTACGCCCCGTGACCGCTTCCGTTCGACATCGCTGTTTGCAGCAGCGCTCGGTCAGCGCTGTGGCGCTCCCGGGCGGTGTCGTCCTCGGTGCCGGACGCGGCGGCAGCTGCTCGCCATGGTTGACGGCGCGCGCGCTCGTGCATCCGGCGACGCCGTCGACAGCCTCGCCATCCATGTCGCGAGATCGCGGAGATCTTCCGGCACCGCCGCAGACGGTGGTGCCGGCCAGATGCGTACGACCGGGCTGTTGCCCGCCACCGCGATCGAGCGTCCGTCCGGAGAGAACACGATCGAGGGCCGATCGAACTCGTTCTGGAGCACCGCCTCCAGTGTCCCGTGCTCGACGTCCCAGAGCCGCACCATGTGATCGGCCCCCGCCGAGGCGAGCCGCCTGCCATCCGGCGAGAACACCAGATCAAGGACTGCCGCGGTTTGGTGCCCGAGGGTGCGCTCGGCGAGCGTCGCCGGGTCCACGAGGGCGACGCGACCCGCGACGTCGCCGGTCGCGATCCACCGCCCGCGCGGTGCGAGAGCGCGCGGCTGGCCAGACCGACGCCCGATGATGCGCGATGTCCCGGTGGCCAGCTGCCATTCCCGCATGGTGTAATCGGCGCTCGTCGTCCACAGCGAGCGCCCGTCGCTGGAGAACCTCACGCTGGCGATGCTATCTACGTGGCCGCGGAGCGGGACTCCGACACCGCTCGAAACGTTCCACAGCCGGATCTCGTGCTCGTCGCCCGCCGACGCAAGCTGCCGCCCATCCGGCGAGAACGCCACGATGTACGCGGCGCGCGCGTGTCCCTCGAGAACCCGAGACTGACCGCTCGTCGTATCCCAGAGCCGCACAGTCTTGTCCTCGCCGGCCGAGGCGAGCCACCGACCGTCCGGCGAGAACGCCACCATGCCCACGCGGCCGAGATGGCCGCCCAGCATGCGTGGGGCGGGCCTGCATCCGGTGATCGACGCACCGCACGGCCCGAGGTCCCAGAGCCGTACCGTCCCGTTCACGCTCGTCGACGCCAGGCGCTGGCCGTCGGGGGCAAACGCGAACGAGAGCACGGGTCCCTCGTGACCGTCGAGCGGCTGACATTCGCCGGTGCCCACATCCCACAGAGACACGCTCTTGTCATCGCTGCTGGCGGCCATGCGTCGGCCGTCTGGACTGAATGCAACCTCGAAGCTGGTGGTCCGCTGGCAGCGCAGCCCGCGCTGATGCAGGGTTGCGACATCCCAGATCCGCGTGTCGCCTCTCTCGCTCTTCGTGTCCATCCCCGTGGCCAGTCGGCGTCCGTCGGGCGAGAACGCGAGATACGAGATGCGCCCGGGGTGGCGGCCCAGCATGCGCTCCTCGTCCCCGTCGACCTGCCAGAGGCGGACCTCGCCGCTGTTGGTTCCCGAGGCGATCAACGCGCTGTCGGGAGAGAATGCGAGGTTGGCGATCGCGCTCCTGTGCCCGGACAGGCGGCGCTGCGCTCCCGTGTCGAGCCGGGTCACGGTCACCCGCCGGTCGTCGCCTCCCGAGGCGATCCATCGCCCGTCGGGCGAGAACACGACCTTGGTTGCGGCCATGACGTTGGCGCGGACCAGGGTCTTCACCTGGGTTCCGGTCGCGGACGACCACAGGGACACGGTACCGTCGTTGTGGCCGAAGGCGACGAGCGCGCCATCGCGGGAGACATCGCCATCGACGACATCGCGCGGGGTTACCAGACTACGCGCGTCGCCGCCGTCGACCGGCCACAGCCTGGCGACCGTTCGCTCCAAGTCCATCGAGAGCAGCCAGCGGCTATCGGCGGAGAACGCCAGCACGAGGATCTCGTGCTCGTGGCCGCGCAGCTCCCGGCCGTCTCCGCCGTCGGTCGGTGCGAGCCGGACCCGCCCGTCGGTGCTGCCCGAGGCGATCCATCGCCCGCCGGGTGAAACGGCGAGCACGGAGATCGGGTTCGGGTGAGAGGGAAGCCGGCGCGACTGTCCGGTTTCGAGGTCGAGCAGCATGACCGCCGTATCGCTGTCGTCGACGACCGCCACGGTGTGTCCGCCGGGAACGGCGACGAGGCGTTCGACGCGTCCGCGATGCGGCCAGCGCCTGAGGAGCATGCCGCTGGCGGCGTCGTGCAACTCGAGGTACTCGCCGTCGGGAGCGCCGACCCAGCCAAGGCCGTCCGCGGTGAACGTCGTGACCCCATCCTGGACGTGGCGCGCG
>VBLP01000028.1 GCA_005887925.1 Deltaproteobacteria bacterium | reverse complement strand
CCCGGTGCTACAACGAGATGGACTGCTCGCTGCTCGAGATCAACCCGCTGGTCACCACGACCGACGGCAAGGTGCTCGCGCTCGACGCCAAGATCAACTTCGACGACAACGCGCTGTACCGCCACCCCGAGCTCGAGGAGCTGCGCGATCCCAGCGAGGAGGACCCGGCCGAGGCCGAGGCCAAGAAGTGGGATCTATCGTACATCTCGCTCGACGGCAACATCGGCTGCATGGTCAACGGCGCCGGGCTGGCGATGGCGACCATGGACATCATCAAGTTCTACGGCGGCGCGCCGGCCAACTTCCTCGACGTCGGCGGTGGCGCGACCGCGGAGAAGGTCACGGCGGCGTTCAAGATCATCATGACCGATCCGGACGTCGTGGCGATCTTCATCAACATCTTCGGCGGCATCATGAAGTGCGACACGATCGCCGAGGGCGTGATCGCCGCGGTGAAGGAGGTGGGCCTGAAGGTGCCGCTGGTGGTCCGGCTCGAGGGCACCAACGTCGAGCTCGGCAAGAAGATGCTCGCCGAGAGCAAGCTCAACATCGCGGCGGCGGCCGACATGGCCGACGGCGCGCAGAAGGTGGTCAAGGCCGCCAAGGAGGCAAGGCCATGAGCGTGCTGGTCGGCTTCGATACCCGGCTGGTCGTGCAGGGCGTCGGCGCGGCGGGCGCGTTCCACGCCCGGCAGATGATCGACTACGGTACCAAGGTCGTCGCCGGCACCAAGCCGGGCAAGGGCGGCATCAAGGTCGCCGGGCTCGAAGAGCTGCCGATCTACGACACGGTCGACGAAGCGGTGGCGCGCCACGGCGCCAACACCTCGGTGATCTACGTGCCGCCGCCCGGCGCCGCCGACGCGATCCTCGAGGCTGCCGCCGCCGGGATCGCGACGATCATCGCGATCACCGAGGGCATCCCGGCGCGCGACATGGTCGTGGTCAAGTACGTGCTCGACCGCGACTACCCCGACGTCGTGCTGATCGGCCCCAACTGCCCCGGCGTGATCACCCCGGGCCAGTGCAAGGTCGGCATCATGCCGGGCTACATCCACAAGCCCGGCGGCGTCGGCGTGGTGTCGCGCTCCGGCACGCTGACCTACGAGGTCGTGCACCAGCTGACCGCGCTGGGCCTGGGCCAGTCGACCGCGATCGGCATCGGCGGCGATCCGATCAAGGGCACCGACTTCATCGACGCGCTGACGTGGTTCGCCGAGGACCCAGGCACGTCGTCGATCTTCATGATCGGCGAGATCGGCGGCGACTCCGAGGAGCGCGCAGCCGCGTTCATCCAGGAGTGCGTCGAGAAGCCGGTCGCCGCGTTCATCGGCGGCCAGACCGCGCCGCCGGGCAAGCGGATGGGCCACGCCGGCGCGATCATCTCCGGCGGCAAGGGCGCCGCGGCGGACAAGATCGCCGCGCTCAAGGCGGCGGGCATCGCCGTCGCGCCGACGCCGGCCGAGATGGGCTCGACGCTGGCCAAGCTGCTGGCGTAGCACCGACCGAGCGACGCCCGCATCGCGCTCCGCCGGGCCGCGAGAGCAGCGAGGATCTGCGGTCTGATGATCGGATGTGCCGCGCCGAGCATCGTGGCACATCCGATCGTGCCGGCCGCGATGTGCCGCGCTCGCCGGTCGGCTGGAATCATCTGCCGTGATCAAACGTGCGCCCATGCGCAGTCATCGGCTTGCGCATGAGCCCCGCGTGCCGCGGCCGGCGCGAGCTGGCAATGCTGTGATCCTGTCGAACTGTCACGGCGGAGGAGTTGCCAAGCCGCGGGCGATTGCTAGATCAAGAGTAGCGCGGCGGTATTCGTGCCGGAACGCGCGCAGTCAAAGGCAAGTGGAAAAGGGAGACGGAGAGGACTTATGACACCGACGACAACGCCGAACATGTTCCAGCTCAATGGCTCGGGCCTTCACATCACGTACACCACGACGAGCCTCGATGGAAAGCCGACGATGACCTATCAAGATCACCACCAGGGCAAGTCGTTCCGCGGCGACGAGATCCGCACCGTCGAGTGTGACCTCGGCTCGCTGGTCAGCGTCACGCTGCGGCTGACGGTCGATGCGGGCTCGACCTCGCTCAGCCTGTTCATCCCGCGCATGCGGATCAACCAGGGCGAGCACGCCCAGGTCCGCACCGAGTGCGTGACGACGGTGCATCGCTTCGCGATCGCGCCGGGGCTGCTGCACGGCCAGCTCGACACGTACAGCGTCGCGGCGCTCCACGGCACCGCGCAGGCCGTGGCGTTCTGATCGCGAGCCGTCGCGATCCGCCGGCGTGAGGTCCGCCGTGTGAGGCTCTGTAGACAACGGCCTCGCCGGCTCGCGTTCACCGCGAGCGATCCGATTGCCTCTGAGCCGCGCACCGCGCGCCGAGGTGGGTGCGGCGCGGTTCGCACCTCGCCGGCCGCCGCGCCGTCGCCTCGCCTCCGAGATCTCCGCGCGCGCATCCGTACGAGACCCGGACAGTACCCGATCGGCTCGACGCCGACGAGCAGCGAGCCAATACCATGCCGCAATGCGGATTCTGGGATCGTCTGCTGCTCGTGGTGTGTTTGCGCTCGTGCTGGTCGTGCTGGTGTCGCGGGCCGAGGCGACGGTGACGCAGGTCGACGGCACGATCGTGCCGGTGACCACGCGGATGCAGCAGGCGATCGATGCCTACGAGCTGCCGGCGGGCTCGATCGACGCGGTCAAGGACGCGTCGGAGTTCCCGCAGATCTTCAAGCCGCGGCTCAGCTCGGCGGTCGTGTTCCTCGACATGCGCGAGGGCGCGGGCTTCGAGAACAGCTTCGGCTGGTACAACGTCGGCGAAGACGTGCTGACGGCGGCCGGCCGCACTGCGCATCTGCACCCGGTGATGGGCTGCGGCGTGCCGATGGTGAACGGTCCCGGCGATGCCACGCACCACAGCGGCGATCCACGGTTCTACCTCCAGAATGCCGAGGAGCCCAACACGGTCAGCGTCGACTTCGCCGCCGAGGCGGCCGCCGGGCGCTACCGGGGCGGATACATCGGTTTCTACCTCATCACGCCGGAGAACAACCCGTCCGCCGACAACTGCGGTGACTTCAAGAATGGCTCGGATGGCAAGTCGCTGTTCGGCTTCATCTACTTCACGCTGAAGGACCTCAACAACGACGGCGACTTCGTGCACCACCTGGTGTATCAGTCGAAGACGGCCGATCGCTTCCTGTTCGGCTTCGAGGACCTGTTCCGCGGCGGCGACAACGACTTCGAGGACATGGCGATGCTGATCGACGGGCTCGCGCCGCCGTGCGTGCCATCGCCCGAGGTCTGCGACGGCGTCGACAACGACTGCGACGGGCTGGTCGACGAGGCCGACCCCGATCTCACCGGCGTCGGCATTGCGTGCACGTGCGACGGTGTCGCGCTGGCCTGCGACAACGGTCCGCTGTTCGGACAGTGCCAGGCCGGCGTCACCGCGTGCACGGCCGGCGCGATCACCTGCCACGGCACCGGCATGCCGAGCGCCGAGGTCTGCGACGGCATCGACAACAACTGCGACGGCGTGACCGACGACAACCCCGCCGGGGTCGGCGCGACGTGCGATGGCCCCGACGCCGACCTGTGCGCCGAGGGCCACATCGTGTGTCAGAACGGCGCGCTGGTCTGCAACGACACCACCGGCGCCGACGTCGAGGTCTGCAACGGCGTCGACGACAACTGCAACGGCCAGATCGACGAGGGCGACCCGGGCGGCGGCGGCGCGTGCGGCAGCTCGATCGGCGTGTGCACGCCGGGGACGTTCCACTGCGTCGGCGGCGGCCTGGTGTGCCAGGGCGGCAACCAGGGCGGGACCGAGCTGTGCAACGGCCTCGACGACAACTGCAACGGCGTGGTCGACGACAGCCCGACCGACGTCGGCCAGTCCTGCGGCGCGAGCAGCGTCGGCGAGTGCAAGCTCGGCCAGACGATCTGCGTCGGCGGCAGCCTGTCGTGCGCCGGCGAGGTCGGCCCCAGCGCCGAGCGCTGTAACGGCCTGGACGACGACTGCAACGGCGTGCCCGACGACAACCCGGTCGACGCCGGCCAGCCGTGCGGCAGCTCGATCGGCGCGTGCCGGCCCGGCGTGCTCGCCTGCTCGATGGGCACGCTGGTCTGCACCGGCGGCGCCGCGCCCACGACCGAGCTGTGCAATGGCATCGACGACGACTGCAACGGCGTGGTCGACGACGGCGTGCTGGGCGAGGGCCAGCCGTGCGGCAGCGGCAGCGGGACGTGCAGCGCCGGCGTCACCCGGTGCATCGCCGGCACGATGCAGTGCGTGGGCGGCACCGGCGGCGGCACCGAGGTCTGCAACGGCATCGACGACGACTGCGACGGCGTGATCGACAATGGCGATCTGTGCGACGGCGGCGTGTGCGATCACGGCCACTGCGCCGCGCAGTGCCTGGCGGGCGAGTTCCCCTGCCCCACGGGCAAGAAGTGCAGCGCGGGCTACTGCATCGACGATCCGTGCTACGGCGTCAGCTGCCCCAGCGACGCGCAGGGCAATCTACAGATCTGCCTCGAGGGCGGCTGTCAGCCGCTGTGCCCGACGATCGCATGCCCCAGCGGCCTGGTGTGCCGCGGCCGCGACGGCGCCTGCGTGCTCGACACCTGCGACTACCTCCCCACGTGCGCGGCCAACGAGATCTGCGTCGACGCGACCTGCCAGCCCAACCCGTGCAACGGCGTCAGCTGTCCGGGCGGCGAGTTCTGCCGCGGCGGCGCCTGCGTCGCGAGCTGCGAGGGCGTGCGGTGCCGCGCCACCGAGACCTGCCACGACGGCGCGTGCGTGCCGACCGGCTGCCATGCCGACTGCGGCGACGGCGTCTGCAACGCCGACACCGGCGCGTGCCAGCCCAGCCGCTGCAGCGGCGTGCGGTGCACCGACACCAAGGCCTGCGCGCCGCTGACCGGCGACTGCATCGCCGATCCGTGCCAGGGCGTGACCTGTCCGTCGGGCCAGACCTGCTCGATGGGCCAGTGCGGCAGCTCGCCGCGCGGCGGCCTGGTCACCACCGGCGGCAGCGGCGGCTGCAGCGCGGGCGGCGACGGCTCGCTCGCCGGGCTCGTCGTGCTCGCGCTCCTGTGGCGGTCGCGGCGGCGCGCGCGCAGCCTGCGGGTCGCGCTGGTCGCGGCGGCGCTCACCGCGGGCGGCTGCAAGATGAACGACTACTGCCTCGCATGCGAGACCGGCCGCGACGCCGGCGGCTCGGGCAGCGGCAGCGACGCGGGCAGCGGCAGCGGCTCGGCGACCTGCGATCCCAACCAGATCCACCCCGAGGTGTGCAACGGCGTCGACGACAACTGTGACGGCCAGGTCGACGAGGGCTTCGACCTGCAGGCCGATCCGCTCAACTGCGGCGCGTGCGGCGTTTCGTGCAACAAGCCCGGCGCGCAGACCCGCTGCGTCGCCGGCAGCTGCACGATCATCGGCTGCTTCCCCGGCTTCTCCGATCGCGACCACGACATCACCGGCTCGTACGCCGCCTCCAACGGCTGCGAGTATTCGTGCTTCACCAGCAACGGCGGGGTCGAGGCGTGCGACGGCCTCGACAACAACTGCGATGGCCAGATCGACGAGGGCTTCGACAAGACGTCGGATGTCGACAACTGCGGCGCGTGCGGCCGGGTCTGCCAGTTCTTCGGCGCGACCGGCCACTGCGTCAACAGCGCGTGCCGGTTCGATCCGGCGACCGACTGCGCACCCGGGTTCTACGATCTCGACGGCGTGCAGCAGAACGGCTGCGAGTACGCCTGCACGCCGAGCAACGGTGGCGTCGAGGCCTGCGACCTGCGCGACAACAACTGCAACGGCCACGTCGACGAGCTCTACACCTGGCGCGCGGGGTCCGGCTCGGACATCGGCGAGCTGCGCGTGTACCCGGGCGGCCCCGTGGACGCGGACGGCGACGGATACTCCCACGCCGACGACTGCGACGACAACGACGCGACCGTCTACCCGGGCGCGCCCGAGCTGTGCGACGGCCTCGACAACGACTGCAACGGCGTCGCCGACGACAACCCGGTCGACGCCGGCGGCGCGTGCGCCTCGACCACGCCGCCGCGGGGCGCCTGCGCCGCCAACGGCACGCTGACCTGCGCAGCCGGCCACCTGGTGTGCACCGGCGCGACCGAGGCCGCGCGCGAGACCTGCAACAACATCGACGACGACTGCGACGGCGCGATCGACGACGGCGTGACCCAGGCGTGCTACGACGGCCCCGCCGGCACCAGCGGCATCGGCGTGTGCCACGCGGGCGTCGCGACCTGCGCCGCCGGCGCGTTCGGCGCCTGCACCGGCGAGGTCACCCCGTCGGCCGAGCAGTGCAACGGCCTCGACGACGACTGCAACGGCACCGCCGACGACGCGCCCGGCGGCGGCGCGATCACCGCGACCTGCTACACCGGCCCCGCCGGCTCCGCCGGCGTCGGCACCTGCACGTCGGGCACCAGGACCTGCGCGTTCGGCGCGTTCGGCGCCTGCGCCGGCGAGGTCGTCCCCACCGCCCACGACATCTGCGGCGACGGACTCGACACCGACTGCGACGGCAAGAACGATGCCGCCGAGGGTTGCCTCGTGCTCGACCCCGAGCTCCGGCTCGACGCGCCCGGCGGCGCGCTCGGCGAGACCACGCCCGGCAGCCAGCACTCCTACGACATCATGCTCGCGCGCGGCGGCGTGCCGCTCGGCAGCAACGTCTACGCCGCGTGGAGCCAGCTCGTCGGGACCACCACCGAGGTCTACTTCCGCAAGTCGAGCGACGGCGGCAGGACCTGGGGCAACATCGTCAACGTCACCGCCGGCATCACCGGCAACAAGGTCAAGCCGGTGCTCGCCGTCGCACCCGGCGCGACCGACCGCATCATCGTCGCCTACCAGACCGTCGCCACCGGCATCCGCAGCATCCACATCCAGATCTCGAGCAACGGCGGGACCTCGTTCGGCGCGCAGAGCGCCTCGCTCAACACCAGCGGCGACTCGTTCCACCACGTCGTCGCGATCAGCGGCAACACCTGCGTGGTCGCGTAGGAGAAGCTCGACACCACCACGCTCAACCGCGACATCATGAGCCACGTCGGCAGCCCCGCGACCCGGTTCGCCGGCCGGCCGCAGGTCGGCATCATCTCGTCGGGCGGCATCGTCTGGGCGTGGCGCGAGCAGCGCTCCAACTCGACGCGCGATATCTTCGCCGCCGCCGCCGCGAGCGCCGCCACCGCCCCGCCCGCCGACATCGCGGTCGACACCGACGCCAGCAACGAGAGCGA
Organism: Deltaproteobacteria bacterium; assembly: GCA_005887925.1. Lineage (GTDB taxonomy): Bacteria > Myxococcota_A > Polyangia > Haliangiales > Haliangiaceae > JABFXX01. Next base: position 1,069 of record VBLP01000028.1, on the reverse strand, counting down.
CTTCCCCGTCCTGCGGGTCAACGAGACCAGCGCGTACCTGGTGTGGCAGAGCGTGGCGACCAGCGCCAACAACGGCGCCGACGTCATGTTCGCGCGCTCGACCAACGGCGGCACCACCTGGAGCGCGCCGCGCGTCATCGATGATCCGTCCGCCGAGGTCTCGTCGTCGTTCACTCCGACCCTCGCGATCGACCCGCGGGCGAGCGGCACCACCGCCGACGACGTCGTCGCGATCGCCTGGGAGGACCGCCGCCAGGGCAGCCAGGTGTTCGCCTCGGTGTCGAGCGACGGCGGCGCCACGTTCGCCGCGCCGGCCCGCGCCTCGTCGGAGACCGGCGACCCGATCCTCGGCGGCACCAGCGTGCCGCAGATCGCGGCCGCCGGCAGCGGCGTGCTCGCCATCGCCTACCAGAACCAGCAGAACCAGACCGGTGCGCGGCCGCACATCTTCGTCGCGACTTCGATCGACACCGGCGCGACCTGGACCTACACCGAGTTCCGCGTCGATGGCGGCACCGGCGCGGCGATCGTGCCGCAGATCATCGCATCGCAGGTCGCCGGCAAGCCCGCCGCCGTGACGGTGTGGACCGACTTCCGTGCCAACCAGGTTGACGGCGACGTCTACACCGCCGTGTCGCATTGACCCTGCGGCCCCCCTCCGATAGCGTGCGGCCTGCAGGAGTCCGTCATGGCCATCGAACGAACGTTCTCGATCATCAAGCCCGACGCCGTCGCCAAGAACGTGATCGGCCCCATCACCGCCAAGCTCGAGGCCGCTGGCCTGCGCGTCGTCGCCTCCAAGATGGTGCGCCTCAGCGAGCTCCAGGCCCGCGCCTTCTACGCCGTCCACAAGGACCGGCCGTTCTACACCGATCTCGTCAAGTTCATGACCGAGGGCCCCGTCGTCGTCCAGGTCCTCGAAGGCGAGAACGCGATCGCCAAGAACCGCGAGGTGATGGGCGCCACCAACCCCGAGAAGGCCGCCCCCGGCACGATCCGCAAGGAGTTCGCCACCAACATCGAGCGCAACGCCGTCCACGGCTCCGACGGCTCCGACACCGCCAAGGAC
>VBLP01000199.1 GCA_005887925.1 Deltaproteobacteria bacterium | reverse complement strand
CTGATGAACGGGTTGGCGGAGCGACGAGAAGTTGTACTGGTCGGGTGATCAGATGTGGATTAGTCCAAACCAAACCGCCAGAGGCCAGATTCAGATCACCCAGAAAAACCAATGCTTGCAGCCTCGGTGAAGTGCTCGGACAGTTCCCAAATTTCCGGGCAAGCTCTAGCTATCGGGCGACGCCGCAGAGCTCGGCGACCTCGTCGCGGTAGGCGAGCCACGCGGCGAGCGTCGCCTCCATCGCGATCACCACGCCGGCGTGCTCGGTGGTCGGGACGTGGTCGAGGATGATGCGCCACGCCGCGGCGCGGTGGCTGCCCTCGACGCTGCGGTGCGCCTTGGTCAGCGCGAGGGCCTCGATCGGCAGGCCGTAGTGCACGACGAGCGGGTGCTGATCGAGCGGCGGCTCGGGGCGGCGCGGCGCGGCGCGGTCGAGCTCGCCGCGCTCGTGCTCGGTGCCCTCGAGGAACAGCGTGGTGACCGCGCAGGCCTGCGGCCAGCCGCGGCGCTGGGTGTAGTCGTCGAGCAGCGCGCGAAACCGCTGGGCCGCGGGGCCGAGCTCGACGCGCTCGAACCGCGACAGGTCCATGCCGAGGCCGCGCGGATATTCGAGGAACAGCTCGGGGTGCGGCCGGCCGGCGACCACGCCGCCGGTCTCCTCCTCGTAGAGGTTCTCGGCGAGCTCGCGCCGGACCTCGGCGACGGGGCACTGCACGTAGGCCCAGCCGAGCATCACCGGGAAGTCGCGCACGTACGCCGCGTACTCCTGCTCGAAGTGGAGGTGCAGGCGGTCCTTCGGAATCTTGCCCGAGGTGAACTGCGACCACGCCCAGTGGGTCTTGCGCTCCATGATCTGGAGCAACGCCTCCCGGAAGGTCTGGCGGTCCACGTCTCGAGCGTACGCTGGCACCGACCGGCGAGCACCGGCAGGCCAGGGCGTCTCCAGCGTCACGTTGCCGCACCTCGCGCGGCGCGGGATTCCTCTTCGCGCGTGATGCAGGACACGCCGCGTGGCAGCTACCGGGCGCTCTGCGGAGAGCCGTCCGCTAGAGCAGTCAGCTCCAGGCCTCGGAGAGCCTCAAAGCTCGGAGAGCTTCGAGCGTCGGAGCGCTCAGAGCTCGGAAGAGCGTCGAGACATCGGAGAGCTTCTGAGATCGGACAGCTTCCGAAGTCGGAGCTCCGACAGGTCGGAGAGCTCCGCGGTCGGAGAGCTCCGCGGTCGGAGAGCTCCGCGGGTCGGAGAGCTCCGCGGGTCGGAGAGCCTCAGAGGATCGACCGGAGCAGCCAGGTCGCGATCGCCAGCAGCACGACGAGCGCGATCGGCACGACCAGGCGGCCCAGCGGGCTGTGCGGGGCGACGGGGTGCAGCATGCGGCGGCGCACCGCGGCGTCCAGGTTGACCGGGGGCAGCTCCGATGGAGCGTCCTCGGGGGCTTCGTCGCCGCCGAGCGACGTGGCGGACACGATGATGGGCTTGGCCGTCTCGGCGCGCGCGACCGGCCTGGCGGTCTCGGCGCGCGCGACCGGCTCGTCCGCGACCGCCGGCAGCGTGGGACGGGTGTTGCGCTTGCGGTAGATCGCGGTGGATTCGGTGGGCGCGCTGGCCGGGTTGGCCGGATCGGAGCTCGACCACGCGGTGTCGGGCTCGGGGCTCGCATAGCTGATGTCGGGCTCCGACGGGCGGCTGGCCTCGGACTCCGACGGGCGATGGATCCCGGGCTCGGAGCTCGCGCGCCGGGTCGGGCCGTCGGTGACCGGTCGCGGGATCGCGGGCTCGGAGCCCGATCGGGCGATCGGCGGCTTCGTGCGCAGGTTGGCCGTGGCCTGGCCTTCGCTGCGACGCAGCTTCGGCATCGCGATCGTCGAGATGTCACGCTGCTCCGACTCCACGGCGGCGCTGCCGGCGAGCGTCGGCACGCTCGGCGGCGTGTTGCGGCGCAGCGTGTGGGCATAGCGCCGGGCCTGGCGATCGTCGGCGCGCGCCGCGCTGGCGTGAACGATCTCCGGCACTGCGTCAGGCGATCCTTGCGGCTGGACCTGCTCGAGCGCGCCCCTCTCTATCGGATCAGCCATGGAACCACGCTATCAGCGACCGCCGCGCCTCGAAACGACGGTACCGTCGCACGATCTGCGCGGTTGTCGGACGGCGGTGGCGAGCCTCCCCGGTGTGTCACAGCCTGCGTGGACCGCGCACCGCTCAGCGCGGCGGGGCGACGGCAGCGTCGAGCTCGAGGTGGAGCGTCGCGTTGCTCGCGGCCGCGTGATGCGCCCGACGAAGATGTCGGAGACCATCTGCGCGAAGCTGGCGGTGAGGGCCCCGTGCAGCTCGGCGGTGCGACCGCGCAGCGCCGCGACGAGGTCGCTGTAGCACGGCACGAGCGTCATCGCGGCCGCCGCCGCGCCGCGCTCGCACGACAGCTCGAGCGCGCCGAGGTCGACCGCCACGCGATCGACCTGCGCAGCAAGGTCGAGGGGGGTGGGGACCCCGACGGCTCTGCCGGCGGGGCGGGGGACCTCCCCCGCGGGATCGACCGAGGCCGGCGAGAACCGGAAGTCGAGCCCGCCCCATAGCCGCGCCATCGTGGTGGTCGCGCCGTCGCGGATCGCGACCCGGGCCTCGGCCGACAGCCGCAGGCCGCCCGGGGCCGCGCCGACCACCGGCGGCAGAGTCAGCTGCGGCGGCGACAGCCGCACGGACAGGAGCGCCGCGACGGTGGGGTCGGTGTTGAACCGGCGGTCGAGGCCGGCCTCGGCGAGCCGGCGATCGAGGAAGCCACCGCGCCACAGCTCGTAGAGCAGGCCGTTGAGCGCGTCGAGATCGAGGTCGAGCGCGAGCGCGGTGGCCGGCGACGGCGCGCCGCGCGGCCCGTGGCCCAGCCGCGGTGGCAGGATCCGCGGATCGCGCGCGGCGCCGAGCGCGATGCCGAACGGCAGCGCGCCGTAGCTGCCCTCGCGGATGTCGGGTGGCTCGTCGCAGTAGGTGAACCGCACGGTCTGGCCGCCGGGCAGCGGGAACGGCGGCGGCGGGGCAAATGCAGTGGCGATCGCGTCGTCGATCTGGCGGCGCGCCAGGTGGCTGGCGAGCCGGTTGCCGCCGAGCTTGTCGCTCAGCCATTGCAGCGCGCGGCTGTCGAACGCCAGCGCGGCGCGCGCGGCGACGCGGAACCCGAGCTCGCGCGGCGAGGCAGCCGGGACGAGCGCGACGATCACCGGCACCGTGACGCGGTCGAACACCAGGCTGGCCGACGCGCGGATGTAGCCGGCGGCCGCATCGACCAGCTCGCGGTCGTCGGGGTGGTGATCGAGCTCGGCCCAGCGCAGCGCGAGCTGCTCGATCCGCACCAGCGCGCCGGCCGGGAACACCGCCTGGCCAGCGAGCTCGGCCTCGAGCTCGCGCTGCATCGCGGCGGCGATCGTGCCCGGCCCGGCGCGGCCGTCGTCGAGCAGGCGCTGGCCGACGACGACCCGGCCGGCGCAGCGCGCGGCGTCCGGGTCCTGGAACGGCCCGACCAGCTGGACCGCACCGACCGAGCGCTCGGCCCCGCCGCGGTAGCGCACCGTCCAGCGCCGGCGATGCAGCCCCGGCCCCGGCGGCGTGTCGTCGACCGCGATCCGGCCGGCGAGCGCCTCGGGCAGCGCGGCGTCGAGGGCGAGCACCGGCGACGCCGGCGGCCCGGTCACGCCGACGGCGAGCTCGGTGCCGCGGCAGTGCCCGGCGAGCGCGACGAAGCCCGCGGCGTGCGCGGCGACGATCGCGATGCCCAGCGCCGCCTTCACCGCCACACCGCGATCACCGTCGCCAGCTCCCACGCCACGACCCACAGCGTGCACGCGACCACGCTCGCCGTCATCCCGCGTGTCACCGCGTCGGCCTCGGGCTTGGCCGCGCCGCCCTTGGCGACGACGTCGCTCGCGATGCCCCAGGCGTAGATCCAGATCAGGAAGCCGGCGCGCACCGCGTAGACCACGCGCTCGGGCCGCGGATCGACGAGGTCGCCGGTCAACAGCGACCAGGCGCCGGCGATGCCGTAGCCGCGGCACACCAGCAGCCCGCCGGCGATCATGCCGAGCGCGAACAGCGCGGCGACGGCGAGGTAGCACAGCGCGGCGGCGACCCAGACCGGCGCCCACAGGTACGCGCGGCGATCGACGCCGAGCGCATCGAGCGCGAGGGTCTGGCGGGTCAGCCCCATCGAGCCCAGCCACGCGTTGGTCGCGCTGCCCGACGCGGCGACGAACAGGAGCGCCGACAGCGCCGGCGCCAGCGCGACGACGTAGCTGCCGCCGATCTGGCGCAGCAGCGCATCGGGCCGGACGCCGGCACCACCGACCTTGCTGATCACGAACAGCACCGTGTAGCCGATCAGCGTCGCGACGATCGCGTAGAACGGCAGCGGCCGGAGCAGCATCTGCGCGACGACCCGGCGCGCCACCACCGCGAAGTCGCGCGGGTGGCGGAGCAGCTGGCCGGGCGCGCGGCCGGCGGCGATCAGCGAGCGCCCGCTTCGGCTTCGGCGTGCCGGCGGGCGGCGGCTTGTCGCCGTGCTCCTCCAGGTGATCGACGAGCACGGCCTCCAGCTCCACGAGCCACTTGCCGCGCTCTTCCGGCGGGTGCCCCGGATCCTCGAGCGCGCCGGGCCAGCGGTCCGCGAACAGCTGCTCGAGCCGGCGGTGCTCGAGCGACAGCAGGAACAGCCGGTCGGCGACCCCGGCCGCGAGCGCGACGTCGTGGGTGACCACGATCGCCGAGACCCCGAGCGCCTTGACCTGCTCGCGGATCAGCCGCGCCAGCACGCGGACGCGGTGCGGATCGAGCCCGACCGACGGCTCGTCGAGGAACATCAGCCTGCGCCGGCTCGCCAGCACGCGGGCCACCGCGACGCGCTGGGCCTGACCGCCCGACAGCTGGGTCACCGGCGTGCCCGGCGCCGCGAGCCCCGGGGTCGAGGCCGACGCGGCCGAGCCATGCGGCCGCCTCGTCGCCGCGCGCCTCCGGCCCCGGCGGTGCGTGGCGCAGCGCGAGCTCGAGGTTGCCACGGATGTCGAGGTGGTCGAACAGCGCGCCGCGCTGGGGCACCAGGCCGAGCTGCTCGCGATCGAGCGCGAGCTCGGCGGCGACCACGTCGAAGCCGGCGGCGGCGAGCTCGTCCGGCTCGAACAGCACGCGCGCGAACGTCGACTTGCCGGCCCCCGAGCCGCCGAGCAGCACGACGACCTCGCCGGCGCCGATCGCCAGGTCGACGCCGTCGATCAGCACGCGGCCGTCGGGCAGGGCGACGCGCAGCCCGCGCACCGCGAGCGCGCTCGGCGCAGCTGCCGGCTCGGCCACCATCGCGACACGGTAGCACTGGCCGCGTGCGCGGCCGCGGCACGCCCCGGCACCCGCGCGACACCGTGTCCCCGCCGCGGTTGCACCCCGTGTTTCGCGATCGCTGTCAATCGCAAAAGCCGTCGAATCCGGGAACCCCGCGCGAGGGCGGGTGTCGGAAGCTTCGATCGCACGGCACGTCGCCACGCGATCGCGCCGGCCGATGGTCGCGGCGCTCGTGCGCGGGTGCGTACGGGTCGCCGCGGCGCGGGCCGGCCGCCTGTTCCAGAAGGACCAGCTGATCCGCGAGGACACGCTGACCCAGGGCGTGATCAAGATCGGCAAGGTGCCATCGGCGCACCTCCAGATCACCGACGACAGCGTCAGCCGCATGCACGCGATCGTCGAGGTCACCGGGCGCGACGTCCACCTGATCGACCTCGGATCGACGCGCGGCACGTTCGTCAACGGCAAGAAGATCAACAAGGCGCGGCTCGAGACCGGCGATACCATCACGGTCGGCGACACCCGCATCGAGATCGCGATCCGCGATGCCGCGCCGGTGCCCGAGGCCGCGGCCGCCACCGCCGAGCCATCGGCCGGTCCCGCGAAGGACCGCGCCGCGGCACCGCCGTCGATCGCATCCGCCGCGTCGCCGACGATCGCATCGCCCGCGGCTTGGCCCCTGTCACCCGTCGCATCTTCGCCGAGCGCGGCGGGTGCTCCGCCGCCGATCGCATCGGCCGCGTCGCCGACGATCGCATCGGCCGCGGCTTCGCCCCTGTCATCCGTCGCATCCTCGTCGAGCGCGCCGGCTGCTCCGCCGCCGATCCCATCCCGCGCGCGCGGCAGCGCCGCCGCGACCGTGTCGGATGCCGCTGCTGTACCGCGTGCGCAGACCGCGACCATCAGCGGCGTGATCGACGCTGCGCCGCGACCGGCCGAGCCGCTGTGGAGTCCGCCGTCCGCGATCGCGGCCGCGCCTGCCCGCGCCCTGCCGCTCGAGACCGCTGTGCGCCCGGCCGCGCTGTCGCACGTCCTCGCCGAGTCCACCGACGAGCCCGGCGCCGCGCGCGCGATCGAGGTCGCCGCGATGCTCGGCGATTCGGTGGTCAGCGTGAAGCACTGTCTCGATCCGCGCGCCGGCAAGGTCACGCCCGCCACGTGGGGCCTCGTCGCCGGCGGCGCGGCCTGTCTGCTCGCCTCCGCGATCGCGTTCGGCGCATCGCTGCACAACGCCGCCGACAACCACGAGCGGTTCGACACCTGGACCCGCGTCGAGCACCGGCCCGCGTATGCGTTCCGGCCGCGCGAGCTCGGGCTCGGCGTCGACTGGGTCGCGTTCGGCGGCCTCGGGCTCGCCGTCTTGGGGCTCGCGCTCGGCATCGTGCGCATGCGCAACGAGCGGGTCAGCCCGTACTACCGGATCGGCACCGCGCCCGGCGTCGAGCTCGCGCTCGAGGACGCGCCGGCGCCGGCGTTCCCGCTGATCGCGCCGTCGGGCGACGACTTCGTGTTCAACTACGCCGCGGGGATCGACGGCGAGCTCCTGCTCGACGGCACCTCGACCCCGCTCGCCGAGCTGGCCGCCGCCGGCCGGTCGCGTCCGAGCGCATCGACCGCCGGCGCGATCGAGGTCCCGATCCCGTCGAAGGCGCGGATCCGCGCGCGCGCCGGCCGGACCACGTTCCTGGTCTCGGCGGTGCCGCGGCCGCGCCGCCACGCCATCCCGCTGCTCGCCGGCCTCGAGAGCCGCGCCGCGGCGTACTTCGCCGGCTCGCTGGTCGTCCACCTCGCGGTGTGGGGCGTCCTCCAGGCGATGCCGCCGGACGCCACCGGCATCAGCGTCGACCTGCGGACCGACGAGCCGACCCTCGTGCGCCTGCAAGGCACCGAGCACAACGACCCGCCTCCCGAGGCCCTGCCGCCCGGCACCGACAGCGGCGCCCCGACCGCGAGCGCACCGCTCCAGCTGCCGCCGGCCGCGGCCGGCAAGCCCGACGCCACGACGCGCGGTCACCTCCAGGTCGCCCGCGCCGACACCCCGCCGCAGCTCGCGATGGCCGACGCGATCGCAGGCGCCCGCACCGCCGGCCCGCTCGGCGTGATCGCCGACGCGCTGAGCGGCCCCACCATCGACGGTCTGCCGCGCGGCCGCTCGAGCGGCATCGACGCCGAGAGCTTCAACGGGCCGCTGTACGGCGGCGACGGCGAGGGGCCGGGCCGGTTCGGCAACTCGCTCACCGACCTCGGCGTCGGCAGCATCTGCGGCGACCCGCCATGCGGCCCGTACGCCGTCGGCGGTTACACCATGCCGCGCGGCCCGCGCTCGTTCGGCACCAGCTACGGCATCCCGGGCCGCGGCCCTCACATGCCGGGGCACGAGCCCATCCTGCCGCGCGTCGGCGAGCCCAAGGTCACGCAGGGCGCCGGCTACGACAAGACGATCATCCGGCGCTACATCCGCCGCAACATCGACAAGATCGGCTACTGCTACGACAAGCAGCTGCTCGTCCACCCCGACCTCAGCGGCGCGATCACCGTGACCTTCTTCATCACGCCGTCCGGCGGCGTCCAGTCGTCGTCGGGCAGCGGCTTCGACGCCGAGATCGCCGGCTGCGTCGCCGGCGTGATCCAGGCGATCGAGTTCCCCAAGCCCGGCGACGGCATCGGCGTCCAGGTCACCTACCCGTTCCACTTCCACGCCGCCGGCTCGCCGTGACGCGTTCGCCGTCGCGCGAATCGTGACGGCCGGCCGCGCCGCCGTCGCCGACCTCGCGCAGACTGTGGCCATGGCCACCGCGACCCGCGACCACTGGAACGCCGCCCGCTATGCGCCCGGCGCCTCGGGCCATTACGAGAGCTGGTTCCAGCGGGTCAACGACGCCACCGGACAGCGCGCGTTCTGGATCCGCTACACCATCTTCGCACCGCGCGACCGCCCCGACGCCGCCGTCGGCGAGCTCTGGGCGATCGCGTTCGACCGCGCCGGCCCCCACATCGTCGCCGTCAAGCAGGTCCATCCCATCACCGCCTGCAGCTTCTCGCGCGAGCGGCTCGACGTCGCGATCGGCGCCGCCCACCTCGACGACACCGCGCTGCGCGGCACCGCCGCCTCGCACGGCCACACCATCGCCTGGGACCTGCGCTACGCCGGCGGCCAGCCGCCGCTGCTGCTCCTGCCCGAGCGGCTCTACGCCGCCTCCATCCCGCGGGCCAAGGCCCTCGTCGGCCGGCCGCTCGCCCGGTTCACCGGCTCGCTCACCGTCGACGGTGAGACCCTCGTCATCGCCGACTGGGTCGGCAGCCAGAACCACAACTGGGGCGCCAGGCACACCGACCGCTACGCCTGGGGCCAGGTCGCCGGCTTCGACGACCACCCCGACGCCTTCCTCGAGTGCTCGACGGCGCGCCTCAAGCTCGGCCCGCTGTGGACCCCGCCGATGAGCCCGGTCCTGCTCCGCCTCGGCGACCACACCCTCGCCTGGAACGGCCTTCTCCGCGCGCTCCGCGCCCGCGGCCGCTACGCCCCCTACGACTGGCAGATCGACACCTCCGGCCCCGACGGCGCGCTCGCGATCCACATCACCGCCGGCGCCGCCGACTTCGTCGCCCTGCGCTACGACAACCCGCCCGGCGGCAGCAAGATCTGCCTCAACTCCAAGATCGCGCGCTGCGAGGTCACCCTGCGCCGCGCCGGCACCACCACCGTGCTGCGCAGCTCGCGCGCCGCCTTCGAGATCCTCGACGACACCGCGCCCCCCGGCGTCCAGCCGGCCGCGTGAACGCCTGCTCCGCTATCACGGTGTCGTGTCGCCGATCCGCAGCTCGCTTGGCCCGGCCCCAAGCCAGCGGGCGACCACCGGAGCACCTCCTGCATACGAGCGAGTCGTGGTCTGCGCGTCGCGCAGCTGCGGTAGCTCGGCTGTCCGCCTCGCCTTGTCGCCCACCGCGTAGACACCTGTGCATTGACCTTTGCGGTCGACCGACAGGAAGACGGTGACGCCATCGAGCGCGATGGAAGGTGCGGCGCCTGATCTGTCCGCGGACGAACCCAGCAGCTCCTCCGCCACCGCGAGATCATTGCCGAGCAGGGGAACAGCTGCGCGAGCGGTATCTGCCAGCTGATGGCTCGCCGGGCACGGGCTTGTAGATCGACATCATCGAGCGCGACCTCCGTGATTTCCTGGCCCGCGTCGCGCAACCGGCGGAGTTGCTGGAGTCGCGGCAGCACCTGCCTGGCCGCCACCTGTGCGGGGTCGAGCGCCGCGACCACACGCCCGCGGGCAGCGTCGGCAGCCTTCGTCGCGCCGGGTCGCCACCTGGGCGGCGGCATCGGACGCCAGCAGCCCCGAGCCCGCTGCACTCCCGAGTGCGGCCAGCACCGCCGAGCTCAGTGGCAACAGGGCCCTCCTCACCGCAGACCATCATCCTGCCGGTGCTGTCTGGCTCGCAAGCGGCGCTTACCCGAGGCGCACCCGAGCGATGCCACGGCTGCGACGAAGCGTGGAAGAGGCGAAAAATCCACCGCACTGGGTGCGGAGCGCACATCCGTCGCACTCGTCCATGTACGCATTCTTCCAGTCGGAGATCGATGCTCGTGCAAATGGATGCAGATCGGGCGTGAGGACACAGAGAGGCGTGTTGTAGATCGATACGCGCAGTCTTGCGCGGTGGAGTGTCTCCACCGCTTCTCGCAGCTCGCGCTGGTAATCGAGCGGATCGATCCACAGCGCATCGAGGTTGGTGCGTGCGAAACCCATCAGCTCGAGACCCATCAACGCGACGTGGTCGACGAACAGCAGGTTCCGGGCGACGAACCGCGCGAACGCCGGGAGACCTTCGTAGGTCTCGGCGTGCATCACGAAGCGAAGCTCGACGCGAACGCCGTGGCGCTTGAGGTTCAGGATCCCGCGAATGGTCTCGTCGAACGCACCCCTCGCCTGCACGACATAGTCGTGGTGCTCCGGTACATCGGCGTAGAGTGGAATCCCCAGCATGAGGTCGGGGTGGTGCAGCTGCGCGAGCGCCTTCGCGAGGTCGCCGGTTGCGAAGCCGCGGCCGTTCGACAGGATGTGCACCGCGGTGGCCGGCAGGCATTGACCGAGGCAGCGCACCAGCTCGATCAGCCTGGGACCGAGCAAGCTCGGCTCGCCTCCCGTGATGCCGATCTCGCCCGTGTCCGGTGACATCAACGGAATCGCCTGTAACAGATCGTCGATGATCCATGAATCGTCGCGGTCCTTCGGCGGCTGCGAGCACATCACGCAGTAATTGTTGCAGCGCTCGGTCACGAGCAACGAGTTGGTGCGCGAGTTGCGTCGATAGATCGCATGGACCGCGCCGCGGTCCGGCTCGATCCGGATCACGTCGCCGTCCGACAGGTACGAGAACTCAGGTCCGAGGGCATAGCTGTCTCGCGGTGGCATGACCGGTCGCGGTCCGGCAAGTAGATAGGCCCGGAACCCGTCCGGAACTCCCGCGCCGCCGCGTGCCAGCCAGATCTCGTTCGGGCCACGCTGCGCGACGTCAGTCGAGATCCGGCCGATGAATGGCCGGGAGGATACCTCGCCCAGCGCGCGCAGCCCCCGACCGCTCAGCTTGAGCAGCATGCGTTACACCCAGCTCATCAGGACGCGCCGGGCATCCGGATCGTCTTCGAGCAAGGTCACCAGGTGGCGCAGCACCGCCATCTGCTTGGCGCAGAATGCGGAGAACGCCTTGTGACCGACGATGTCGTTCTGGGTGGCGCGGTGAAACGTCGGATCGGCGCCGCACCACGGAAGAAAACCGCAGTCGGCGCACATCGGGGCGCTCTCGGGCAGCGAATCCTCGAGGATCTGTTGCAGCGCGTCGTCGGTCATCACCGAAGCAAACGTGCGATCATCGAGGCTTCCCAGACAGAAGCTGTCATCCCCCATCTCGGCGAGCATCCGTCCTTCATCGGAGCCGTAGATCTTGCCGTTGTAGTTGTAGACCAGCGCGCCGATGGCAATGCCTGCGGGAGACTGCAGATCGACGTAGCTCGAGCCCAGCGGCGCGAACATCTTCTGCAGCGCGATCGCGGTGAGCTCCTCGCGTAGCTGTACGCCGCGCCGGTTCACCGCGAGGATGTGTGCCAGACCGCGCTGATAGAATCCGAGCCAGTCGGCGATATCGTATCCGCGGATCAGCCGGGTCCGGATCGCAAAGCCGTAGGGGCTGAGGCTTCGCAGGAAGATCGACGTGAACCCGAGGCGGACGTACTCGTCGATGATGTCTTCGACCCGCGGCAGGCTGGCGGGCGTGGTCGTCATCAGCGCCGAGACGAACTCGTGGCCGAGTGCGGCGCGAGCCCGCGCGATCCCGTCGACCGCCGCGCGGTAGCTATTGCCGCCCCGCAGCGGCCGGTTCGCATTGTGGAGATCTTCGGGGCCATCCAGCGACGTCGAGAAGTAGATGTCATGCTCGCGGGCAAAGTTGAGGATCTCGTCATCGAGGTGGGTCAGGTTCGAGGCGATCACGAACTGCAGATCGCGGCGCTGCACGGCGTTGCGGCGCTCGGCTTCCTGCACCACGTGCTTGACGAGCCCGAAGTTCAACAGAGGCTCACCGCCCTGAAACTCGATCTTGATCGCGGGATTCGGGCTCTCGAACACCAGCGCGAGCGCCTTGTCGGCGTGATCGCGCGCCATGTCGAACCGGGTCTTGTCCTCGGTCTGACGTGATACCTGGCAATAATGGCAGCTGTGATCGCAGCGCAGCGTCACGACGAAGATGTGCAGCCCGGTCAGGTTCGCGACGGGGGCGACACGTGTCCGGTACTTCACTGCGAGGAGGTCGAGCGCGGCGCGCGAGTCGTCGTCGAACACGAGGTGCTTGGCCTTGAGCTCGCGATACAGCGCGCCGGTCACCGGCAGCTCGTGCCGCGCGAATGCGATCAGCTGGTCGCGGCTCACGACCACGTGCTCGCCGACATCGCTGGTCACCACGTAGCGCTGGTCATCGAGCCGGATGAAGCGAAACGGCAGCAACCGGTAGTCCGCCCTCGGAGCGAACGCGGTGCGGTCGCGAAAGCGGGCGTGGAGACCGGTCATGGTTCGCGCTTGATCAGGTCGAGGTTTGAAAACGCGTGTGCCAGGATCAGCGTTCGAATCGGATCGGTCTCTGCTGCGATCTGTTCGCGCAGCTCCTGGTCGAGCAGCTCCTGGAAGAACATGCGGGTGGCCTCGCGCGCGGCGACCTCCGTGACGGTTGACTTGAAACGCAGCGATATCGCGATGCGATCCTGCGCCGGTGATCCCAGGACCGCGGTGAATCGATCGGCGAAGCGATACGCTGCCTTCTTGATCGCCGAGAGCCGGTAGCAGCGCAGATCGAGCTCGAGATCGATGGCGTTGTCGACGAGCGCGAGCTCGTGTCCAGACTCACCTGCAGCACGCGGCCCCATTCACGGAGGATACCATTGCACGCCGGCTCACGGCGTGGCGTTGCCGATGCGAAGCTCGATCGGATTTCCGTCCAGCCAGCGGATCACGACCGGCGTGTCGCCGGCCGGTGGTCTCGTGAGCTCCGATTTGCCCGGCGCGGACAGCTTGATCTCGTGACCGAGCGCCTGGGACAGCAGCCGCACCGGCGGCCAGGTCTCCGACTTGATCTCGCGCTGGTTCGCCTTGTCACCCACCGCATAGACGCCGGTGCATCGCCCCTTGTCATCGAGCGACAGGAAGACGGTGACGCCGTCGAGCGCGATCGCGGGCGGTCCGGTCGCGCCTGATATCGACGGGCCGAGCAGCCCCTCGGCGACGGCGAGATCGTTGCCGATGACCGGAATCTTGGACAGACCTGTGCCGGCGACTTCGATGGCCCGGTGTGCGCGTTCTTGCAGCTCCGCGTCATCGCTCGCCAGCTTCATCGCGGAGTTGCCGGCCTCGTGGAGCTTCTGCAGCTGCTGGATCCGCGGCAGAGGCTGCTTGGCATCCACCTGCGCTGGGTCGAGCGTGGCGAGGACGAGCTTGCGCGTGGTATCGGTCGCGGCGACGCGCTCCGGCGTGGTCTGTGCATCGCGGGCCTGGCGCGCCTCGTCGAATCGACATGCCACCGTCGGGCACGCGGCCTGCGCGATATCGTGCGCGCGTGCGCGCTGTTCGGCGACTGCGGTATCTCCGGCGAAATGCTTGTCGAGGATCGCGAGCGCCTCCACCGGTTGCTGTCTGGCCAGGAGTTGCTCCACCTCTTCGAGTCGCAGCGTGCGTGCCTCGGCTGCCGCGCGAGCGGCCATGGTTCCCTTGCCAGACGCGAGATCCTCGAGAACGCGCAGTTGCTGTTCACTGCCGAGCTTGTGAGCCTCGGCGAACATCACCTCGTCTCGCAGGTCCGACGTCTCCGGCGTTCCGCCGCGCTCCTCGATCGCGGTGACGACGTCGCGTGCGTGGGAGACGTCCGATGCGGCGAGCGCGCGCTGGACCTCGGAGGAGCTCGGTCGGGCCGCGAGGCCCACCACGCCGATCGAGGCAAGGGCCGCGATGGAGCCGAGCGACCACAGCTTGGTCGACCTCTGGATCGGATGAAACCTCGTTCCGCCGCGCCACGATCGCAACAGCGCACCGAGCGCAGGAATTGCACAAACCAGCGCTGCCACGACGAGAAAGCTTGATACCGCTCTGGCGGTCGCGAAATACTTCGACGAGCCAACCGCAGCATTGTGGAGCAGTACACCGAGCAATCCGATGACGACAGACAGCGACACCCAGGCATAGAGCCGTCCCCGGATCGGCCGCAGCACCTCGGCCGTGGTGGCGCCCCGGAGCTGCGTACCGGTCAGCGAGAGCGTGGCCGTCGTCCCGCACATCTCAAAGGTGACGTCGCGGCGGAGCACGGCGAGCTTGAGGTACTGCTGCGACTCCACGCGCTCGAGCCGCGGATCGATCCGATCGAGCTGCGTGCGGACGGTCTGCTGCTCGGCCGCGGAGAACTGCTCGAGCGCGAGGGGACCGTTGCGACTGCGCTCGAGGACCACGGTCATGGTCGTCAGATCGTCCGCTCCGAGCGCGCGGGATTCCCGCAACACGGGATGCGCCACAACCGTCGGGCTCGTCGGGACCGAGATCGCCCAGCGCTGGCTCTGCTCGATCGTGAGCCATGCCAGCTGGTGACCACTGCCCAGGCATGCCCGACACTGGATGTGGCCCTGACCGGCGCAGTTGCGGCACGGCACCGTGCCAGCGGCCCGGCAGAACATGCAGTTGATCAGATGGCCGGTCTTCGGGCTGCGTTTCTTGCCGCTGCCATGACAGTGGGGGCACCGCCCGCGACCACCCCCGTGGCACGGTTCGCAGCGCATCAGGCCCGACGCGAAGCACGCGCCGCACTGGGCGACGTACTCGGAGTCCGCGCGGAGCGTGGGAATCGTGTAATCGAATGGATCGATCGACGCCGGATCGAGGCGCGGCCGCGTGGCGCGGCGCTCGCCGGTCGCTGTCCGCACCTCGCGGATGTCGCGGCGGATCACCTGGGTCGCGACCCGTTCGATGACCTCGTCGCAGGGCTCGATGCGCGTGACCAGCTCGTGCAGCCGTCTCGGCGCCGAGAACACCGAGCGTGTCCAGGCGCTCATGGCATGCTCGATTCGCTGCTGTTCGGTTGCGTGTTCCGTCATCGCCGCGCTCACCAGTGGATGGGAATCGAGCCGGTCTGTCCCTGGTCGACCTCGATCGTGGTCGTGACCTCTCCGAGGAAGCGATTCACGATCCGGACCTCGTGCTTGCCGGGTGCGAGGCGTAGCAGCCCGGTCCGATCCTGGCCCACCGGCTTGTCGTCGACGAAGATCTTGCCGCCCGGGTAGACGACGACGACGACGTGCGCCGGCGTCGGCGGTGCCTGTTGTTCGGGCGATGCCTCTGACTCGGGAGCTTCGCTCGAGTCCGGCGGCGGCGACGATCCGCGCGAGCGGCCCCCGCTGGAGGAATAGTGCGAGCGATGCGAAACGTGTGAGCGATGGCCGGCTAGCAAGATGGGAGGCGTCGGTACGACGAGCAGCGGCGGCGGCGCGTCATCGTCGCTGCGGCGCGATGCGACCTGTGCCGCCGCATCAGATGCGAGCAGTCCCGAGCCGGCCGCGCTCCCCAGCGTTGCCAGAACTGCCGAGCTCAATGGCAACAATGCCCGCCTCACCGCTGCTGATCATCTTGCGCAGATCGCTGTTTCGCAACCCGGTCGCCATGCGCTTTTTGCAGCACGATCCCCGCAGCATTTCACGCGAAGATCCAGGTCGCGCGCGAACACCCGACGTCGCGTTCATCGATGTAGGTGTTCTGCGTCTCGCTTCCTTCCGTCCAGGGAAGAAATCGCCGACGGAATCGTAACAAGGTGCGGCGGGGTCGGGCGCGGTGGGCTACATGTAGGGTGGGAGCTGATGAGGCACCAGGATCGCGATCAGGCAGCGAGTCGGGCGGAAGGCGCGGGCAAGGCGTCTGCACGCGAAGCACCGGTGCCGGGCAAGCAGACGCTGACGACACCTGGGAGCGCGGCGACGGCGACGCCGGGCAAGCAGACGCTGGCGATGGGCCCGCCGATCCAGCGCAAGGCGAGCGACTCTTCGGCGCCAAAGGGTTCCGACGAGAAGGTGGCCGCGGCATCGCCGAGCACGGGAGGCGGGCAACCGTTGCCGGACGGGCTGCGCGGCCGGATGGAGCGGCTGTTCGGCGCCGGTCTGTCAGCGGTGCGCGTCCATGAGGGGCCGCAGGCGGAGAGCGTGGGTGCGCACGCCTACACGCAGGGCACGGACATCCACTTTGCGCCCGGGCAGTACGATCCCGGGAGCGCGCGCGGTCAGCAGCTGATCGGCCACGAGGTCGCGCACGTGGGACAGCAGCGCGCTCGAGCACGAGGCGGACGAGCTGGGTGCGAAGGCGGCAGCGCCGGCGGGCGGCGAGCACGGCGCAGCTGCAGCAGGCGCCGCGGTCCACGCACCGGCGCAGGCGCCGATCCAGGCGTCGAGCGGCAAGACGGCCCAGCTCAATGGGCCGACCGAGGCCGAGAAGAAGCAGGCCGCGTCGCTCGCCAAGGAGCTGCAGGGCCTGATCGATCACGCGGTGTGGAAGGAGATCCGCAAGACGGCGTATCCGAAGGAGTCCAAGGCGGGCATCGCGCGCGCGAAGGAGCGCAAGGACGGCAAGCGCCCCGATCTGACCGGGCTTGGCCAGATCAAGTCGCTCGAGCACTTCGCGGCGGCGATCAAGGGGCTGCAGCCGGGCTGGGCGAAGCAGTCGCCTGTCGATCGCGCCAAGGCGGTCGGCAAGGCGATCGACGACGAGCTCGATGCGCAGAAGATCCCGAAGCTCCTGGGGGTCCAGCCGATCAAGACCGAGTTCAAGGGCTCGTTCTCGCCGTTCTTCTGGCGGTTCAACCTCAGCGAGGCCCTGGTCAACAGCGCGACGCTCAGCGATGCCGATGCCGCGGAGCTGTGCAACACGGGGCTCCACGAGGCGCGCCACGCCGAGCAGCACTTCCTGTCGGCGCGCTACGCGGCCGGTCCGCCCGACAGCAAGGACGCCGCGGCGATCTCCGCGGAGCAGGGCATCCCCGAGGACCCGGTCGCCAAGGCCGCCGTCGCGCAGAAGTTCGACGCCAAGACCGATCCGGCGGTCGCCGCGCTGGGCAAGGAGATGTACAAGGCCAACGTGACCGACGGCGCCAAGAACCAGAAGATCAGCGACGACGACTACCTGAAGGAGATGGAGGACACGCGCAAGCAGGCCGGGAAGGCGCTGCAGGCGCTCAACGCGGCGATCACGAGCAAGACGATCGCCGACGCCACGACCAAGCGCGACGAGCTGAAGGCGGCGATCGCCGAGGTCGAGCGGCGCTACACGCTGTACCGCAACATCCCCTACGAAGCGGACGCGCACGAGGTCGGCGATGCCGCCGAGCAGGCGTTCAAGGGGTGGCCATGACGTCGCGGGGTGCCGCGCTGATACTGCTCGGAGCCTGCTCGACGTCCGCAGGCCCCGCCCCCGCGAATCCCTTGCCCACCCCGGCCGTGTCCAGCGACGCGGCGCTCGCCGGAGATCACGCCATGACCCAGCTGCTTCGCGACCTCGTCGCGCTGCTCTCGAACGAGATCGCCTTCGACGACATCACGGCCCGGCTCGGCCCGGTCGCGCACGATCCCGGCGTGCCGATGCCGGCGGAGGTGACGCCGCGCGATCCGGCGCTGCGCCGGGTCCAGATCGGGCGCTATCCGGAGACCGGCAAACCGTTCACCGTCGAGCTCGAGCTGGCGTCGCCGGTGACGGTCGCCGCGCTGGTCACCGCGTTCGGCGCGTATCGCCAGGGCCGCACCGATCGCGGCATGCCGCGCGAGATCGCGTTCCCGCCGGCGGGCGCGGGGCCGTGGAAGGTCGTGATCGTGGCGCAGCTGCCGCCGGGCGCCTCGCCGATCGCCGACGGGGCGGCCACCACGATCACCCTGCGGCGCGACCCGCGACGGGGCGCCACAGGAGCCAGACCACGCCGCCGGGGATCGTCCACAGACCGATGCAGATCGCAGCGACGTCGTAGCTGCCGTACGCGTCGACCGAGCGGCCGATCAGCGGGTTACAGATCGCCAGCGCCAGCGATTGCGCGCACGCAACGATGCCAGCGGCGAACGCTGCACTACCCGGCGGCATGCGGACAAGCATGTCGGCGGTCACGAGGGTGTACATCACCCCGCCCCCGCCCATGGCGAGCCCGATCAGGACGATCGACTGCCAGGGCGTTTCGGCGAACGGCAGGACGGTGAAGGAAGCCGCGAGCACGACACCGATGGCGAACAGCCCGCGCGGCGGCACGCCCTCGCCGCGGCGCTGACGCGAGGCGAGATGGCCGAACAGGATGGCGATGACGTCGAACATCAGCGGTGGCACCGCGAGATAGCCACCGACGTCGCCCTGGTCGACGTGGAACGCCTTGACCAGGTACTTGGCTCCCCAGGCGTACACGAAGCTGACCACCGGCGCGGCGGCGAAGATGGCGGCGAGCGCCCGGACCATGACCGGATGCGCCACGAGCTCGGAGAACGGCAGGTGCGGGGGTGCCACAGCCTCGGAAGCAGAGGCCGTATCGAGCTGGGCGCGCACCGTGCGCGAGCGCGTCACGGCGAGCCACAGCGGAACCCAGAGCAGGCCGGCGGCGGTCGTGATGAGGAACGCCACGCGCCAGCCGGCGTGGCGATAGATCAGCGTGGCGAACGGCGGCACCAGCATCGCACCGAACGACGAGCCGGTGAACAGCACGCCGAAGCCGCGCGCCTGGTCCCCGACCGGCAGGATCCGGCGCATGGTCTGCGCCGCGCCCGGGAAGCTCGGTCCCTCGGCAATGCCCAGCGCCAGGCGGAGCGCGAACAGCACACCGAAGCCGGGCACCACCGCGTGCAGCGCAGCCACCACCGACCACGCCAGCACCGACCTCAGCAGGCCGCGGCGCGCGCCCACGAGATCGATCCACCAGCCCGCCAGCGGCGTCGCTACGAGGTAGGACCACGAGAACGCCGCCGCCAGCCAGCCATAGGCGGCGTTGTCGATGCCGAGCGCCTCGCTCACCTTCGGCGCCAGCACTCCGAACGCGTTGCGGTCGATGTAGCTCACGCTCATCGTCAACGTGGCGACGAGCGCCACACTCCAGGCCATGCGCCGGCTCAGCATGGCGGGACGATATCCCAACTACGGCGGCGTGCGCGGCGCGCGGCGTCAGTGGTTGTCGCCCTTGAGTGCCACCGCCCACTTGCGCCACCTGGGCTCGAAGGTCTCGAGCTTCTCGCCGAGCACCTCTTCGAGCGCCGCCCGGCCGGTCGGGTCGTTCTGGTCGGCGACGAACTTGCGGTAGAATTCGGTCAGCTTGCCCTGCTCCTGGAGGTAGAGCAGCAGGTAGCGCGCGTAGGCGTAGGCGTCGAACTCGGCGTTGTAGAACGCGTCGCGGCTGGTGCCGAGCAGCGTGGCCATGTCGGGCAGCGTTCGCTCGGCGATCTGCCGCTTGAGATTGGGCAGCCGCCAGTTCGGCAGGCCCCAGATGTGGCCCTTCTTCTCGGTCGGCCGCTCGTAGAGCGAGGCCAGGCCCTCGTTGAACCACGCCGGGGCGCTGGGGAAGTTGGCCTCGATGTAGGGATGCACGACCTCGTGGACCAGCGTCCCGGCGCCGGGCCCGATGTTCATCACCATCGCCTCGTGCTCCGACGAGTAGTAGCCGTACGGCGTGTCGGGCTCGTCGCCGAAGTACTTCTTGGCGCCGCTGCGATAGGTCCGCTCGTTCTTGAACAGCCAGATCTCGATCAGCTTCTGCGGCCGCTCCTTGAAGTACTCGGCCTCGAGCAGCTGGATCGACCAGTGCAGGATGCCGGCGGCGTGGTGCCTGACGGTGGCCGGCGCCTCGTCGCCGATGATGACGAACGGCGGCTCGACGACGACGGTGAAGCCCTGGCCGCGGAGCCGGGTCTCGAGCTCGGTCCGGCGACCGGACAGATCGGCGGCGCTGGGCTCGGCGGCGGCCGCCGACGCGGCGGCCAGACAGACGATCAGCAGTGGTCGGGTCATGGTGTCGCGACAGCATGACGCGGCGACCGGTTGCATGCACATCGCGCGCGCCGTGCCGCGTCGAAAGATCGCGCCGCGATCGACCCAAGGCCGGTCGCAGGTCCGGTGTCGAACACGCGGTTGGTCTGCTCGGTGCGCCGCTCGCTTGGTATCGTGGGTGCGATGCCGGAGACGGAAGCGCGCGCTGCGCGGCCTCGTGGCGCGGCGGCCGGCGTCGCGTAGACTCGGCCGGTGCGGCGCACGGTGCTGCTGATCGGGCTGTGTCTGGCGTCGCGCCCGGCGCGCGGCGACGTCGAGGCCGACCTCGCGGCGGTGACCGCGGCGCTGCCGGCGTGCGACCCGGTCCGCGCCCACTGCATCGCGATCCAGCTCCACGTCGCGGCCGACGCGGAGGGCGGCGGCCTGATCGCGCAGCCCGACTGGTTCGCGCGCCAGCTCGCCACCGCCAACCGGCACTTCGTCCCGCTCGACGTCGGGTTCCAGGTCGCCGGGATCGAGGCGCTGCCGGCCAGCGCCGCCCACATCGCGAACCGCGGCGAGCGCGACGCCGTCGCGGAGGGCCGGCTCGGCGGCCGCGTGATCCACGTGTTCATCACCGGCCAGCTCGACGACATCGACGAGCCCGGTCGCTTCGCGTACGGCGTCACCTGGCACACCCGCGACGGCCGCAAGTACGTCATCGTATCGACCCGCGGCCGCGACCGCACGCTCGCGCACGAGCTCGGCCACGTGTTCGGTCTGCCGCACTCGCGATACCCGATCTCGATCATGAACAAGACCGATCGCGCCG
>VBLP01000730.1:331-4650 GCA_005887925.1 Deltaproteobacteria bacterium | reverse complement strand
CTTGTCGGCCTTCTCGGGCCTGTCGGCCTTCTCGGGCTTGTCGGCCTTCTCGGGTTTGTCGGCCTTCTCGGGCTTGTCGGCCTTCTCGGGCCTGTCGGCCTTCTCGGGCCTGTCCGCCTTCTCGGGCCTGTCCGCCTTCTCCTTCTTCGCGGGGGCGTCGGCGGCGGGCGGGGTCTCGTTGTCCTTGACCATCGTCGTGTTCCTCTCAGACCATGCCGGTGTTGGGGAACTTGGTCCCCGACTTCACGCCGACGCGGACCTTGGTGTCACCCTCGGTCGCGTTCCGGGTGCGGGTGCCGCGGCCGAGCTTGTCGTCGTACAGCGCCACGTTCGAGATGTGGATCGTGCCTTCCTTGTCGATGATGCCGCCCTGCGGCGCGCGCTGGGTCGGCTTCTGGTGGCGCTTGATCATCGCGACCTTCTCGACGATCACGCGGTCGCCGACGATGCGCAGGATCTTGCCGCGCTTGCCCTTGTTGGTCCCGCTGATGACGACGACCATGTCGCCCTTGCGTACGTGCGCCATGACTAGAGCACCTCCGGCGCCAGCGAGATGATCTTCATGAACCGCTTGGCGCGCAGCTCGCGAGCGACCGGACCGAAGATGCGGGTGCCGATCGGCTCGTTCTCCTTGTTGATCAGGACGGCCGAGTTGCCGTCGAACTTGATGTAGCTGCCGTCGGCGCGCGCCAGCTCGCGCTTGGTGCGTACGATCACCGCGCGCGCCACCTCGCCCTTCTTCACCTTGGCGCCCGGGATCGCCTCGCGGATCGACACGATGATGACGTCGCCGATCGTGGCGTAGCGCCGCCGGGTGCCGCCGAGCACCTTGATGCAGAACACCTTCTTGGCGCCGCTGTTGTCGGCGACGTCGAGGACCGAGGTCATCTGGATCATGGCGTCCCCTTCACTTCTCGACCGGCCGGGTGCTCGTCGGGTTTTGCTCGGGCTCGGCCGCGCGAGACAGCGTGTTGAGCAGTCGCCAGCGCTTGGTCTTCGACATCGGGCGCGACTCGACGATCTCGACGATGTCGCCGACCTTCGCGGTGTTGTTCTTGTCCATGTTGCTCGACGTCACGGTTCCGACGATGATGCGGCGCGAGCCGCGCTGATCAGAGTCGGGCTTGGGAGTCGGCGGGCCCACGTACGCGGGGGCGTCGGGCGCGTCGCTTGGTGCGGTCATGACTTCGCCTTCTTGGCTCTGTTCTGGGCCTTGTTCTGGGCCTTCTGGCCCTGGGTCTCGGAGCCGAGCTCGCGGGCGCGCAGGATCGTCAGGATCCGCGCGATCTCGCGGCGCTTCTCGGTCAGCGCCGCGGACGACGTGACCTGGTTGGTGTGCTGGGCGAGGTGGAGCCGGAACAGGTCGTCGCGCGTCCGCGCCAGGGCCTGGCGGAGCTCGTGATCGGGCTGGTCGCGGAGCTGCTCGAGGTTGGTGCCGGTCTTGCTCATAGCACCGACTCCCGCGAGATCAGCTGGGTCTTGACCGTCAGCTTGTGGTGGGCGCGGTGGAACGCCTCTTTCGCGATCTCGATCGACACGCCCTCGATCTCGAAGATCACGCGGCCGGGGCGGACCACGGCGATCCAGCCCTCGACACCGCCCTTGCCGGTACCCATGCGGGTCTCGGCCGGCTTCTTGGTGACCGGATGATCGGGGAAGACCCGGACGTAGATCTTGCCGAACCTCTTGACCGAGCGCGAGATCGCCACGCGCGCCGCCTCGATCTGGCGCGACGTGAGCCAGCCCGGCGACGTGACCTGAAGCCCGTAATCGCCGAACGACACCCGGTCGCCGCCCTTGGCGCGGCCCTTGAGGTTGCCCTTGTGCGACTTGCGGAACTTCGAACGTTTGGGGGAGAGCATCGAGCACTTCACCGTGGAAGACCCACGCCTTGACGCCGATGCTGCCGTAGGTGGTGTGGGCCTCGGTGAAGCCGTACTCGATGTCCGCGCGCAGCGTGTGCAGCGGAACGCGGCCTTCCTTGTACCACTCGCGGCGGCACATCTCGGCGCCGCCGAGCCGGCCGCTCGACGCGACCTTGATGCCCTTGGCGCCGAACTTCATCGCGGTCTGGGTCGCCTTCTTCATCGCGCGGCGAAACGCTGCGCGTTCGTCTCCGCCTTGCGGATCTCGATGATGTTGAGGAAGACCTCGTTCTCGGTGAGCGCCTGGACTTCCTTCTTGAGGGTCTCGACGCCCGCGCCACGCTTGCCGATCACGATCCCCGGGCGAGCCGTGTGGATGTTGATCTTGCACTTGTTCGCGGCGCGCTCGATCTCGATGTAGCTCACGCCGGCGTGGTTGAGCTTCTTCTTGATGAAGTCCTTGAGCTTCAAGTCTTCATGCAGCCACTTGGCGTAGTTCTTCTCCTCGTACCACCGAGACGACCAGGTCTTGATGATGCCGAGGCGGAAGCCGGTTGGATGTGTCTTCTGACCCATGGCAGTCCTCGCTATTCGTCGTCCGTGACCACCACCGTGAGGTGGCTGGTCCGGTGGTTGATGCGGTTGGCCCGGCCCATCGACCGGGGCATCCAGCGCTTGGCGATCGAGCCGCCGTCGACGGCGATCGTGTGGATGCGGAGCTGGTCGATCGAGGCGTCGCCGCCCGACCGCTCCTCGGCGTTGGCCGCGGCCGACTTGATCGCCTTGGAGATGATCCCGGCGGCCTTCTTCGGCATCAGATCGAGCAGGCCGACCGCGTGCTCGACCGATTTGTTGCGGACGAGGTTGGCGACGACCCGCATCTTGCGGGGCGACATCGAGATGCCGCGAACGAGTGCGCGTGCCTGCATGGCTATTTCTTCCCTCCTCCACCACCGCCGTGGCCGTGGAACGTCCGGGTCAACGAGAACTCGCCGAGCTTGTGGCCGACCATCTGCTCGGTGATGAACACCGGGATGAACTTCTTGCCGTTGTGGATCGCGAAGGTGAGGCCGACCATCTGCGGCACCACGGTCGACCGGCGCGAGTAGGTCGTGATCACGCGGCGGGCCGGGTTGCTCTCCTTGGCGGCGGTGGCCATCTTCTTGGCGAGGTAGTGCTCGACGAAGGGGCCTTTCTTGATGGAACGGGGCATCGTTAGGTCCTGGTGATCCTGGGTGGTGCGGATGCGTGGTCACTTCGAACGGCGGCGAATGAGGAACTGCTCGGTCCGCTTGTTGAGGCGGGTCTTGAGGCCCTTGGTCTTCTGGCCCCACGGCGTGCACGGGTGGCGGCCGCCCGACGACCGGCCCTCGCCGCCGCCCATCGGGTGATCGACCGGGTTCATCGACACGCCGCGGTTGTGCGGCCGGATGCCGCGCCATCGCATGCGGCCTGCCTTGCCCCACTCGACGTTGCCGTGCTCGGAGTTGCCGATCACGCCGATCGTGGCCCGGCAGTCGATGTGGACGCGGCGCATCTCGCCCGACGGCATGCGCAGGGTCGCCCAGTCGCCTTCCTTGGCCATCAGCGTGACCCGGGTGCCGGCCGACCGGCCGATCTGGGCGCCGCGGCCGATCTTGAGCTCGACGCCGTGGATCTCGGTGCCGATCGGCATGTGGCGCAGCGGCAGCGAATTGCCGGGCTTGATATCGGCCGAGTTGGCGGACATCACCTGGTCGCCGACGTGGAGGTTGTGGGGCGCCAGGATGTAGCTCTTGACGCCGTCNACTCGATCGAGAGCACCGTGGCCGGAACGCCGATCTTGGTGCGCTTGAAGTCGACCATTCGATAGCGCTGCTTGTGGCCGCCGCCGCGGGACCGCGACGTGATGCGCCCGGCGTTGTTGCGGCCCGACGTCGCCGTCTTGTGGGCGAGCAGGCTCTTCTCCGGCTCGTGCGCGGTGATGTCGCTGAAGTCCTGGGTCGACATGCCGCGCCGCCCCGGCGAGGTCGGGTTGTACTTCTTGATCGCCATCCTAGACTCCCTCGAAGAACTCGATGTTGTCGCCGAGCTTGAGCGTCACGAACGCCTTCTTCCACGACGGCCGGCGACCGGAGAACCGGCCGACCCGCTTCTGCTTGCCGCGAACCACCAGCGTGCGGACCTCGGTCACGGTGACCTTGAACAGGCTCTGGACCGCGCCGCGGATCTCGATCTTGTTGGCGTCGCGCGCGACCTCGAACACGACCTTCTGCGCGTAGGTGTCGCCCTCGGCGTGGCGCTCGGCCGCGCCGCCGGTCTCGCGCAGCCGCGACGACTTCTCGGTGAGCAGCGGGCGCTTGATGATGGACTGTGCGTCGCGCATGACTACTTGCCTCCCGCCGGGAGGGCGAGCGCCGCGGTGAGCGCCGCGACCGCCGCCTGGGTCATCACCAGGGTACCGTGGCGAAGGAT
>VBLP01000730.1:0-309 GCA_005887925.1 Deltaproteobacteria bacterium | reverse complement strand
GCGCGCACCGTGCACGAGGTTGACGTTGGTGCCGGCGTCGACGATCAGCACCTTGTGATCGGGCTGCGCGGCGCCGAGCGCCTCGAGCGCGGTCGCGACCGACTTGGTCGTTCCCTTCGGGCTCTCGGGCCCGCCGACCGTGAAGTGATCGAGCACGACCACCTGGTTCTCCGAGACGCGCAGCGACAGCGCGGCGCGCAGCGCCGCTTTCTTGGCCTTGCGCGGCATCGCGTATTCGTAGCTGCGCGGTTTGGGCCCGAACACCGAGCCGCCGCCGACCCACTGCGGCCCCTGCCGGCTGCCCTGGCG
>VBLP01000729.1 GCA_005887925.1 Deltaproteobacteria bacterium | reverse complement strand
GAGGCCGTGATCATGAAGGCGCTCGCGAAGGACGTCGACGACCGCTACCAGTGGTGCAGCGAGATGCTCGCCGATCTGCAGACGTTCCTGATGAGCCAGGACGTCGTGTTCACGGCCAAGTCGCTGTCGAGCTGGCTCAAGGACGTGTTCTCCGGCGAGATCGAGCGGGAGCGCCAGCAGATCGAGCAGTACAAGCGCGTCGGGCGCGACGGCCTGATCGCGGGCGTCCCCGCCGCCGAGGCCAAGGTCGACGTCATCGAGACCCTGGGCGAGGCCGGGCAGGCCGAGGGCGATCCGACCGTGCTCGGCGGGCCCAGCTTCGAGGACATCGAGCAAGCCGCCGGCGCCGCTCCGGAGGTCGGCCCGGCACCGGGCTCGCCCGCGGTCCTGGGAGCCGCCGAGCCGGGCGAGGACAGCGGCGAGGACTTCGGCGAGGAGGCCCCGACCGAGATCTTCGGCGAGATCGATCACGGCTCCAACCCCGCCGCCGCCGCTGCGGCCGCCGCGCGGGCGCCCTCCGGGTCGCAGCCGCTCACCCGGCCGCCCAAGCCGCAGCCCAACCGCGCACCGACGTCGCGCGGCGACCTGCCGTCGCTGTTCGCGCCCGCCGGCGCCGCGCCGGGCAGCGCCGCGAGCTCCGGCCGCACACCGCCGCCCGCGCCCGGCGATCCGGCAGCGCCGCCGAGCTACACGCCGATGCTGCATCCGGTCGGGCCGCCCGCTCCGCCGGTCGTGCCGGCCAGCTCGCAGCCGATCGCCGTCACCAACGGCGCGATGCCCGCGCCGCCGCCGCCGCCCAACGGCCAGCCCAACCAGGGGCAGGGCCGCACGCTGATCGGACAGCCGGCGCCCGCCGGGCTGCCGAACTACGCCCAGGGCTATCCGCCCGGTCCCTATCCGGGTCCATCGGGCCCGTCGGGCCAGGCCGGCCCGCCCGGCCAGCCGGGCTCGACGCCGATGCCGCAGCTGGCGCAACCGGGGCCCGGCCAGACGCCACCGCCGCAGTTCGGGCGGCCCGGCCCGGGGCAGACGATGATGCCGCTGCAGATGCACCCGATGCCGGGCTTCCAGGGCGGGAACTATCCGCCGCCCTACGGTCCGCCGGCCGGGCCGCCCAACGGGCCGTACGGCCCACCGGGGCCCTACGCGCCGCCGGGCCCGCCTTACGGGCCGAATGCCTACGGGCCGTCCAACCAGTTCAACGTCCCGGTTCCGCCGATCGACCAGATGGCTTCCCCCGAGGGGCGCAAGCGGTCGTCGATCGCCCGCGACGTCGCGATCGGCGTCGCGATCGCCGCGCTCGTGCTCGGTGGCTTCCTCGCCGTGAAGTTCTTGGTCCTCGACAGCGACAGCTCCACGGCCGAGCCGTCCGCACCGGCGTCGCCGTTCGCCAAGGTCCAGCCCGCGCTGCCCGCCGGCGAGTCGGCCAACCTGTTCGTCGACGATATCAAGAAGGCCACCGCCCGTGACCAGCAGATCTTCGAGGTCAGCGCCGGCGTCCACAAGCTCAAGCTCGTCGGTGCCAGCGGCGCTTCCTGCGACCGCGAGGTCAAGCTCGAGGCCGGCAAGACCTTCATCCTCGAGTGCTCGCTGGGCACCGCAGCGCCTGGTACTGTCGCCGGCTCGGCGGGCGCCGGCTCGGCGAGCACCGGCTCGGCCGCAGTCGCACCGGGCGCGGAGAGTGGCTCGGCCGGCGCCGGCTCGGCGGGCTCGGCTGCCGGCAGCGGCGCGACCGGCAGCGGTTCGGCCGGCAGCATGACGGCGAGCGCCGGCAGCCCCACCGGGGCCGGCTCCAGCGCGAAGACCGAGCCAGCCGATCACCCGCTCCCCGACAAGACCGATCGCATGCCGGTCGAGGACTCGGCAAAGTCAGGGACCGCCGATCGCGCGACCGACCGCCCCGCGGTGCGACCCAGGCCGATCGAGAAGACGACCGACAGGACGGCCGACCGGCCCGACAAGACCCGCTCGACCGAGCGGGCCAAGCAGTCCGCGGCCGAGGACGACCTCGGCATGCTCCAGGGCGGCGTCAAGCCCGGCGACAAGCGCTCCGACGCCCGGTCCGACGGCGATCGCAAAGGCTACCTCACCGTGACCAGCAAGCCGGCCTCGCAGATCTACATCGACGGCAACGACACCGGGCTGACCACGCCGATCACCGGCCACACGCTGCCCATCGCGCCCGGCAAGCACAAGGTCACGTTCGTGTACTCCGGCGGAAAAGCCCAGCAGGTGGTCACGGTCAAGCCCGGCGAGACCGTCACGCTGAACAAGGACCTGCGCTAGCCAGCGCGCGGCGCGTCGCGCGGCCCCCTACCTGTCGGTTCTGCGCCTCAGTGCTCCTCGTGACGCTCGAGCTCGGCGAGCTTGGCCTCGAGCTCGGCGATGCGGTCGGCGAGCGCGCGGACGTCCTTGTTGACACCCGCCCAGGGGTTGATGGTCTGCGAGATGCCGTCGATCGTGGTGCGGATCTTGGAGTCGACCTGTCTTTGCCACTCGTCGAGCCGGTTCTTGGAGTGATCGACCCACTCGCGGAGCGATGCCAGGCTGCGCCGGTTCATCGCGGTCTCGTCGGTGGAGTCGCCGCTGTCTTCGCCACCGGCCTCCGGCGCGGCGTCGTCCTTGCGCTTGCCCGGCAGGATGCTCTGGACGCGGCGCTGTGCCTCGGCGAACCACTCGCCGCCGCTCTGGATGATGTTGCGCATCGCGCCAAGCGGGAGGAAGCTGCGCTGCTTCTTTTCTTCCTCGAAGATGATCTGTGCCAGGGTGACCGTGGTCAGGTCCTCTTTGGTCTTGTTGTCGACGATCTTGACGTCGTCGCCCTTGCGAATCATCTCGCTGATTTGGTCCAGCGTTACGTACCGGCTATGCTCGGTGTCGTAGAGCTTGCGGTTTGCGTATCGCTTGATGATCCGAGGCTCGGGCATCTCGCACCTGCGACCGCACGAATGGCGGCTCGATGATTCCAAAAAGTATCACGCACCGCGCCATGTCCTCAACGTGCCACACTATTCGTGTGGGCCCCCGGGATATCCTGGCTCGCCTGAAGGCGTTGCGAGACTCGCGCATGCGCGTGCTTGCGTTGATCCAGGCACTTGGTGAGGACGACCCAACGGCCTGGGTCCACACCATGGCCGCGATCATGACCCGCGCGCACCGCAACGCCGACGCCGACGCTGCGGAGGCCCTCGAGACCATCACCCACGCGGTCGCGGACCCGGGGCTGGCGTACAGCGCGCGCCAGCGCCTCTACGAGGCCGCGACGCGGCACCAGCTCCCCGCCATCGCGCGGCTGTTCCTGGTCGCCTCGCCCAGGACGATGGACGCGCAGCAGCTCGCGCGGTCGCTGGCTCCCGAGCGGCCGCTCAAGCCCACCGGCCGGTCGCTGACCCTCGGCGAGCGCAAGGCCCTCGCGCGCACCCACGACCGCGAGCAGATCCTGCTCCTGCTCCGCGATCCACACCCCGCCGTCATCGCGATCCTGCTCGACAATCCGCACGTCACCGAGTCCGACATCGTGCGCATCGCCGCGGCGCGGCCCGCGGTCCCGGCCTCGCTCACCACGCTCGCGGCTCACCCCCGCTGGTCGGTGCGCCACGCGGTCAAGCGCGCGCTCGTGTTCAACCCCTCGACGCCGCTCGCCGATGCGATCCGGATCGCGACCACGCTGCGGCCGCAGGAGCTCCGCGAGCTCGCCGCCGACCCATCGCTGCCCGCGCCGCTGCGGACCCACGCCGCCGAGGTCCACACCTCCGCGCTTCGCCGGCCCCAGGCCTGACCATCATTCCGCGGTCCTCGCTTCGCTGGGGCCCCCTGGCCCCGACTCTCCGCTGGCCTCGGTTCACTCGCCGGTGGCCGACGCCGGCTTCTTGCGGCGCCGCACGACCACCTCTTCCCACTCGCCCTCGTCACCATCGCCCTCGTCGAGTTGTTTCGACGCCTTGGCAGACGCCAGCTCCTTCTTCTTGCCGGCCTTGTCGTCGATCTTGTCGTCTTCTTCGCCTTCGACGTTCGATGCCTTCTTGAAGTTTCTGATACTTCGGCCGAGCGCATCGCCAATGCCGGGGAGCTTGTTGGCGCCGAAGACCACGAGGACAATGAGCAGGATGACGATGAGCTCGCCCATTCCGGGCATGGGAACCTCTCCTGGGTAAGTGGCGGCAGACTAGCACTGTTTGCGGACCGAGTCGCCGGGCCCCCAAAACGACTCCTGAAAACTTGGTGAAGCCTCATCGCGCCGCCTATCTTTCAGGACATGCGCGATGATTTCTTCCGCGCGGCCCTCGGCGTCGGCCTGGTGCTGTGGATCTGTGTATGCGCGGTTGCTCACGCCGATCCTGCTGATCCGGTGCACGCCGGCGTGCAGGCCGCGCCACCGGTCCGCGCCGGCGAGCCGGTGCTGCGCCAGGAGCTCGACGGCCGTCGCTCGATCCGCGGCTGTGCGATCGACGAGCGCTGCGCGCGCGCCGGCGACGTCTTGCGCGAGTTCGAGGTCGAGGCGTTCCCACCGCCCGGCGCCAGCCCGTGGATCGACGAGCGAACGCCGCCGCCGAGCCGGCTCGAGCCGGGCGCGCCACGGCCGATCGTGAAGCGGCCCAGCGAGCTCCGGCCCGACGCGCCGTGGCTCGATCAGCTCGAGCTCCCCGATCTGCCGGTCAAGTGGTCGCAGACCCTCGTCGACTACCTCGTGTTCTACAAGGACGATCCGCGCGGCCGCGCCATCATGCAGAGCTGGCTCGTCGCCCAGGGCCGGTTCCGCGACCTGATCCTCTCGCACCTGCGCAAGGCGCACCTGCCCGAAGATCTGCTCTACGTCGCGATGATCGAGTCGGGTTACGACCCCGACGACGTATCCTCCGCCGGCGCGCTCGGCCTGTGGCAGTTCATGCCCGAAGGCGGACGGATCTACGGCCTGCGCGCGGACCGCTGGATCGACGAGCGGCGCGATCCGCTGCGCTCGACCATCGCCCAGATGGATTACTTCGCCGACCTCCACCAGCGATTCGCCGACTGGCACATCGCCCTGGCCGCCTTCAACATGGGCTACGGCGCGATGCTGCGCTCGATCGCGCGCTACAACACCAACGACTTCTACCGCCTGTGCCAGTACGAGAACGCGATCCCCTGGGAGACCTGCCTCTACACCCCCAAGGTCCTCGCCGCCGCGATCGTCGGCCACAACCGCGCGCGCTACGGCTTCGACAAGCTCGTCGCCGCGCCGGCCGAGGCCTGGGAGGAGGTCGCCGTGCCGGCCTCGGTGTCGCTCGCCGCGATCGCCCGGGTCGCCGGCGTCGCCGAAGCCGACATCAAGCGGCTCAACCCGCAGCTCCGCCACGGCCGCACCCCGCCGGGCGAGCCCGGCTACGTCGTGCGCGTCCCGGCCGGCACCCGGGCCGAGACCCAGCGCCGGCTCGTCGAGCTCGAGTCCGACTGGAAGAGCTACGACGCCTACGTCATCGCGCACGGCGAGCGCTTCGAGGACGTCGCCACCACGTTCGGTATCTCGGTCGCCCAGCTGCGCAAGCTCAACGACGTCACGCGCGACGCCGAGATCGAGGGCGGCACCGTCCTCGTCGTGCCGCGGATCAGCGACGAGCAGCGCGCCAGGAACCGCGCCAGGGCCAAGGCCAACCTGCACGCCTCCGGCCTCGATCAGAAAGACGGCGAGCCGCTGATCGTCGCCGTCCCCGACAAGACCGCCCAGGTCCCCGGCAAGCGGCGCGTGTTCTACCGCGTCGTCGCCGGCGACACCCTCGTGGCCGTCGACCGGGCGCTCGCCGTCGCGTCCGCCGACCTCGCCGCGTGGAACGCCCTCGAGCCCGACGCCAACCTCCAGGCCCGCATGGTCCTCCTCGCCTGGGTCGCCCCCGACTTCGACGCCGACAAGCACCGCGTCAACCTGCTCGACGAGACCCAGCTCGTCGTCGTCACCCGCGGCTCGCCCGAGCACCTCGACCTCGCCGAGGCCCGCACCGGCCGCGTCCGCACCGAGTACACCGCGCAGGGCAAGGAGAAGCTCGCCGACGTCGCCAAGAAGTTCGGCATGGGCTCGCATGACCTCGCCCGCATCAACCGCATCTCCTACGACACCGTCCTCACCAAGGGCCAGACCATCATCGTCTACCAGGTCGCCGATCCCAGCCGCTCCAAGCGCGCCGACGATCAGTGGAAGAAGACCCCGCGCGTCCGGCGCGGCAAGCTCACCGGGGCGCGGGCGGCTCACACCGCGAGCACCAACCTCCCCGACGAGCCCGACCCCGAGGCGGCCGATGACGACGCGGCCGCCGCCACGCCGCCGCATCCCGAGGCGCA
>VBLP01000198.1 GCA_005887925.1 Deltaproteobacteria bacterium | reverse complement strand
GCCACTGCCGGACCATGCCGAGGTAGCCGTTGTTGATGATCGCGATGTGGAGCTTGATGCCCTCCTGGGCGGCGGTCGCGAGCTCGCACGCGGTCATCTGGAACCCGCCGTCGCCGGCGATGACCCAGATCTCGTCGGGCACCGCGAACCGCGCGCCGATCGCGGCCGGCAGCGCGAAGCCCATCGTGCCGAGCCCGCCCGACGTGATCAGCTTGCGCGGGTGATCGTGCTTGTAGTACTGGGCCTCCCACATCTGGTGCTGGCCCACGTCGGTGACGACCAGCGCCTTGCCCTCGGTGATCCGCCACAGGTCGTGCAGCACGTGCGCGGCGAACAGCCGGCCGTGGTGCGGCAGGTGCTGGATGTCGCGCACGGCCGAGTCGCCCTTGAGCGCGTGGATATGATCGAGCCAGCCGCGGCGCTCCGCCGGCGCGACCAGCGGCAAGAGCGCGCGCAGCGTGTGGCCGACGTCGCCGACCAGCGCGACGTCGACGCGGACGTTCTTGTTGATCTCGGCCGGGTCGAGCTCGCAGTGGATCTTCTTCGCGCCGGGCGCATACGTCGCGGGGTTGCCGGTGACGCGATCGTCGAACCGCATGCCGAGCGCGACCAGCAGGTCGGCCTCCTGGATCGCCTGGTTGACCCAGGCCTCGCCGTGCATGCCCATCATGCCCAGCGCCAGCGGGTGCGACGCCGGAAAGCCGCCGAGGCCAAGCAGGGTCGCGGCGACCGGGATGCCGGTGCGCTCGACGAAGTCGCCGAGCAGCGCGCTGGCCCCGGCCTTGACGATGCCGTGGCCGGCGAGGATCACCGGGCGCTTCGCGGCGTCGATCATCCGGGCGGCGCGGGCGAGGTCGTCGCTGCGCGCGCGGTGCTCGGGCCGGTAGCCCGGCAGGCTGACCGGCTCGTCGCGCCACTGGACGTGCGCGGAGCGCTGCTGCGCGTCCTTGGTGATGTCGACCAGCACCGGGCCCGGCCGCCCCGAGCGCGCGACGTAGAACGCCTCGCGGATCGTCGGCGCGATCTGGTCGGCGCGCGTCACCAGGTAGTTGTGCTTGGTGATCGGCAAGGTCACGCCGGTGATGTCGGTCTCCTGGAACGCGTCGGTGCCGATCACGTGCGACGGGACCTGCCCGGTGATGCAGACGATCGGCACCGAGTCGAGCATCGCCGTCGCGATCCCGGTGACCAGGTTGGTCGCGCCCGGCCCCGACGTCGCGACCGCGACGCCGACCTTGCCCGAGGCGCGGGCGTAGCCGTCGGCCATGTGGGCCGCGCCCTGCTCGTGGCGGACCAGGACGTGGCGGATCGGGCTGTCGAGCAGCGCGTCGTAGGCCGGCATGATCGCGCCGCCCGGATAGCCGAACACGACCTCGACGCCCTCGCGGCGCAGCGCCTCCCACAGGATCTGCGCGCCGGTGCGACTGCCATCGCCGGTCACGGCGAGCCCCGGGTCGGGCCGTCGGCGCGGTCGTCGGACGCGGCGCGGCGCTTGCGGTCCTCGACCAGCTCGTGGAGCCCCTCGTAGTACGCCAGGCGCGCCTCCTCGGGCGCGTGCGAGTAGCGCATCCGCGCGGTCGCCGCCTCGACGTAGCTCGCCAGCGCCGCCGCGCCGCCGGCCCGGGTCTCGAGCTCGGCGATCTCGGCGTCGACCTCCGCCGCGAGCGTGGTCGTCGCGATCGTCACGTCGAGGCCGAACGCCGCGCGCGCGTACGAGATCGCGCGCTCGAGCGCGCGCCCGGTCGCCTCGTGGTGAACCGCGACGCGGCAGGCCGCCTGGCGCGCCGCGACGAACACGACGTCGAGGCCGCGCGGGGCGAACGCGCCGGTCGCCAGCGCGAGCGCGCGCCCGGTGACCAGCAGCGCGTGCGGCTCGACGCCGGGCTCGATCGCGTGCCAGTACACCGGCGCCTGCTCGTCGTCGGGCACCAGCACCACCACCACGTTCGCATCCTCGACGATCGCCGGCGCGGTGCCGACCGCGAAGCCATCGTTGCGCGCCCGCAGCCAGCTCATGTCGCCCAGGCGCGTGCCGACCCGGACCTCGTTGCCGGCGTCGCGGAGCCCGAGCGCCTGCTGGGCCGCGCTCGCTTCTCCGTGGCTGGGCTGTGTGGACGGTCCCGGCGCGTGCGCGGGTCCGGGCGTGTGCTCGCGATCGCGGCCGGCGCGCGTGACGGCGCCCTCGGACGCCGACGACACCAGGACCGCATACTTGGCCATCACCCCGCGCGTGTAGCGCGGCGGGCGCGGCGCCGGCGGGTGGTCGCGGCGGCGCGCCTCGAGGTCGGCGTCGACATCGAGCCGGCGCGCGGCGACATCGAACGTGATGCGATCGCCGTCGCGGACCAGCGCGATCGGTCCGCCGAGCGCCGCCTCGGGCGCGACGTGCCCCGCCATCAACCCGTGGGTCGCGCCGCTGAACCGGCCATCGGTGACCAGCGCGATCGCGTCGCCGAGGCCCTGGCCGACCAGCGCCGCCGTGACGCAGAGCATCTCGCGCATCCCCGGCCCGCCGCGCGGGCCCTCGTACCGGATCACCACGACGTCGCCCGGCCGGATCTGCTGGGCCTGCACCGCGGCGAACGCGGCCTCCTCGCCGTCGAACACCCGCGCCGGCCCGGTGTGCCGGTCGCGATCGTGACCGGCGAGCTTGACCACGCAGCCCTCGGGCGCCAGCGAGCCGCGCAGGATCGCGAACCCGCCGCGCGGCTTGATCGGATCGCCGACCGGCCGGAACACCGGCGGGCCCTCGCCGCCGCGCGCGTCCGCCGCTTCCTCGCGCAGCGTGCGGCCCGTGCACGTCGCTGCGTCGCGGAGCAGCCCCGCGTCGAGCATGCGCCCGGCGAGCCGCCGCAGCCCGCCGGCGCGCGCCATGTCGACCGCGGTGAACCGCCCGCCCGGCTTGAGATCGCACAGCACCGGCGTGCGCGCCGCGATCGCGTCGAAGTCGTCGATCGCGAGCGGCACGCCGACCTCGCGCGCGATCGCCAGCAGGTGGAGCACCGCGTTGGTCGAGCCCGCCGTCGCCGCGACCGCAGCGATCGCGTTGTCGAACGCCGTCCGCGTGAGCAGCTGGCTCGGCCGGACGTCGCGGGCGATCAGCTGCATCACCAGCTCGCCGGTGCGCCGCGCCTCGTCGCGCTTGCGCGGATCCTCCGCCGCCACCTCGTTGGCGCCCATCGGCGACAGCCCGAGCAGCGTGATCGCGACCGACATCGTGTTGGCCGTGTACTGACCGCCGCACGCCCCCGCGCCCGGACATGCGCGGTTCTCGAGCACCGTGAGCCGCTCCGTCGTCATCCGGCCCGCCGCGTGCGCGCCGACCGCCTCGAACACGTCCTGGATCGTCACGTCGCGGCCCTCGAACTCACCCGGCGCGGTCGGCCCGCCGTACAGCATCACGCCCGGCACGTCGAGCCGCGCCAGCGCCATCACCGTGCCCGGCAACGTCTTGTCGCAGCCCGACAGCGCGACCACGCCATCGAGCAGGTGCGACATCACGAACAGCTCGATCGAGTCCGCGATCACCTCGCGCGACACCAGCGAGCCGCGCATGCCGTCGGTGCCCATCGTGATGCCATCGGACACCGCGATCGTGTTGAACTCGATCGGCGTGCCTCCCGCTGCGCGCACGCCCGCCTTCACCGCCTCGGCGAGCCCGCGCAGGTGGATGTTGCACGGCGTGACCTCGGTCCAGGTGTTCGCGATGCCGACCAGCGGCCGCGCCAGATCCGCGTCGCTGAACCCCGCCCCCTTCAGCATCGCGCGCGCCGGTGCACGGGCGATTCCTCGCTTGAGCTCGTCACTGTGCATCTGGTCTCCGGTCGTGCGTGGTGGGTTAGATGGAGTTAGAAACGCGTGAAAACAAAAAGCCCCGCATCCGTTTCCGGGTGCGGGGCCGATGTGGGTTTTGGTCTTCCTCAGCTCGGCGGTCCGCACCCGGCGGTAATCAGAATCAGGCCCGACAGCAGACCTACGAGCGGGAGTACGCCAACGAGACCGCGAACGCCGAAACGATCAACGCCGACGAGCGTGTCGTCGGCGTTGTGTGCCATCGCTGCCGCGCCGGGCCCAAAGGACGCGGGCGCAGGCGCGGTATCGGAGCCGGAGCGCGCCGCGGTGGCGCACTCGAACGATCCCGACACAGCCGCGAGGTTCATTCTGTAGACAGAACTACCGCCGGCGGCGTCCTGCGTCAAGCATTGTTTCGCGATCGACCGCGTGACAATCGCGATCGTGGCGCGAAAGATGGGCACGCAACAGGTTGAGCGACAGGCCATCTCGCCC
Organism: Deltaproteobacteria bacterium; assembly: GCA_005887925.1. Classification (GTDB taxonomy): domain Bacteria; phylum Myxococcota_A; class Polyangia; order Haliangiales; family Haliangiaceae; genus JABFXX01. The sequence continues at coordinate 6,822 of VBLP01000198.1, read as the reverse complement.
GAATCGTCAAACGCTGTGTTCCGGACAGGCCGCGAATCGGTGACAGCGCGGGCACACCCGCGACACCTGCGAGCGTGCCGGTCCTGCGGATCTCAGCGCGCCGCCACGCTGCGCAGCAGCTCACCCGCCGCGTTGATCGCCGCCCGCGGGATCTCGTGTTCGCCGAGGAACGGCTGCCAGTCGACCACCGCGCCCGCCGCGGTGAGCCGGTCGCGCAAGACCTCGGCCACGTGGTACGGCAGCAGCGCATCGTGCCGGCCATGCGACATCATCACCGGCACGCCCGCGAGCGACGCCATGCGCGGCTGCCACTCCGCCTCCGCGATCAGCGTGCCCGACATCAGGATCAGCCCCGCCGGCGGCGCCGCGCGATGCAGCGCCACGTCGAGCGACAGCATCGCTCCCTGCGAGAACCCGCCGAGCACCAGCCGCTCCGGCGCGATCGCGAACCGCGCCGCGAGCTGATCGAGCAGCCGCATCACGTGATCGCGCGCCGCGGCCAGCCCCTCGGGGACCTCGTCGCGATGATCGCGCGGCGCGCCGCGGCGCAGCTCGTCCTCGAGCCGGGCGAGGTCGAGCATCCACCAGGCACGCGACTCGCCGTACAGCCCGCCGAGCTCGAGCGGCGCCGCCGGAAACACCAGCCGGACCGGCGCATCGAGCTCCCCGGCGAGGTCGACCAGGTTATCGCCCGGAGCGCCGAAGCCATGAAGCAGCACGCAGGTGACCGCCGCATCGGCCGGGCCGACGATGCGCGTGGTCAACCCTGCCAGCTCGAGATGGGTCGGGGTCACGGCGCACAGCCTCTCACGGCCGCGCCGGCCGCACCATGTCCTCCGCCCACCGTGCACCCCTCGCCCGGCCCGCTGCCTTGCGCCCTCCGAAGTTGCCGGACTCGATCACAGGCCGCGCGGACCGCCGGCGCCGTGATCGGCGACCGGCCTGTCCCGGGTATCCGACGCATGCGGCGGGCTCAGCACGTCCTCGTCATCGACGATCTCGATCTCGTGCTCCGGCTCGCTCCCGTTCTCGGCCGCGCTGGCCGCGAGCGCCTCGAGCCAGTTCTGGCCGTCATCGAACGCGCGATCGTCGTCGGGGTGCGCGCGATCGGCGGCCACCGGCGTGTGCGCGCCGTACAGGTCGCCCGCGTCGTGCGGCCGGCCTCGCGGATCGACATCGGCCTCTGCCACCGTCTTGCGCTGGGTCAGCTCGATGACCTCGTCCCCCGCGGACGCCGCACCTCCGCCGACCTCGCCGCTGCCATCCCCCTCGAGCTCCGACTCCAGGCCCGCCAGGTCCTGCGCGGCCTCGACATCGCTGCGCGACAGCGCATCGACGTCCAGCGGCATCACCTGGAGCTCGGCGACCTCGTCGAAGCCTTGCACCGGATCGCCCGGATCCCTCGCAAAGCTCCCGTCCTGCGCGAAGCGATCCGCGCGTGCGGCATCGCCATCGCGTTTCATCGTTCGTCTTCGCCGGTGGCGCATCCAGGCATATCCAGCCAGGCCGACCGCGAGAGGCATCATCACAGTGCGTGGGCGCATGATCATCAAGCCAGCATGCCGCGTGCCAGCGCTCGCATTGCGTCGCGCGCCTCACGCTTCCGGGCCGCTCCGACTGCGACGATCTCTCGCGTCGTACAAGCTGTTCGCAGCGGACGACATCCCCGATCGCCGACCCGGCCCTGATCAGTGCGGTTCGTGACCGCGGCAGATGTGGACGCAGGCGGCGGACTCGCTGCAGGCGTTGGTCGTGAACCCGTCGATGCACACGCACTTGTCGCACGGCGGTGGCGACGGGGCGGACCTGCACGCGCCGGCGTGGCAGACCTTGCCGGCGCCGCAGGCGCGGTCGCACTTGCCGCAATGCGCGATGTCCGTCGAGAGATCGGCGCAGGTCGAGCCGCACAGCGCGAGCGTGCCGCAACCGGGCTCGATCTTGCCCACGACCTGCAGCTTCGTCCCCGCGCTGGTGGTGTAGAAGTGCGTGATCCAGAAGCCGACCTTGCCGGGCTCGGCGGCGCCGCCGATCTCCTTGTCGCTGACGAACGAGCTCTGATCGAGCTTCTTGTCGCTCGCGCGCAACAGGGCGCTGTCGCGGAACTGGGTCTCGTTCCCGTACATGACGCGATAGCGCGCCTCGGGCGCGGCGCCGCTGGTCGGGAACTCCGCATACCACACGATGAAGCCGCCGGTCTCCTCGATCAGCACGCCCGACATCCTGAGATCGGCGCCGGCCTTCTTGAACGTGAACACCTCGTCGCTCAGCGTGCCGACCTTGACCGGTGATCCGGACAGCTCCGCCGTCAGGCGATGGGTCTCGATCTTCACGCGGCCGGTCGCGGCGTCGGTCGGATCGTCGGTGAAGTAGAACTTGCCGAACCGATAGGCCGGCTGCATGCGCCAGAACGGCTGGGATGCGAGCGTCTTGGTGTTCTTGACCAGCGGCTTGGTCGGGTCCTTGAACGCGTAAAAGTAAAAAAGCACGGCGGCATCACCGACTCGGAGCTCGACAACAGGTGCGCGAATACCTCGCGAAGTGGGACCTGAAGAATCGCCGCACCCACACGCAGCGCGCGACGACCTCGCTCCCGACGGGCGCCTCAAAAGACCAGGCGGTCGATGCGATCCGCTGTTGCGCCAGCGCACACTACCCAGCTGGTGCCAGCGCCTGTACGCGCCATGGATACGAGCTCGCGGGCCTCGGGTCCGATCACGCCCTCGGGATCGGCACGGCTTCGCGTTTCGCGGTTCGGGCTGAGCTCTCGCCACGGCACGCAATCAACCCTCTCGTGGAGGCCGCGATATGTTCGCCAAGCTGCATCTGTTGAGTCAGGACGTACCCGAAGGCAGTGACGGGTTTCGCTGGCGTGCCCATCCCTACCTGCGCATGGCCGGCATGGTGCCGAAGGGACCCGTGGTGTTCGAATGGAGCGCGCGCCAGCGCAGCGATCTCGAGGCGCTGTGGCGCGACCCCGCGAGCGACGGTGCGCGCGAGCGGCTGGCCAGGGACCTGGCCGTGTTCTGCGACCGGCTCGGCTGGGCTCCGGATCCCAGGCAGCTCGACGACGCCGAGCACCGCGGGGAGGAGTACATGCTCACGGTCAGCGCCGTGCCGTCCGAGCTGTACCTCCTGCCGTGGGAGGTGGTCCAGGTCGGGGCCGCGGGCACCTATCTGTCGGACTTCGCGAGCGCCCAGGTCCGCTATGCGATGCCCGGGCTTGGCCCCCGCAAGGTGCAGACCGCGCCCCCGGCGCCCGGCGTCCTGTTCGCGTGGTCGGGCGCGGGTGGGGCCGTTCCCCATGAGGAGCATGCCGCCGCGATCCGGGCGGCGGCCGGGGCGGGCGGCGCGACGTTCCGCGAGCTGGCCGAGGTCGACGAGGCGAGCCTCGCAACGGCGCTCGACGATCGGCCGCCATCGGTCCTGCACCTTCTGTGTCACGGGCGGCCCGGGGCCCCGGGCGAGCCGTCACGATTAGCGTGCGGCGCGAGCGATCACCCGTCGGAGATCACGGCGACGCGGCTCGCGCGGCTGCTGCGTCCCCACGAGGATGCGATCCGGCTGGTGGTGCTGTCCGCGTGCGGCAGCGGCGATGGTCACGGCGATCCGCTGTTGATGACCAGCCTCGCGCAGGAGCTGCACAAGAAGGGCATTCCCAGCGTCGTCGCCTCGCGCTATCCGCTCAGCGTCCCAGGCTCGTGCGTGATGACGCGCGTGCTGTACGACAAGCTGTTGCGCGACGCGTGGTCGCTCGAGCGCGCGCTCCGCCACACGCGGCAGGCGTTGCTCGGCGCCGGCGACGAGGCGGCGTGCCCCGGCGACGCCTACGGAATCCAGCTCTACACCCACGACACGGAGTGGTTCGTCTCGGACAACAGCGTCGAGGCCGAGCGCCCCGTCCTCGCCAGCTATCCGTTCGGCACTGCGGCACGCCCGGTGCCGGCCAAGGGGCCGGCGTCCGCCGAGCTGACGGTGCGCATCCTGTGCGATTCGGAGCTCGACGGAGATGAGCTGGTCGATCAGCTGCGGCACGCCAGCGAAGACGCCGGCCTGACCGTCACGACGCGGTCGCCCGCCACCTCGGGTGCATCCTCGCTGGTGGTGCAGACGACCATGGACGGCGGCCAACGCCTGATCGTGACCAAGGGAATCCACCTGGCGCTCGCCGGCACGCTGACCACGGCTTCCACCAAGGTCGTGGGCGCCGCGGCCGGCCACCTGACCGCCGCGATCGGGAGCCCCCCTGCGCTCGGCGGCATCGCCGCGCGAGGCGGTCCAGGCATGGACCTATCGGCCGACGCTGGGCTCCTCGCTATCGGACCCGGAGTGCCGCGAGGTCCGGTTCACCTACACGCTCAAGCGCAAGCGCAATTAGCCTGGTCCCGCGGCCCCATGCATCATGGTTTGTCGACATTGATACACGGAAACCAGGAGATAACGAGTCAGACGCATGGCGCACCCATGGTAGCGACGATGCCATCGGAGCCCCTTCTTCGGGGAGGCGCGGGGCGAGCCAATGACGACCCGACCACCGCGGCCCGCCGCTGTCGACGCGAGGCCGGGAGTGCCGTACCTTCGGCGCCATGCTGATGCTGACTGCGTACATCGAGATCGACGCCGCGGATCGGGAGGCGATCCGCGCCGCGCTTGCGGCCGTCATTCCCGCCACGCGCGCCGAGGAAGGATGCGAGGAGTACGGCTCCTACGAGGACACCCAGCAGACCGGTCGCTTCGTGTTCGTCGAGCGCTGGCGCGATCGGGCCTCGCTCGATCGGCACCTGGCGACACCGCACATGGCCGCGTGGATGCAGGTCGCGGGACCGAGGCTGAAAGCCGCGCACGGGCGGATCTACGACATCGCGTCGGTGACCGAGCTCCGGCCGAAGTAGCCGCTCGCCGGGTCGCTCGCCCTACTTCGCACGCACCTGGAGGCCACGGAGCTCGGCGAAGCCGTTGCCGGCGAAGGCGAGGCCGTAGAAGCCCTCGTGGTCCTTCGGCACGGGGAACGTGTACGCCTTGCCGTTGATCGTGGCGCTCACCTTGCCGCCGGTGACCTCGAACGCCGCCTTGAGCGACCCGGCCGCGCGCAGGTCGGCGGCCTGGCGGCCGAGCTCCTTGTGGGCGAACTTCATGCCGCGGTGGGCAACGCCGGCATGCAGGTTGCCCGCGCCGTCCTGGACCAGCTCCTCGAGCCGCACGCCGCCGTCGCCGACGATCACCGCCAGGGCGCGGCACGGGCGCACGACGACGTCGCTCTGGGTCCTGGGGTCCTTCTCGGGCTCGGCGTAGATGTTCCGCATGCCAAACACGAACCCCAGCTCCGGACGCCGGCCCTTGGCGTCGGCCTGGTGCGGCGTGTTCTCGCCGCGAAACGACCAGAAGTCGGCGGGCACGGCGAAGTCGACGTCGAACGCCAGGCGCACGTCGCGCCGCGCCGCGCCGTCGACGACGAGCAGGGTATCGAGGTCGGCGGCGACCTCGCTGTCGGGAGCGTACCGGATCGCGCCGGCGCGCCGCGGATCGGGCCGGGGGCCGGTGCCCAGCGCGAACTGCGCCGCCTGCACCTGCCACACCGGGTGGTCGGCGACGAGGATGAAGATGTCGGCGTTGCCCCAGCCCCAGCGGCCACTCTCGGGGAACATCCGCGATTCGCCGACCCTGCGGAACAGGTATCTGGGCTCCTTGTTGAACTGCTCGATCTGGCGGCCGACGGAGACCGGATCCACGCGGCCGTGATCGGTGTGGCTGGCGTTGACCATGATCTCGCGGATCAGCTCCCTGTGGGGCGAGCGCTCGAGCGATTCCGCGATCGCGCGGTTGTCCTGGACCTTCCGGGTCACCGCGCGGACCTGACCGGCGTCGTGCAGGAGACCGGCGAGCAGGGTGTACGACGCCGTCGAGCGGCCGAAGTCGCCCAGGCTCAGGTACTCGGCAGCGAGCCCTTCGAGCGCTCGCTGCCGCCACTCGGCAGGCGCGTTCAGCTTGATGCCGAAGTCGTACAGGCGCTGGTACAGGTCCGCGGTCTGGCGCCCGTCGAGGTGCAGCCGCAGCGCGAACTGGTGAACCGGATCGTCGCGCATCCCCTGCCAGTCGAGGTTGCACAGGAACCGCACCTCGCGCGCCTCGCCGCGCACACAGTTGACCCGGATGCGCCCGTTTCCCTCCTCGAGCTGCTTGCGCGCCCTGGCCACGGCCTCGACGACCTGCTCCGGCGACCTGGGCAGGAACCCGATCTCGTCGCGCACGACGGGCAGGACGCGCGGGAACACCGCCGCCGCCTCCGCCCAGTAGCGCTGGACCATGACGTCGGCGATGCGCTGCAGCGCGAACCGGTCCTCGAGCACCTGCATCCGGTAGAGGTCGTGCGTGCCGTCGACGATGTTGCCGTACGCGGTGGCCAGGAGGTACAGCGCCGCCAGCCGGTCGAGCGGGTCCTTCGCGCCCCTGGCGCCGGCGAGCTCGTGCAGCCGCTTCAGCGCCTCGGACTCGCCGCGCGCCTGCTTCTGCTGCTCGAGGCGCTGGACCTCGGCCTGCGTCGTGGTGAGCTCCTCGGCGCGCGCCTCGAGCCGGCTGATGATGTCCTGGTACGAGGTCGACCAGCCGTCGGGCGCTCGTCCAGGCTCGGTGTCCGCCTCGGACTCACTGTCCGCCTCGGGCTCACTGCCCGCCGCGGGCTCGGTTGCCGTCGGGCTCGGTGTCCGCCGCCGACTCGGTGTCCGTGACGGGCTCGATGCCGTATCCGGGTCAGGCTCGGTTGCCGGGTCCGGGTCCGTGTCCATGTCCGTGTCCGTGTCCGGAATCCGAATCCGAATCCGAATCCGA
>VBLP01000195.1 GCA_005887925.1 Deltaproteobacteria bacterium | reverse complement strand
TCCATCTGGGCCCGGCCATCACGCTGGCGCACGGGGTGTGGTACCGGTTCGAGTATTTCGTACACTTTGTGGATGCGACGCATGTGCAGGTGCACCCGCGGGTTTACGATGCGAACGGGACGCAGATCCTGGGCGACGCCGACTTCGAGCAGCAGGACTGGGGCAGCGCGACCTGGAACGGGCGCAGTGATTGGACGCTGGCTTCGTTGTACGCGGCGGGCTACCACTTCTGCGTCACCCCTGTGTCGCTACAGAGCTTCGCAATGGGCAACAATGGGCAGGCGGGGTCGGTGGACACTGGGCTCGCCTGGTACTACGCGGGCCTCCAGATCCGCACCGACCGCTGGCCCGGACCCTAGGGCGTACGGACAGGAAAGCCGCCGCCTGCGCCCGCCCGATGGTCTCGCTGGCGGGCGGGAGCAGGTGGTAGTCGAAACTGTTGTAGAGCCGATCGGGCCCTTTGTAAGCCTGGAGGGCGCGCAGGTTGTCGACAAACAGCCAGCCGGTGTCGCGTGCCAGCACCTGCAAGGTGTCGTACAGCGCCCGCTCCTCCTGCACGCCGCCTTCGTAGGTGATGGGCAGCCGTGCGATGGTGCGGAGCAGCGCCTCGTCTACGGGTTGCTCCTGGACCAACTGGTAGGAGGGGAGTGGGCTCAGCATCAGAACCAGGCCGGGGTTTTCGCGGCGGATCAGCTGCAGCAGGGCGCGAACCCGCCGGACGGACTCGGCGCGGCTCTCGGGGAAGCGGTGGAAGAAGAGCTGCTGGTTGAGCATCTGCGCCGACAAGGCGCCGGAGTAACCGACGCTGGGTTCCGCCGACTTGCGTAGGTCGTTCATGTAGGCCAGGACCGTGGGTAGGCCTTTCCCCTGCTCGGCCGCGACGGCACGCAGCACCTGTATGCGCTGGAGAAAGTCCTGAACCCCGGTGTGCTTGGCGATCAAGCGAAGGGCGTACAGGACGCGACTGCGGCGCCGAACTCCGGGCTCGTCGTACCGATACCACAGCGGCGGGGCGATCGCGTATCCAGTGTCGGTGCGGACGAAATGCGGCCGATCGTCCACCCGCAGGATATCGTTGAAGTCGTTCCCGGTGTACAGGTTGAGCACGAACGCGTCGGGGTGGTACTTCAGCAACGTCTTCTTGAACACGATGTAGTCCTGCACCGGCGAGTACCGGCCCGCCCCCGGCCGGCCCCATACGGCAGCACGACCGCGCGTAGCCCGCTTGCGTTCAACACCCGCTCGAGAACTCCCTCATGCGTCTGCGCGTTGGGTGCGCAGAGATCGGTCTGCGAGTCTCCCGTTACCGCGATGAGGTAGCTCTGGGTGTCGGCCTGTAACTCAGCGGCACGGCGCTCGGTGCGGACGCCGTCTTCGTTGCGGGTGTAGTTGTAGGTCGTGCCCGTGGAGAACTCGTTGCACCGATCTTCGTGCATGGCCCCAGTCGGTGGCGACGCCACCCATCCAACGTCGGGCTCGCCGTACTCGTAGGTCGGCGGGAACAACCCGAGGGCAATGCACGCGACGTCGATCGCGAGCAGCGTGGCGAGCACGATGCCGCCGTATTGCGCGGCGGTCAGCAACAGTTGCTTGAATCGGGCGGCGCGGAGCACGGGGCACTGGGAAGCACGATGCGTGCCACTTTGTGGCTCGAATCCCTCGGAGCTGTTGCGTGCGAGCCTCACCGGGAAGGGCCCGGACCTTGCTGCGCAGGTAGCTGTGCCGCTACGGTCGTTCCTCTTCAGAACCTACTGGGCGCTGGAGAAGTTGATTGCACCCGGTTTGAAATACTCGCACGATCTCTACGAGCACGTCCTCGAGTCCGGAAATACTCGCACGATCTCTACGAGCACGTCCTCGAGTCCGGAGTGCGTGGTGACACAGAGTGGCTGGATCTTGGCTGTGGGCACCAGATCCTGCCCCTGTGGCGTGCCGAACAGGAAAAGCGGCTGGTCGAGCGCTGTCGGAGCGTCGTGGGAATCGATGCCGACCGTCCGTCACTCAGCAAACATCGCAGCATCAAATTGCGCGTCGCCGGAAACATCGGTCGACTCCCGTGGCGTGACGAAAGCTTCACCCTCGTCACCGCGAACATGGTGGTGGAGCACTTGGACGCTCCCGGCGCGCAGTTCGCGGAAATCGCCAGGGTCCTGAAACCCGGCGGCGTATTCATCATGCACACGCCAAACCGACGCGGGTACTCGACGATCGCCGCCAGGCTGATCCCTGAGCGCATCAAGAAGCGGCTCGTCTATCTCCTGGAGCAGCGTGAGGCGGCAGATGTTTTCCGGACATTCTATCGAGCGAATACCAGGGACCCCCCTAGTGGTGCTCGAGCTGCTCTGGATCCGGCTGCTCATGACGAACTTCCTCAAGTCCTTCCGGACCACCATTATCGCGGTCCTCCAGAAGAGGCAGGCCTAGATCGGTGCGACGGTTGTTGCATCGGCGCAACGAGGGCGCAGGTGCACGAGGTTTGCAGCGAACCGGGGTCATGGTCGAGCGCGTGGTACAGCCTGCCGAGCCCTCACGGCGTCGGCGCATTCCAGCCCTGCTTGGCGTCGTGCTCTTACTGAGTCTGGCCGCAGCCCTGGTTCGCATGACGGGCTGTCTGGCGCTCGCGGACACGTCCGATCCCGTGGCCTTCGAGAGCAATTGGAGCACCGACACCGGCTCGTCGTCCCGCGCGGTGACGGACGGCGGCCGCTGGAAGAACTACTGGGAATTCAACAACGGCACCGGCGTCCGGTTGCTGTCGGTCGTCCCCGGTGGGCCCGGCGGTCGCAATGCCCTGCGGGTTTTGCAGCGCGGGCCGCACTTTGCCGCGGCGCTCCAGCAGGACAGGGTCGTCCCCGCCTCGACCGATTTCTTTGTGCGGTTCTACATGCGCAACGACGACACCTCGTCCACGGGCGATCACGTCGTCACGGTGGACATCTACAAGTACGGCAATCTCACCTTCATGCGAAAATGGGCTGTCCGCGACGGGTGGCGGTTCGAGATCAGTCTTTACGGGTGCGGCACCACGTACCCCCTCGCGCATTGGGGGCCCGATCTGACGCTCCGTCTCGGGGCGTGGTACCGATTCGAGTACCACATCGACTTTGTTGACGCGACGCATGTGCAGGTGCACGTGCGGGTGTTTGACGCGAGCGGCACCCAGATCGCGGGCGACGGCGATTTTCAGCAACAGGCCTGGGGCCAGGCGCTCTGGAACGGGCGCAGCGATTGGACGCTGAAATCCTATTACGCCGCGGGGTACAGCCTGTGCGTCGAGCCGGATGCCTTGAGAAAGTTCGGAATGGGAAACAACGGGCAGAAGGACGCGTCCGACACCGGCCTCCCTTGGTACTTTGCCGGAGTCCAGATCCGAACCGACTGGTGGCCGCAGCCGTGAACTGCTATTGGGGCAGTAACTCGCCGTAAGCCGAGCGGATCCGTTCCCCGACCGCTGGCCAGCTGTAGGTCTCAGTCGCCGTGCGTCGCCCGTTCCGCTCGAGGTGAGCCCGCAGTCGACTGTCCCGCAGGACCTCGAGCAGCGCGTCGGCAATGGCGTCGGGCGCGTCCCGGATGAGGATGTTCTCGCCATCGACGGCGTCGAGGCCCTCGCACCCGATCGGGGTTGAGACGACGGCTTTCCCCATCGCCCACGCATCCAAGATCTTGAGGCGCGTTCCCCCGCCGACGCGGATCGGTACCACGCAGCAGCGAGCCTGCGCCAGCGCGGGCCGGATGTCGGGGACGTAGCCGAGCGCGCTGACGCCGGGCTCGGCCGCGTAGCGCGCCCGGTCCTCCGGGGTGTTGCGACCGATCAAGTGCAAGGTGGCAGACGGGTCGGCAGCCCGGAGCTTCGGCCAAATCTCCTGCAGCAGGAACTCCACCGCGTCCCGATTTGGGTGGCTGTACGTGGGCCCCACGAACGCCACGCGCCCCGCGACGGACCCGACTCCGTTCGGCTGGAAATACTCCGTGTCCGTGCCATTCGGTACTACGACGGTGGCGGCGCCGGGCGCCAGCACACGCAGCCGCTGCGCGTCGACCTCGGACATCATCACATTGAGGGCAAGGCGCGGACACAGCTCCCGCTCCAGTCGTTCGATACGCGCGGCTTGCAGCAACAGGTAACGCCCCAACACGCCTGGGGAGAGACGTCGCGCGCGTCGCCGTAACAGCTCGGACTCGATGTCGTGGTGCGTACAGGCGACCGGCACCTCGCCCAGCTCGGGTAGCCAGCGATGGAGGTCCGGGCTGTCGAGATGCACCAAGGCGGGCGACCGCGCCCGAAGCAGCGCGTGGAGCCGGTCCGAGAAGGCGCCGCTCTCGTACTCGTAGTACGTGTAGGCGCGTCCGCTGAAGACACTGCGCAGGTGATCCCAGAGCCGGCGGAGCGCCGAATGCTCGTTGGGAATCGGCGTCGGCTCGGCAACGAAGGCGGCGACGGCTTGGAGCGCATCGCGGGCCGCATCTCGTGCGGCGCGATCGGGCTGATGGCTCGTGCGGGAGAACGCCACCAGATCGACGTCGTACCCGATGTGTAGCTGCTTGAGGATGTTGAACGTGCGACTGGCCACGCCGCTGTGGGGCGGGTACGGGAGACACTGGGAGAGGAAGAGGACCCGCGGCCGGGTCGCCATCTAGGTGGATGCCTGGTCGCGTGCAAGGTTCCGGACGCTTTCCGTCCGCGCGACCTTGTGGAGGGCGACGGCGAATGCCACGAGCGAATACAGCATGTCCGTATACGCCAGCGACAGAAAAAACGCGCCGACGAAGAACCCGACCAGCGCGGCCGTGATGGTCTGTGCGAGCCGTGACAGATCGCGGGCGGGAGGAGTCAACGTCCGCGCGTAGCGTCCGACGCGACGCAGCGAAGCGAACGCGGCCGCGAACATCCCGAGGAAGAGCAGCAAGCCTGGCACGCCGAGCTCGGCCCCCACCTGCACGAGCGTGTTATGAGGCGCCGTCCAGTAGACCGCGAGCCCGCGCTCTTGACGCCGGGCCAGCGGTGAAATGCTACCTTCGGCGACCTGGAAGTTGCTGACGCCGACGCCGAACACGGGGTTAGCCGTCATGTACCCGACGCCGCGCTCCCACGTCTTGAGGCGCCCCTCGTCGGAGCTGGTGTTGTAATCCGTATGGGGGTTGAGGATCGTCTGCATTTGGGTCCAGTACCGATCGCTCGCGGTGGTGAAGACGATCGCGAGGACCACCACCAGCCCGACCAGGCGCGAGCGCGCCGGGATCGTGGTGAACCCCACGAGCACGAACGCCACCACAGCCAGGAATGCCAAGAATCCTCCCCGCGAGCCCGAGCGGGTCAGCCCCACCGCCAGGATGGCCAGCCCGAGCGCGGCGAGCGCGCGCGCCGCGGGGCGGCGCTGCCCGAGCACGCTGTACAGCCCGAAGGGCATGGCGCTGGCGATCAATGTCGCCAGATCATTGGCGTCGTAGTAGTAGAGATCCCCGAGGCGCCAATTGTCGGGGCTGAGCTGAAAGCGTGCGAGCACCACCGCCACGTATGCGGTGGTCGCGGCGAAGTAAACGAGGATCAAGCGCTCCACATCGCGCACGCTGCGCGTACTGCCGGCGAGCACGAGGCACATCACAACGACTCTGACGAAGTCCGTCCAGGCCCGGAAGGCCTGCCCCTGGTACAACGCGCCGGGGACGGACAGGGCACTCCACAGCAACAGCCCGAGCAGCCAGGTCGTCGTGGACGAGTTGAGCAGACGGGCG
>VBLP01000728.1 GCA_005887925.1 Deltaproteobacteria bacterium | reverse complement strand
ACTGAACCCCGGGTCGTCTTGGCGACGGATCAGCCGCTCGCCTCCGGCGAGGAACCTCCACCGATCGGCTGGAACGTGATGCCCGGCGTCGGTGCTGGCGTCGCCGGGCTCGATGGGACGGGGGTCGAGGACGGTCCCGGTGTCGGCACGACCGCGGGTCCGGTCTCGGGGATGACCGGGGCTGCTCGCGCTGCCTGCGGCACCCCGAGTCCTCCGCCGCTCACCGCGAACGACAGCCCGGCAAGGGCAAGCACGGCCAATGATGCGAGCGGCGCCCGGTTGAGGCGCGCCGCGGCCGGCAGGGCCCAGAGGATGTCGAGGATGGCCGCGAATCCATGGGACAGCCGTTCCAGGAGTCGCTCGACCCCGCTGACTCCGACCATCGGTCGGCGCGGCCTCGGCGTCGGCCAGCCAGGATGCTCGCTCCGACCATCGCGGACCGCGGCCCCGGTCCGATGGAGCCCGACCCACAGGATTCGGCCGTAGATCGCCGTCGATGCGACCGGCGCGGCAGACACGAGAGTCGCGAGGACGTCGGGCAGGGCGAGATGGGCAAGGGCCGAGCGAGCCTGCCAGGCGACGAGCCCCGGCCACCCGACAGCTGCGACGGCGATGACGATCAGCGCGAGCGCCAGGCCGGGTGCGCGCCGCGCCCACCCCGCGAGCTCGGGCAGACGTCTCGTCCCGAAGCCGCCATGGATCGCGACGACCCACGCCGCAAACGCGCTGCGGCCGACGACAAAGACGAGGAGCCAGATCCGGCTCGGCTCCCAGACACCCGGGTCGAAACCGGCCAGGGCGAGGACGACGAACCCGGCATCGGCCGCGATCGTGTAGCCGACCACGTGCTCGAGATCGTCCTGGATCCAGGCGGCAAGGATCCCGAGCACGACGCCGATGGCGCCGATCGCGGCGATCACCGAGCGCTCATTCCCGAACGAAAGCGCGAGCGGGGCCACCGATCGGTCGATCCAGACGAGCGCGACGGCGGCGAACGCAGCGGGCCCCCACGCCATGAGCAGCGGCAGGGCGACGCCGGGCGCCGAGTCCGCGAGGCGCGCCGCCCAGAGGTGGAACGGAATCGCACCGAACCGGATCGCCACGGCGATCGCGAAGGTCAGATACGCGAGCCCGAACGCCGCCGGCACCGCCATCAGGTCATCGAGCGGTCGGGCGAGCCATGCTGCGGCGATGATCGCGAGGGCTCCCGCGATGGCGACCGCGCGGAGCTCCCGGACCCCGACGAACGCAGCGCGGGCGGCGGCCCCGACCGGTGCCGCGACCAGGATGCCGGCGAGACCACCGGCGGTGGCGGCAATGACGGCGATCCCCGGATCGGCGAGGGCCAGCGCGAGAACCGCCGCAGCGATCCCGAGGACGAGCGTGCCCGGCACGTCCGGTTCGTGGAGGGCGGATGCGTCGACCGCGACGAGGAGCAGGCCGACGATGCTGCCCAGCAGGGCGTACAGGCGAAGCCAGTCGGACGAGGCGAGCATCGTGCCGCCGATCCGGATGGCCGCCGCTGGCTCGATCGTCGTCGCGGCAGCAGCCATCAGCGCCAGCCCGGTAATGGCAAAGGCCGTCGACCATCGACGACGCGTACGGACCAGCAAGGATGCGGTCCCGCTCAGCCCGGCGATGACGAGGAAGAGCAGGACGCTCATGGCTCGTCCTCTGGCGGGCGAGGCGCCGGTCGGCGGGGAGCCGGGGGCCGCGGAGCCGGTCGACCTTGTACGGGCCGCAGCGCGGATGACGAAGGCCGGGTCGGCTTGCCCGGGGCGCGCGGCGCCCGCGGCGCGGCAGGTGGCGGCGCGGACGGGGCGGGGGGCTCAACGGCACGATGGGCGTCGGGCAACCGCCGCGCCACAGCACCCGCGCCGATGACCTCGACCGCATCGAGTCCGCCGGCGGCCCGCGCCGCGGTCGTGATGACCGCGATCGCGCCTCCGATCGCGATCGTGAGCAGGGCCTCGACGAGCTGCTCGCCCGGGCTCGGCGCCGGACCGAGCGCGGCCCGGATCGAAGCCGCGGCGACGAGCAGCAACAGCGCGCCGGTCGCCAACCGGAGCACGTCCCGGCCGGCGAACAACGGAGCTGCTGCGAGCGCGACCAGGGCGAACCCCACTGCCTGTGCCTCGGGCGGCCCGAGCCCGGCAGCCCCGAGCCCATGGCTCCCGAACCCGATGACAGCGGCGGCCGCGGCGATGAGCGCTTCGGCAGGCCAGCCGATCAGCGTTCCGCCCGTTGTCGCGTCGCCACGCAGTCCGATCGCCATCAGCCTGACGGCAAGCAAGGTGGACGCGATCCGGACCAGGATGGACAAGGGGTCGGGCCACGGATCCGCGACGAGCGGGGCGCCGAGCAGGACGACCAGCAGGCCGAGAAGCGTCGCGCGGACGTCGCGTGCCGAGGCGGTCAGGACGGCACCTGCGATCGTGATTGCGGCGATCGCCGCCAGGGCCGGGTTCACGCTGCGCGTCGCCGGTCGCGGCCGCTCATGGGGCGGGGGTCGCGAGCTCCGGGTGCTTGGGCGTGTCGATGATCTCGAAGGTGGTGATCGGCCAGTAGCGCAGCCACGCCCGGCCGATGACCGCGCTGACGTCGACCGGCCCGAACTGGCGCGAGTCTGCCGAGTTCCCGCGGTGGTCGCCCATCAGGAAGAGCTGCCCATCCGGCACGACCCACGAGTTGCACGAGTTGACGTCAGTCAGCGTCTCGGTCGTCTGCGTCTGGCCGTCGTCCTCCTTGAAGACGTAGGGCTCGAGGAGCTTCGTCCCGTTGAGGAAGACCGCGCCGTCGCGGACCTCGACCCGGTCGCCACCGACGCCGATCACCCGCTTGATGTAGGGCTCGCCGCCCGAGGCGACCCAGGTCGGCGGCGGGCTGAACACCACGATGTCACCGTGCTTGTACGTGTCGAATCGAGGGGTCAGCTTGTCGACGAGGACATACTGGTCGGGCTCGAGCGTCTGCTCCATCGACATCTGCTGGACGCGGAAGGGCTGCGCGACGAACGACTGGATCACCCAGAAGATGATCAGCGTCAGAACGAGAGTTTCGACGATCTCGACGAGGCACCCGAGCGCGGGCTTTCGGGTCACGTGGTCGGGGTCAGGGAGCTCACAAGTCCGGCAGTATAGGTCGTCCCCGGTCAACCCTCCGGCCCATGGTCAAGGCTTCGGCTTCGGGGTCGGCTTCTTCGTCGGCTTGGGCGTTGCGTGCTTGGCGGGGCTGGCCGATGGCCGCAGCGAGGCCGAGGGCGACGCGCCCGGCGACAGGGGTGTGAGCTCCGGATGCTGGGCCGTCGGCAGGACGCCGATGTCCTCGAGCGGCCAGTACCGGATCCAGGCCCGGCCGATCACCGTGTCGACCTTGATCGGGCCGAAGACTCGCGAATCGGATGACCGAGCGCGGTGGTCGCCCATGACGAACAGCTCGCCGGCGCCGATCGCCCAGGAGGCCACGTCGCCGTCCGCGGCCGTCGGCTGGGGGGTGCCGTCGACGGAGTAGAGATAGGGCTCATCGAGTTCTGTCCCGTTGACGAAGACCTTGCCATCGTGGATCTCGACCCGGTCGCCGGCGACGCCGATCACCCGCTTGATGAACGGTTTCTGGTCCGGGGATTCGGCATTCGCCGGTGGCGTGAAGACGACGATGTCGCCGCGGTGGTAGCCGTCGAAACGGGGAGTCAGGCGATCGACGAGGACGAACTGGCGATCCTGGATCGTGTTCTGCATCGAGAACTGCTGGACCTGGAACGGCTGGGCGACGAACGACTGGATCACCCAGAACAGGATCAGGGTCAGGACGACCGTCTCGACGATCTCGAGCAGGCAACCGAGGGCGCGGCGGTTCGTCGAGCGGGGTGGTTGGTCGATCACGGCCGGTGAAGCATAGGGGCCGTCGTTCGATCGCGGCGGTCCACCCCGGACGCAATCCTCAGGACGTGCGGGCACCGCCGCGTGGTCAGAGATCCGGTGCCCGAGCGAGAGTGGAGGACCCCGAATCCCGATGAGCGCAAGCACGCTCCAATTGATCATCCTGCCGGCCGGCATCATCGCCGTGCTGTTTGCCGTGTACCTCGCCCGCGACGTGCTCTCGCGCGATACCGGGACGAAGGAGATGGAAGACGTCGCCGGGACGATCTTCGAGGGCGCCGTCGCCTTCATCCGCCGCCAGTACACGACGATCGGGATCCTCGCTGTCGT
>VBLP01000727.1 GCA_005887925.1 Deltaproteobacteria bacterium | reverse complement strand
AGCGGCGCCAAGGACGCGACCCCACGCGTGTCCACCACCGATCCCGACGCCCGCGTCATGAAGATGCCGACGGTGGCTTCCGCCCGGCCTGCAACGTCCAGCTCGCCACCACCACGGACGCCGCGCGCGCCATCGTCGGCGTCCGCATCACCAACCGCGGCTCCGACCAAGGCCAAGCCACCCCATGCTCGAACAGATCGAGGCCCGCACCGGCGTCCGCTCCACCGAGCTGCTCGTCGATGGTGGCTACCCCAGTCACGACGCCATCGATCAGGCCACCGCGCGGGCATGACCCTCTACGCGCCGGTGCCCAAGCCGCGCAACAAGGCACCCGAGACGCCCGACCCACCACCGATCGACCCTCGTCTGCCCAAGCCGGGCGACAGCGACGCCGTCGCCGCCTGGCGCGTCCACATGGGCACCGACGACGCCAAGCAGATCTACAAGCAGCGCGCGGCGACCGCCGAGACCGTGAACGCCGACGCAAGGGCCCATCGCGGCATGGCCACCACCGCGTTGCGCGGCCTTGACAAGGTCACCGGCAGCGCCTGCCTCTTCGCCCTCACCTACAACATCCTGCGCTTCATCACCGTGAGCGCGTAGTGACCCTCACGCTCACGGTCGAGCGATCGTCATCCGGCTGGTGCACTCGCAGCCGACCCGCGCCGGCCTACACCACGTCATCCCGGCGGCAGCCAGCGACGAAGCTCTCCCCCGGCGCGCTCGCAACCAACCCGCGGCGCCGCCTCATCAACGTCGCTCCCACCGCCCCCTTGCGGTCCCGCGCGGCGCCGCGAACCGTGCCCAAGCTCTGAGTCGATCACCGCTCGGTGAAGCCGAGCGCGTCTAGCAGGTCGCGCCAGCTCGCCCGCTCGCCGGCCGGATCGACGAGCGGACGCAGCGCGGCGATGCGGGCGCGAAGCTCGTCGAGAAAGCCCGGCTCGCGCTCGCAGCGCTCGAGCATGCGCGCCAGGCCCTGTGCGTCGCCGACCTCGACGTAGCCGGGGTAGCTCTCGCCGAGGATGCCGAGCGAGCCCGCGATCCGCGTCGAGACCACCGGGACGCCGGCCGCGATCGCCTCGGTCACGACGTTGGCGCCGCCCTCGGACCGGCTGGTCAGGACGAGCAGGCGCGAACCGCCGAGCACGCGCAGGGCATCGACCCGCGGCCGGGCGCCGAGCCATACCCAGCGGCCGCGCGTCTCGCGCTCTGCCTCGCGGGCGCGATCGGCCCAGTCGCCGTCGGGCGCGGCGCCGAGGTGGACCACGCGCAGCCGGGTGTCGTCGGGCAGGAGGCGAACGGCGCGCGCGGCGAGCAGGGGATCCTTGACCTCGCGCAGGTGAGCCAGCGCGCAGGCGGTGAAGCCGGGCTGGTCCACGGGCGGCGGTGCCGCGGCGGTCTGGCGGATCACCGAGGTGCGCTCGCGCAGCGGCGCGGGGAGCTCGTGCAGCGCGAGCGGCTGCAGCACGACGAGCCGCGTCGCGAGCGCGAGCGATGTGTGCGCGGCCGGGTCGTCCCCGAGGTCCGTGTACAGATCGGTGCCGGTGAGCGCGAGCACGCGCGGCCCGTCCGGGTGTGCCTGCGCGTGGCGGACGAGCGAGGCGTGGCTCTTGACCGCGTGCAGCGCGACGAGCAGATCACAGGGCTGCCCGGTCCACTCGGCCGCGATCTGCACCCGCCAGCCGAGCTCGCGCAACCGCTTGGCCCAGCGCAGCGCGGTGATCCGGTTGCCGGCCGTCGAGCCGGCGGGGGCCGGCGTCGCGATGAACGCGGTCAGTCGATCGCGCACGTGCGAAATCCCGCCCACACATCGCGGCGATCGGGCGTGTAGAAGTTGCGCCAGGTCGGACGCAAGAGCCGCGGCTGGGTGACGAAGCAGCCGCCGCGCAGCACGCGGTGATCGCCGAACCATGGCACGCTGTATTCCTTGTACGGGTCGGCCACGAATCCGTCGTACGGGCCGAATGCGCTCGCCGTCCACTCCCAGACGTTGCCGATCATCTGCCGGCAGCCCCACCGGCTGTCGCAGACGCCGAACGCGGCGACGTCCGCGGTGTCGCCGAGGCCGAGACCGAGGTTGCCCGCGATCGGTGCGCCCTGGGCAGCGACCTCCCACTCCGTCTCGCTCGGCAGGCGGCGGCCGGCCCACCGGCACCACGCCTCGGCTTCGTGGGCGTTGACGTGGATCATCGGACGGTGCGGCTGGTCGTGGATCGCAACCCAGCGGTCGAAGGCGCGGCGCTGCCACGGTCTCCCGCGGTCGCGGCGCCACCACACCGGATGCGTCGCGCCGGCCTCGGCGCGCCACGCCCAGCCGGCGTCGCTCCACAGCGCGCGCGCCTGGTAGCCGCCGTCATCGACGAACGCGGCGAACTCGCCCTGGGTGATGGGGGCACGCGCGATCCGGAACTGCGCGAGCTCGACGTCGTGCGCCCACTTCTCGTTGTCGAACACGAAGTCGGGCGCCGGGTCGCGCTCGGCACCGACGCGGTACGACCCGCCGGGGATCGCGACGTCGCCGGGCCACGGCCCCGCCGCGAGGTCGACGGCGCGCGCGGCCTCGGGCGCGGCATCACCGGTCCCCGGCGCCGGCCACGCCAGCGTCTGGCGCGTGTACGCGAACGCCTCGCCGTGCATGTCCTCGTGAAAGATCGAGAGCAGCGTGAAGTAGCGCAGGTCTGCACCGGCGCGGCCGGCGAGCGCCTCCCGCACGCGATCGCGCACGACCTCGAGGTACTCCAGCGTTGCATGGCGCGACGGCAGCGCCGCGGTCCAGCGCTCGGCATGCGGGATGATCGCGGAGTTCCACAGCGCGTCGCCGCCGTNNNNTCCTGGAACCACGCGATGTGGCCGAGCTCCCAGATCGGCGGGTTGACGATGCGGAGGTAGGGAACCGCGAGATCGGCGTCGCCGAGGTCGGCGTAGAGCGCCCCGGTGCGGTAGCGAGCGTCCGAGACCCACGCCGCGAGGGTTGCCTCGTCGATCGCCATGGCTCATTTCGTACCACGATCCGGCGACGTCCGAGGTGGCTGATCCTGTTCGTCGTCGGCGGTCTGCGCAGCCGTCCACAGCTCGACGTACTTGGCGCGGACCGAGGGATCGAGCCGCGCTGCGAGCGAGTCGGGCAAGGCTGCGGCGCGGATCAGCTCCAGGACATCGGCGAGATCCTTGAGACGATGCGGCGCCGAGAGGCCGGAGGCGAGCTTGAGCTCGATCAGGGTCTCGAGCGGCAGGAAGGCGCCGTGCTCGCCGCGGACCGCCACGGTGGCAGGGTCCGGAAACCGGACGGGCTTCGCCTTGCCATCGCCTGGATAGTCCCCGGCGAGGAGCACGTCGATGGCGACGCCGTACTCCGTATCGCGCAGGCCCTTGCTGCCCGGAAACTTCTCGACATAGCCACGTCCGAGCACCTCGCGCTTGAGGCGCTCGAGACCGTCCCTGGTCAGCAGGACATCGACGTCGACGGTGACCCGGCGATAGCCGTACTGGTTCAGCGCCATCGCCCCGGCGATCGCATAGGGGATGCCGGCGGCGTCGAGCGTGCGCGTGAGCTTCTTCAGTGCATTCTGGACCTCGGCGTTGCCCATGAAGAACCTCTCGGCATTCGCGATCCCGGACCAGAACTCCGCCTCGCCGGCGATCGGGGACGCTCGCGAGCCTGCCATCGCAGGCAACATAGCACCGCAGGAATGCCCGTGCGGCGCCGTGTCTCGACAGGCGTGCCGGACGTCTCGCGCGCTCAGTGCGATGGGGTGGTCGCCACAGGGCCGGGGTCGCGCGGCGGATAGAAGAACTCGGCGGGCCGGCGCACGAAGCGGCGCAGCACGGCGCCGGGCAGGGTCTTGCTCTCGCCGCGCGGCACGTCGCGGGCGCGCAGGGCGACGACGAGCGCGAGCGCGAAGCTGACGCCGAAGTTCAAGAGGCCGATCAGCGCGATGCCGACCGCGGCGGACGCGACCGCGGCCCAGCCGACCGCGGCGGCGCCGACCGACGACAGCGCGAGGGTCAGCGAGCCGGTCGACAGCGTGATGTGGCGGACGTCGATCGGCAGGCCGAAGAACTTCGCGAACACCGGGATCATGCCGAGCAGGAAGCCGAGCGCGACCGAGCCGCCGAAGCCCGCCGCCTCGCGCTCGAGGAACCGCGCCAGGCGCGCCATGCGCGCGCGGCCGACGCGCCGGCCGATGCGGTGGTGCTCGATCGCGTCGGGCAGCCGGCGGTAGACGATCCAGTTCTCGAACCAGCCGGCGGCGAGGCTCGAGACCCAGAGCAGCACGCCGGTGAGCGCGGCGAACGGCAGGGTGCCCGAGTGCAGCGGATCGAACGAGGCGACCACGCTGCGCGAGGTGTCCGGATCGAGGAACGGCGCGCCGGTGGTGTGCTGCCAGATCGCGTCGAAGATCAGCGCGGTGACGATGACGGCCGAGACGTTGCCGACGGCGGCGGCGAACTGCGAGCGCGCGATCCGCGAGATCAGCGGGACGAGCTCGTCGAGCCGGCCCGGGCCGGCGCGGTCGCGGATCGTACCGGCGAGCGCGGCGGCGGTCATCGACGGCTGCTTGGTGGCGAGCGTGGCGCCGACCAGCTGCATGACGACGAAGCTCGCGGCGTAGTCGAGCGACGACAGCAGGCCATCGAGGAACGGCGCGAAGTGGCCCCACTTGACGAGGAACTTGGCGACCGCGGTGCCGCAGGTCAGGACGCCGCCGCCGGCCGCGGAGCCGAGCATGCCCCAGTACTCGCGGCGCGATGCGGTGACGTAGTGCTCGCCGGTCCGGCCGGCGCGCTCGATCACCTTGCGCGCGAGCAGCCGGAGGTTGTCGCCGAGCAGCTGGGTGAAGCTGCGGCCGCCGACCAGACCGCGGCCGACCGCGGCGATCACGGCGCGGATCTCGTTGCCGGGCTCGCGCGGCGGGCCGACGAACGGCAACAGGATCTCGAGGCGCGCCAGGCTGCGCTCGATCGCGTCGATCGAGTACACGACGTCGATCGACACGCCGCGGTCCTCGAGCGCGGTGTGGACGTGGTCGAGGTGGTCGCGCGACGCGGCGATCAGCTCGGCCATCTCGGGGACGCCGGCGCGGGTCAGCCGGAACAGCGGCGACGATCGCACGGTCTCGTTCGGCGTGCGGCTGCGCAGCGCCTCGGACATGCCGAGCGCGGCGATCCGGGTGGTGAGCAGGCCGATCGCATCGAGCATCGACGAGCGCAGCGGCTTCCAGGCGTCGCCGCCGGCGACCGCGAGGCGGCGGAGCAGTGGATCGGCGGCGGGGCCGAGCCAGTCCAGGTCGTCGACGCTGCGCACGATGTGGCCGGCGAGGCGCCACAGCTCGTGGGTCGCGGGCGGCTCGGGGAGCAGCCGG
>VBLP01000726.1 GCA_005887925.1 Deltaproteobacteria bacterium | reverse complement strand
GGCCTTGTACTTGCGGTAGCGCTCGGCCTTCTGGGCCTGGCGCCGCAGCGTGCCCATGCGCTTGTCGAGCTCGGCGACGATGTCGGAGACCCGCATCAGGTTCTGCCGCGTCTGATCGAGCTTCTTCTCGGCCGCCTTCTTCTTGGCCTTGAACTTGGTGATCCCGGCGGCCTCCTCGATGATCGCGCGGCGGTCCTGCGCTTGGTCCCGACGCCAGTGCCGAGGAAGAAGTCGGTGATGTCGCGCAGCCGGCACGGCGTCTTGTTGATGAAGTACTGCGAGATGCCGTCGCGATACAGCCGCCGCGTGATCGTGACCTCGGTGTAGTGGCCGAAGTTGATCGCCGGCGGGCGGTCGGCGAGCACCTGGGCGGCCTCGTCCAGCGGCGACGCGATCGGCTTGCCCTCGGCATCGATCCAGACCCCGGCGGCCGCGGGCGGCGCGTCGCCGGCCGGGCCCTCGGAAGCCTGCGGCGCCTCGGCCTCCGGCGCGCCCTCGACCGCCGTGGCCGGCGCGTCCTCCGCGGCGCCCGCTTCCGGCGCATCGGGAGCCAGCTCGTCGAGCGCGCGCTCGGTCTCGGCCTCGTCGCTGTGGCGCGCCAGCTCGAGCACCTCGTGCGAGAACCCGACGTCATCGAACGTCAGCGATACCTCGGCCATCGGCGCCGGCCCGCGCGTCTCGCTGCCGGCGAAGATCACGTCCTCCATCGCCTTGCCGCGCAGGTGCTTGGCGCTCTGCTCGCCCATGCACCACCGGATCGCGTCGACGATGTTGCTCTTGCCGCAACCGTTCGGCCCGACGACACCGGTGATCGACTCGCCGATCTGCACGACCGCCCGGTCGCAGAACGACTTGAAGCCGATGATTTCGACCCGCTTGATTCGCATGATGCTCCAGCCGCGTGGACCCCTCGGGGCGCACGCAGGGTGGATCGCCCCTATGACATCCGTGGAGCTGAACCTCATGCGTAGCCGACCTTACCGAGGACGACAACGCCGACCGTGCCGCGTGCTATGATCTCCGCGTGTGGCGCGCGCTCCTCGTTCTCGCCGGGCTGGCGCAGGCCGCCGTGGCCGCGCCGCCGGTGGTCGAGATCCGCGCGCAGACCAAGCTCGTGCTCGATCGCATGCGGCTGCAGGGCGATGACACCGCCGAGATCCGCGGCCAGCTGATCGACGGCCTCACCGGCGACGGCATCGCCGGCCAGACGGTGGCGATCCAGGTCGCCGGCACCACCGAGCACGCGACCACCGGCCCCGACGGCCGGTTCGCGATCACCGTCCCGGTGGCGCCCGGCCCGCAGTCGATCGACCTGTCGTTCCGCGGCAGCTCGCTCTTGACCTCGTCGCAGCTGAGCCAGGTCGCCGACCCCTCGCGCGCCCAGGTCACCCTCGCGATCGACGTCGAGGACGCGCCCGGCGGCGCCAGGCTGGTCGTGCATGCCGCGGCCGACGATCGCCCCGTCCAGCTGCCGATCGCGCTGTCGATCGGATCGACGAGCGGATCGCTCGCGCCGCTCGCGCCGCTCGCCCACGTCACCAGCGGCGCGCCGTTCGTCCTGACCCGCAAGGCCGCCGGCGGCCCCGGCACCCGCCGGATCCGCGCCGAGTTCGCCGGCGACGACGCCCGCCAGGCCGGGCGCGCCGAGCGCAACATCGAGCTCACCGCCGCCTCGACCACGACGATCGCGCTGTCCGCGAGCCGGATCGCCTACGAGAGCGACCTCGGCGTGACCGGCAAGGTCACCGACGAGGACAGCCATCCGATCAGCCGGGCCGCCGTGACGCTGGTGTCCGGTGATCGCCGGCTCGCCCAGGGCGCGACCGGCGAGGACGGTAGCTACCGCTTCCGCGTCGAGGGCGAGATCCTCGGCCAGGGCCAGTGGGGGCTGCAGGTCCAGGCCGATCCGGGCAAGTCATCGATCCGGCCGAGCCGGTCGTCGCCCGAGATCGTCCGGGTGTCCGCGCCGCAGCCGGTGCCGGTCTCCTACACGATCGCCGCGTTCCTCGCCACCGCGTGCGCCGCCGGCGGGTTCTTCGCGGCGCGGGCGCGGCCGTGGCAGAAGCTGCGCCGGCCGGCGCCGCCGGCCGAGATGCCGGTCAACCCGGCACAGGACGAGGTGCTCGAGGGCGGCCTGGTGGTCGCGCGCCCCGGCCTGGTGTCGACCTTGCGGCGCGCCAGCGACGACGGCTTCTCCGGCGCCGTGCGCGACGCCGTCCGCGGCCGCCCGGTCGCCGACGCGGTGGTCCGGCTGCGGCTCAACGAGGTCCGCCGCGCGGTGACCACCGGCGCCGACGGCACCTTCACGTTCGAGGCGCTGCCGATGGGCGAGTGGCTCGCCGAGGTCAAGGCCCGCGGCCATGTCACTGAAAACTTTGTGGTATCGATCCCGCACCGCGGGGAACTGCGCGGCGTCCGCGTCGATCTCGTGCCGGTCCGCGAGCGCGTGTTCCAGCTCTATCGCCGCGCCGCCGAGCCGATCCTGCCCGAGCCCCGGCTGTGGGGCGTGTGGTCGCCGCGCCAGATCGTCGACCACGTCCGCGCCCGCCACCCGAGCCCCGCGCTCGCCGAGCTGACCAGCTTCGTCGAGGAGATCTACTTCTCGTCGCGCCTCTCCGAGGAGACCGTGCTGCCGATGGCGTCCGAGCGCGTCGACCGCGCGATCCGCGAGCGCGCCCGCGTGGCCAGCTAGCCGGCCGGTACGCTATAAGCCGCCCATGCAGACCGAGCTACTCGAGCTCGCCGCCATCCTCGCGGTCCTCGCCGTGATCCTGGTCGTGCTCCGGCGCGCGTCGGCGCGCTCGCGAGCCGCCGCTCCCCAGAGCGTCCGCGAGCGCCTCGGCGTGGAGCCCGAACCCGAGGCCAGGCCCCGCCGCGAACGCAAGCGCCCGCGCCCCGCCGAGCCCGCGCCCGCCGAGGCCAGGCCCGCCGAGCCCGCGCCCGCCGAGCCCGCGCCTACCGACGCCGAGGCCCGCGAGGCCTACCGCGCCGGCCTGGCCAAGACCCGCGGCGGCTTCGTCGCGCGGCTCGGCAAGCTGTTCGGCAAGAAGAAGTTCGATGCCCAGACGCTCGACGAGCTCGAGGAGGTGCTGTTCACCGCCGACATCGGGCCGCGCGCCGCCGACCGGATCTTCCAGGCCGTCAAGTCGGGGCTGTCGCGCGACGAGCTCGAGGACACCCCGAAGATCTGGGCGCGGATCCGCCAGACCTCGCGCGACATCCTCGCGGTCGACGCGTCGCCGGTCGACCTCGGCCGCGTGCGGCCGTTCGTGCTGCTCGTGCTCGGCGTCAACGGCGTCGGCAAGACCACGACGATCGGCAAGCTCGCGCAGACCTGGCGGCTCGACGGCAAGAAGGTCCTGCTCGCCGCCGGCGACACCTACCGCGCGGCGGCGACCGAGCAGCTCGAGGTCTGGGCCGATCGCGCGCAGGTGCCCATCGTCCGCGGCAAGCCCAACAGCGATCCGTCCTCGGTCGTGTTCGACGCGATCAAGCGAGGCGTCGACGAGGGCTTCGATATCGTGATCTGCGACACGGCCGGTCGCTTGCACTCCAACGCCACGCTCATGGACGAGCTCAAGGTGCTGCTCGTGCTGGACGCGACCACCGGGCAGAACGGCATGATCCAGGCCCGCGTGTTCTCCGAGGTCGTCAACGTCACCGGCATCGTGCTGACCAAGCTCGACGGGTCCGCGAAGGGGGGCGTCGTGCTGGGCATCTGTGACGAGCTGAAGGTCCCGGTGCGATTCGTCGGTGTAGGAGAGAAGATCGGTGATCTTCGGCCTTTTGACCCCGCGGCGTTCGTGGAGGCGCTCTACAGCGACGCCGGCAGCAGTGAGACTGCATAAGCGCAACGTGACCGTTCCCTGCGCTGTCCCCATTCGTGCGCCGTTCGCTTGAGCGCGAAAAAAGGCACGTGTTATGAAGATCCTACGAATGCGGGGCCACCGTAGATCCACCTTGTTGGTCGCAGTGCTCGCAGCGATGGCGAGTACCGCGCTCGCCCAGTCCAAGAAGAAGCCGCCCGCCAAGGCCCCGGCCAAGGCGCCCGCCAAGGCGCCGGAGAAGAGCCCGACGCCGGCCAAGGGCAGCGGTGACGACACCGAGATCGAGATGAACCCCGACGACACGGCGCCCAAGAAAGGGTCGGGGTCCGGGTCGGGCGCGGTCAACCCCGAGGAGATCGAGATGGGCGAGCCGGAGAAGCCGGGCGACCTCAAGAGCGATCTCAACATCGCGTCGACCGAGACGGTCAAGGCGGGGCCGATCAAGAAGACGCCGCTGTCGTGGCAGGACATCGTCGTCGTGGTCCGCAAGCCATTCCTCAAGTCCCGGCGCACCGAGCTCTTGCCGTTCGTCGGCACGACGATGAACGACAACATGATCCGGCACTACACGGTCGGCGGCGAGCTCGCGTACTACCTCACCGACGTGCTCGCGGTCGGCGTCGAGGGCCAGTACTACGTGCACTCGTTCCAGGAGCCGTTCGACCTCGTGGCGCGCCAGGCGCGCCGGCTGCCGACGATCAACCAGTACAAGTGGAGCGCGGCGCTCGACTTCCACTACGTGCCGATCTACGGCAAGTTCGCGATCCTCGACCACAACCTCGTGACGTGGGAGTCGTACTTCACCGCCGGCATCGGCGCCGGCCAGAGCGAGGTGATCCCGCGCGACACCCAGTTCCCCGGCTTCACCAACCTCTTGATCATGCCCAACGTCGGCGCCTCGATGCGGTTCTTCCTGTCGCGCTGGCTGACCGTCAGCCTGGGCATCCGCGACTACATCTTCTACGACCACTTCGAGCCCAAGAACCGCTCGTTGATGATGTACGCGACCGCGGCCGACGCGAAGGCCAACGCCGACGGTTCGCTGATCAACAACCTGATGTTCCAGATCGGCGTCAGCTTCTGGGTCCCGACGAGCTTCGAGTACACCACCTTCCGCTGAGAGGCATGCGATGAACAACCACTCCCTCCCGGCCGTGGTGGCGATCCTCGCAGCGGGCGTCACCACGCTCGTCGCCGACACCGCGCACGCCGACCGCCGGACCAACAGCCTGGCTGCCGACGTCGCGGTCCGCCACCGCCGCCTGCTGGTCAAGAACCGCTTCGAGCTCGCCCCGCTGTTCGAGTCGACGATCAACGCCGACTTCCGCCACATCCTCGGGGCGGGCGCCAAGCTCGAGTACCACCTGGGCGACATGTTCTCGATCGGCGTGATCGGGGTGGCGTCGGCCGCCCTCGACACCAAGCTGGTCGACAAGATCGTGCCGACGCTCGAGAGGAACGCGGATTCCAAGACCCGCGAGCCGAGCCGGACCGAGTTCCTCGATCACCTGAACAGCATGCCGTTCCACGGGGCGGTCTACGCCAGCCTGACCCCCTGGTACGGCAAGCTCGCCGCGTTCAGCCAGGCCTACGTCGCGTTCGACTTCTACTTCCAGGCCGGCATCGCGTTCGCCCAGCTCAAGTCGGATTGTCCCATCAGCGTGTGCAGCGATCCGGCGCCCGGCAAGCCGCGTCCCGACCCGATGAACCCCAGCGAGAACCTCCCGCAGGACTTCAACCCCAACAACGACCCGCCGCTCAACAGCGGCGGCCGCGTCGGGATCTACCTCGGCGGCGGCATCCACGTGTTCCTCAACGACTTCCTCGCCCTCGACCTGACGGTCCGCGACTACGCCTTCACCGACAACCCGTCGGGGGCCGACTTCAACGCCAATCTGTTCGTCTCGGACGCCGACAACCGGTTCCTCCACCACCTGTTCTTCGGCGCCGGCATCTCGGTGATGCTGCCGACGACGGTGAAGCGCACGCCCTGATCCCGCCGATCGCCCCGGTCGACCGCGGTGGGCCTGACAGACCCGCCGCAACCGCGCTGCCGTCTGCCAACGCGGTTGGCGAATCGCCGCCCTATGTAGCTGATCCCAGGCGATGATGTCTGGACCGGCCCTTGCTCCTGGACAAGATCGCTCCATGTCTCGCCCCTCGCTCGCCATCGCCGGGGTGGTCAGCCTCGCGCTCGCAGGCTGCCTCACGCCCTCGATCCCGATTCCGCCCCCGGATCCCGGGCTGATGACCTTCATGGTGATGGGCGACGGCGCCAACACCACCGCGACCTTCAGCTACCCGGCCAACGTCAACTATCGCGACTCGATCGTCTACGTCTACAACCGCGACCGCGGCCTGGGCATCATCGAGGCGTCCCGCCCCGACGGCAGCGTGGGGCCGACGCAGCCGGTCAAGGCCGCGCTCGGCGAGCAGATCGTGGTGACCTTCCAGCGCGAAGACCTGACCGCGTCGACCTGCATCCGCCTGCGCAACGGCACACAGTCATCCACCGATTACTGCAATCCGTAGCCCGACCGCGGCGCTCAGTACGTGATCGTCGGCAGCGGCACGAGGCGCGGCCGCACCGTCAGGTGCTCGCCGTGGCGCTCGACCAGCAGCGTGGGCGTGGTGCCCGGGGCAGAGCCGAGGACCCGGTCCTCCAGGTCGCTGATCGACTCGAACCCGACGCGGTCGAGCGACAGCACGTGATCGCCGGGGTGGAGGCCGACCTGCTCGGCCGGCGTGCCCGGATAGACCTTCTCGATGTCGGCGTAGCCGTCGTGGAACGAGTACAGGATGCCCAGGAAGCCGTGCTCCCCGCGCTCGATCTGCGGGATGATGCGGGCCTCGCGGTAGGGACATCCCCGCGAGGACATGCTGTCGGCGACCTGCATCGCCATCAGCGTGGTGGCCAGCGCGAGGCCCGAGGCCACGCCTGCCATGGTGCAGACAATGGCGACCGTGCCCAGCCCGCGGCTGCGCTCGCTGGGCAGCAACGCTTCGCGCCGGAGGACGGGGGCGACACTCTCGGGCATCTCGTCAGACATCTCGATTCCCTCGCTTTCGGTCAAGTTTCCGACCCTCGGGGGTCGCATCGGCCATGTCTCCATCGAGTATAGGGGGGCTCCTCCGCCATGACCACGACGAAATGCGCCGAGGTGGCGCGATCGTGAAGCCGCGCACGCCCGAGTGCGTCGAGGCTCCATGGTAGATTCCGGAGCACGGGTGAACACGTCCGCCGCTCGAGGGCTATCTGACTCTCGGCGCCGATGGCTCGCGGTCATCGGCCTGGCGGTGGTGATCTTCCTGAGCGCCGCGTTCGTCGTCCTGCGTACGAAGTTCGACGGCGCCGACCTCGGCGACAACATCGCATCGCTGCTCAACAAGCGGATGCGCGGCCGGATCGAGATCGGCTCGATCGAGTGGTCGACCGCATCGCTGCAGAAAGTCCTGACCGGCGGCTGGGTCCCGGTCACGGTCCGAGATGTCCGCGTGTGGGACGACTGCGCACTGAGCGCCGCGGCGACAGGGGACGAGGGCGACGCGCTGCGCACCGGCGATCCCAACGAGGACTGTACGCCCGATGACCGCCCCGATCTCGATCCGACGTCGCGGCGCAAACCGCGCAAGCTGCTGCTGCGCAGCGATCTGGTCACCGGCGAGATCGACCTCCACGCGGTGATGTTCGGCCGCCACGACTTCGTGTTCCGCAACCTCTGGGTCCACGGCGGCGAGGCGCTGCTCGAGCAGACCCGCGAGCCGTACCCGCTCCACGCCTACGACCGCACGATCGTCAGCATCGTCACGGCGTTCTATCCGCGCATGAAGGCAGGGTTTCGCGCCGGGATCTCGGCCGACGCGCCGCCGCCGATCTTCGACCTGCGCGACGTCCATGTCGCCGGCCTGAACCTCACGGTGCACTGGCAGCCGTACGCGCTGTCGGGCGCGGGCCGGGTCGGCTACGGCTTCACCGCGCGGCTCGAGGGCGTCGACGTCGACGCCGGTACCGAGCCTGCGAACAACTCCTACCTCTACATGGATCCGACCGACCCGCTGGTCGCGAAGTTCTATGTCCGGCTCGGCGTCACGGCGACGCGCGGCACGGTGCGCATCCTCGACGAGGGCCCCCGCGCGACGTTCCGGCTGCCGGCGCGCGGCGCGATCGGCGGCGGCGGCGGGGCCGAGACCTATCCCCCGGGCGAGCGGCGCGCGCGCTATCAGCTCACGCTCGCCGATGTCCGGCTCAACCGCCTCGCCCAGCTGCCCGGGGAGTGGGCGCACCACAACTTCATCGCCAACACGCTCGAGCTCGACCTCCAGGCTCGCACCCTGCCCTGCGTGACCGGCGACACCACCGACCCCTCGCCGGACCCGCGCGCCGGCGCCGATCTCCACCTCGCCGGCGAGCTGTTCAACTACTGGGACCGGCCGTACGACGGCGCGTGGAACCTCCGGCTCGACGGCAAGAACATGGGCCCGACGATCCGCTCGTGCATCCTGCCGACGATCGGCGGCGACCAGCTCGACGGCACGATCTCGCTGACCGGGCCGTTCGTCGCGCAGCCCGCGGTCGGCCTCGACCTGACCGGCGTCGACTTCGACATCCCGCTGGGCAAGACCGAGGCGCCGCTCCGGCTCACCCTCGCCGAGCTCCACGGCAAGATCGACCTGGTCAACGAGGAGGGCTACATCGAGAAGACCAAGGCGCTGGTGCGCGGCGGCCGGGAGCCCGGCGAGGTCGACCTGTCGGCGACGTTCGGCTTGAAGCCCCTGTACTCCAACGCCCAGGTCGAGATCGTCAAGGCGATCGACGTCGGCCGGTTCCTGCCGCCCGCGGTCGCCCGCTCGGTCGGCCGGTTCCTCCAGGGCCGGCTGCGCGCGCGCGGCGACATCGACCTGGGCTTCGAGATCAGCAACTTCGATCTCGCGCTCGGCGCCACGCCCGGCGAGCAGGCGCTCCACGTCCACAACGGCCGGCTGCTCAGCAGGGACAAGTTCGGCTCGATCCAGGTCGAGCGCGTGTTCGTCAACGACAGCGGCCGGAACCACGCCGAGGTCAACGGCACGATCAACGTCGACAAGAACTCGATGAACCTCCTGATCGACGGCGAGTTCCCCGACCTCGAGACCTGGCTGACGCGGTTCAAGCTGCCGCCGCTGTTCAAGAGCGCCGGCGGCGGCGGGCAGATCCGGATCACCGGCCCGCTCACCCGGCCGACGGTCAACGTCAACACCACGCTCGCCGGCGTGCCGTGCATCGATCAGCTCAAGCTCGAGAACCTGGTCTACGAGGGCAATGCCGTCGACATCCAGCGGATGAGCTCGCCGGGCCTGGGCGGCCAGCTCACCGGGCGCGGGCTGATCCGGCTCGGCGGCGTGCCGGTGATCGAGCGCCTCGAGCTCACCGGCACGCACCTCGACGCCGCGAAGCTGTGCGGGCTCAAGGGCATCGCGCGCGGCACGATCGACGAGATCGACGTCAGCCTGCGCGGCGCGGTCGATCCGCGGCGGACCGCGCTCGAGTGGCTCGGCCTCGGCCAGATCTACGCCCGCGCCGACCACCTCAGCGTGCTCGACGATCGCTACACGGGGATCGCGGCGTGCGTCAACCGCCGCGACGACAGCCGGTGCCGGGCGCGCCCCGCCACCGCCGACGCCGGCGATCGCAAGCTGTGCGACGACGCCAAGCGCGCCGCGGCCGGCAGCGGCAACGGGTTCTGCGTGGTCGCGTCCGCCCGCCGCGACGCCGGCGGCACGCTCGACGCGACGATCGCGCAGCTGCCGCCGCAGCGCTCGAGCCCGCGCAGCATCGCGCCGGCCCACGTCGCCGGCACCGTCGCCCTCGCCGACCTGCCGCTGGCATTGATCGATCTTCTGCGCGGCAAGCCCGACGCCGGTGCCGTCGGCGGCCTGGCGTCGATCACGCTCCACCTCCAGGGCGCGCCCGCGGCGCCCCAGGCGATCGGCTCGATCCAGATCCTGCGCAGCTGGCTCGGTCACGGCTTCCTCGGCGATGCCCAGCTCGCGCTCAGGCCCACCGTGGTCCGCGGCGTCCCCGGCCTGGCGTTCGAGGGCACCGCGCTCGCCGGCCGGCTCACCATCACCGGCTCGCTCGGCAGCGCCGCGCCGTACCCCCTCGAGCTCCAGGTCACCGGCCGGCGGATCGAGATCGACCCCTACCTCGATCTCCAGGCGCTGCTCAAGCAGTCCGATCCGGTCCAGGCCTGGGCGTCGGGCACCCTCACGCTGCACACCGAGCTCGCGTCGTCCCGGCCGCACGAGCCGGAGGTGTGGATCGAGCTGACCGAGCTGACCGCGCAGCTCGATCACCGCGCCAGCGATGGCCGGGTCACGCCGCTGGTCGTGCGGGTCAAGGATCTCAACGCGCCGACGCGCGCCGCGATGTCGGTGCACGCCACGCCGTCGTCGTTCGAGCTCGCCTGCCGCGACGCCCGGGCCGGCCGCGTGGCCTGCCCGACCATCCTCGAGACCCCGGCCGGCGACATCGAGATCGGCGGCCGCGCGACGCGGGGCTCGATCGACATCGCCGCCAGCGGCAACCTCGATCTCGGCAAGCTCCGCGTCCTGCTCGATCAGCGGTTCGACTACGTCGCCGGCAGCGTCCGGCTGCGCGCGTCGGTGACCGGCGCCTTCGACAAGCCCAAGTTCGAGGCCGCGCTCGATCTCGATCCCGATCAGCTGGCGCAGCGCGGCGGCACCGAGCGCCCGGCCTGCCCCGAGACCGCGCAGCGCACCAGCCAGCCGCCGGCGCAGCCGTGCTGGAACCCGGTCGTGCTGCGGCCGATCGGCAGCGATACCGTGCTGACCGCGCCGCGCGGCCTGATCAAGCTCGCCAACGGCACCGTCGACGATCAGGGCGAGCTCCACATCGGCGGCAACATCGAGCTCGCCGGGTTCTCGCCGGCCAAGTGGTCGGTGTTCCTGTCCGGAAGGCTCGCCGGCAAGATGCTGCAGGTCGTCGCGCCGAACCTGGTCGCGCAGGCCAACGGCCTGATCGACATCGACGGCCAGCTCGTGCTGTCGGGATCCGGGCCGCGGCCCGCGCTGTCCGGATCACTGCAATTCGATCACTTCTCGATCATCCCGCGCGGCGTGCGCCGCGAGCTGACGTTCCGCCGCGGCAACCTCGAGCTCGGCACCGACACCTCGGAGCAGCCCTGGACCTACACGCTCGACATCGCCGGGGTCAACGGCACGCTCGACGACGGCCAGCTGTCGAACATCGCCGGATCGCTCAAGCTGCGCAACGGCGAGCTGATCTATGCCTCGCTCGGCCTGGACGCCACCAGCATCCCGTTCCGCATCCCGCAGACCCTCGATCTGGTGCTGTCGGCCAGCGACGTCCGGCTCACGCTCGACAGCCCGCGCGCCAACTGGAGGGTCACCGGCACCGTCATGGTCGTCGACGGCGCGTACCTGCGCAACTTCGAGCTCACCGATCGGATCCAGGCGATCGGGGTCAACACCGCGCCCGCCAAGCCATTCTGGGAGGAGTACCCGACCCTGGGCTCGGCCGAGCTCAACTTGAAGCTCGTGGTCCAGCAGTTCGCGGTGCGCGACAACATCGCGACCATCGAGCTCCACTCCGACGAGATGCGCATCAGCGGCACGCCGCGCGACCCGCGGCTGTCCGGTCAGATCGGCGTGACCCACGGCGAGTTCCGCATCCCCGGCACGCGCGCCTCGTTCGTCCGCACCTCGGGCTCGGTCGACTTCGCCGAGAACCAGCCCGCCAACAACCCCGATCTCCACGTCTCGAGCGACGCCGACTACCGCGACCTCTCGGGCCAGGACCACGTGATCACCGTGGCGATCGGCGGCACGCTGCAGCTGCCGACCTGGGACCTCCGGACCTCGACCGGCTACAACAAGTCGCAGACCCTGTCGCTGCTCGTGCTCGGCCGCAACCAGGAGCAGCTGCGGCGCTCGCTCGGCGACCAGAACGTCGGCGGCGATCCGACGCGCGTCGACCCCACGACCAACCCGAGCCAGGGCTTCGCCGACCAGATCGTCAAGGACCTCGCCGGCGACTGGGTGTCCGACCTGCTCGGCAGCTCGCTGACCAAGCTGACCGGGCTCGACGTGCTGCGCATCGAGATCGGCTTTGGCTCGATCGGCTTCCACATCGAGAAGAGGATGCTGGAGAACGCCCGGATCCTCGGCGACGCCGAGCAGACCATCCGCGGCACGACGGTCAAGGCGCGCGCCGAGCTGAAGACGCCGTTCGTGGTCACCCTGCAGGGCGGCTACCTCAACCAGAACTACTACGATCCCGCCGAGCAAGACATCGTGGACTTCGACGTCAAGTTCGTCTATCGCGTGTTCATCCCGTGAACCGGCTGGTGATCGATCGCATTCACCCCTCCGCGCGTCGCGTCGCGCGCTTGATTCTCCTGATCGTCCTGATCGTCGCGATCGCCGGCCCCGCGGCCGCGCAACCGCCGCCGAGCGCGCCGCCGGCGCCGCTGCCGATGCCGCCCGCCGCGTCGCCGCCCCCCGCGCCACCCACGCTGCCCGCCGCCGCCGGCTGCGTCAGGCCCGAGCCCCGGCGCCCCGCCTCGGCGCCGATCGGCCCGCCGGTGACCTGGAACGACTTCGAGATCGAGGGTGAGCTGCAGGATCCCCCCGACACCGTGCGCGCGCTGTTCACGCCGGTGATGACCCGGCTGACGTCCCTGACCGACGACGCGCGCAAGGAGGTGGCCGCGACCGCCGAGAAGTTCGCCTACGCCGTGGTCGGTCTGGGCACGCGCGAGACCCCCAAGGGCACCCACGCGGTGCTCCACCTCGCCCCCCGGCCGCTGGTCCGCAAGGTCAACATCGACATCAAGCAGTCGCCGTTCACCACGCTGCTCGACGACCAGGTCCGGCGCCGCATGCGGATCCGCACCGGGACCTATCTGCCGTGGAACCCCGACGACCGCGCGTGCGAGCTCGACCTCGAGCAGCGCCACATCGCCGAGTACCTGCACTACGACGAGGGTTACTTCGACGCCACCGTCGAGCACGAGGAGCGCCGGCGCGGCAGCGGCCTCGAGATCACGATCCGGATCAGGCTCGGCGACGAGTACACCACCGGCGTGATCAAGATCGCCAACCCCGAGGCGCTGCGCGCGACGCCGATCGACCAGCGCGCCGTGATCCAGCAGTTCCAGCACGACACCTGCCTGTTCTGCTTCGGCGCGTCGCGGTTCACCCGCAGCCGTCACCTCGAGGACATCCAGCACGTGGTCGAGCTGTTCCAGCGCCGCGGCTACCCCGCGGTCCGCGTCCACACCAGCTTCGAGCAGGACCCCAGGGCCTCGTTCAATCGCCGGACCCACGCCGTCGACTTCACCGTGACCATCGATCCGCGGCGCCAGATCGACCTCAAGTTCGACGGCACCGACGACTCGGTCAGCGACGAGCAGCTCCGCGAGCACCTGACGTTCAACGCGACCGCGAGCTCGGACGACGTCGAGGCCAATAACTCCGCGCGCGCGATCGTCCAGTACCTGCAGAGCCGCGGCTGGTTCGACGCCCACGTCACCTGGACCCGCGTGCGCAACCAGGACCCGCCGCTCGATCAGATCACGTTCCAGGTCGACCGCGGCAAGCAGCGCCCGGTGCGCGAGATCAAGTTCGTCGGCAACCGCGCGTTCGGCGCCGACCGGCTCGAGGAGGTGATCGGCACCACCCAGGAGAAGCTGACCACGAGCCTGTTCGGCGGCAACACCAACGCGACCTCGGCGCAGCTCGCCGCCGACGTCGACCGCATCCTGCAGTTCTATCGCAGCGCCGGCTACCGCGACGCCCGCGTTCGGGTCGAGGCCGCGACCGACCCGGCGGCGCTGGGCAGCGCGGCGCTGACCGCGGCGCTCGCGGCGACCGACCGCGGCGACGGCCTCTACGTGCGCTACGTCATCGAGGAGGGCGAGTCCACGCTGCTCACCGGGGTCGACGTCATCCTCGCCGGCGGCGACACCGCGCTGCGCACCCCCGACGAGCGCAGGCTGTGCAAGCAGGTCCTGACCGACCTCGCCGATCTGCTCGGCGCCAGGCAGCTCTCCGTCCAGACCACCCCGGATCGCTGCACCGCGGCGGCGCCCGACCTCAAGTTCCGCGAGGACGACGCCGCGCTGACCCGCGATCAGCTCAAGAGCCGGCTGTACAGCCAGGGCAGCCCGCGCGCCGAGGTCGGCTACGAGGCCCGGCCGATCGGCCCGCACCGCGTCACCGCGCGCTACACGCTGACCAACGTCGAGACCCTGCTGATCGGCAAGGTCGTGATCCGCGGCAACTTCAAGACCCGCGACTCGATCATCCTCAGCGAGCTCGGCCTGCGCCGCGGCGCGAAGCTGACCCAGGACGCGCTCGCCGAGGGCGCCCGCCGGCTGCGCAACACCGCGCTGTTCGATGCGGTGAACGTGACGATGCCCGACCTCGAGACCACGCGCGCCGGCGAGGTCAACGCCGTGGTCGAGGTCGTCGAGCGCTACGACTTCCTCGCCCAGATCGACCTCGAGGCCGGCTACTCGAGCTACAACGGCGCCTTCCTCAAGTTCATCCCATCGGTCAAGAACCTGCTCGGTGTTGGCCTGTCGCTCGACTTCGCCTTCACGATCGGCTTCGACCTCGCCAACTACATCAACACCAACTTCCGCGAGCCCAAGCTGCGCCAGCTCAGCGGCGAGGGCACGCTGCGCGTCCCGCAGTGGCTGTCGCGCCGGGTGTCGCCCGTCGAGTTCCAGACCGAGATCACCGCGTTTCACCGCCTGCAGGACACGCCGCGGTTCGGCCAGGTCACCACCAACGGTGCCACCCTCACGCTGTCGCGGACCTGGGAGCGCAAGCGCATCGGTTCGCGCCCCGCGCGCGCCATCACCACGGGCCTGCACTACGACTTCCGCCAGCGCGAGCGACCGCTCGACGTGCTGCGCCCGATCGGCGCCGACAACGACCAGACCCAGGTGCCGATCGGGACCAGCACCGGCTCGGCCGGCATCAGCTTCGAGTGGGAGCAGCGGGTCGACCGCCAGGGCACGCTGTCGCCGCTCACCCCCGAGGACGGGTTCCGCTTCGACGTCCAGGCCTCGGTCGCCAGCCGCTACCTCGGCGGCCAGGACACCTTCCTCAAGCTGTCGACCACCGGCACCCGGTACTTGCCGATCGGCCAGAACCTCGTGCTGCGCGCCGATCTCCGGTTCGATCAGGGCATCCCCCTCGGCGGCGCCGTGCTGCTGCCCGAGGTCGAGCGGTTCTTCGCCGGCGGCGACGCGACCGTGCGCGGCTACGACGACGAGCGCCTCGCCACCGAGATCGTCCAGGTCGGCGTGCCGCCGGTCAACAACATCCAGCAGATCCGCATCCTGCCGGCCGGCGGCAACATCCGCGTGATGTCGAGCATCGACGCCCAGATCCGGATCTACCGGCTGCTCGCGACCGCGCTGTTCGTCGACGCCGGCATGATCGCCAACGAGTGGGCCACCGTCACGCCCGACG
The DNA here is from genome assembly GCA_005887925.1 of Deltaproteobacteria bacterium. Classification (GTDB taxonomy): domain Bacteria; phylum Myxococcota_A; class Polyangia; order Haliangiales; family Haliangiaceae; genus JABFXX01. The sequence continues at coordinate 1,322 of VBLP01000726.1, read as the reverse complement.
CGATCCGCCCCTCGGTCGGCATCGCGCTGGTCCGCATCGTCACGCCGTTCGGCGTGTTCGCCTGGGAGCGCGCGATCCCGCTGCGGCCCCGGCTCGGGGACGACCCGCGCGGCCGCTGGCACATCAGCTTCGCCGCGCGCGCCCAGTTCTGACACTCCGGATGAGCCCGACGTTCGGCGTCCGCTCGCTTTGCGCGCGCCGGGTTGCGGCGCGACCATGCGCGCGTCGTTTCACCCACCGGAAAACACCGCCAGGGGGTCCACATGAAGACTCACGTCGTCAAGATCGATCGCTCCAAGTCGCTCGCCCAGGAACCGGGGACCGGGCACAACCGCTGGCACGAGGACATCCCGCCGGTCCTCAAGGTCCAGCCCGGCGACCAGGTCGTCATGGAGACCCGCGACGCCCTCGACGGCCAGATCACATCGGCCTCGAACGCCGACGACGTCAGCCGCGCCGACCTCCGGCCGGCGCACGCGCTGACCGGCCCGGTCTACATCGAGGGCGCCGAGCCCGGCGACCTGCTCGAAGTGAAGATCCAGGCCGTCCAGCCCGAGGCGTTCGGCTTCACGGTGCAGGTGCCCGGCTTCAGCTTCCTGCGCGACCTGTTTCCCGAGCCGCACATCGTTCGCTGGGACATCAAGGACGGCTTCGCCCAGTCGCGCGATCTGCCCGGCGTCCGCGTTCCGGGCGCGCCGTTCATGGGCGTCATGGGGGTGGCGCCGTCCCGGAAGCTCCGCGAGTCCATCCAGGCGCGCGAGGCCGCGCTCGCCGCGCGCGGCGGCATCGCCCTGCCGCCCGAGCCCGGCGGCGCCGTGCCGGCCGCGGGGGACATCGCCCAGCACGGCCTGCGCACCATCCCGCCGCGCGAGATCGCCGGCAACCTCGACATCAAGCAGCTCGTCGCGGGCACCACGCTCCTGATCCCGGTGGCGACCCACGGTGCGCTGTTCTCGGTCGGCGACGCCCACTTCGCCCAGGGCGATGGCGAGACCTGCGGCACGGCGATCGAGATGTCGGCGACGTTCACGGCCCAGCTCGCGCTGCGCAAGGGCGCCGCGAAGCAGCGCAACCTGCACAGCGTCCAGTACTTCAAGGACGGCGCCGGCCCCGGCGCGCGCCGCGGCATGGACCGGTTCTACGCCACCACGGGCCTGTGCATCCGCGGCGACGGCCAGAACGAATCCGAGGACGTCACCCTGGCAGCGCGCAATGCCTATCTCGCCATGATCGACTATCTCGTCCACGAGCGCGGCTTCAACCGCCAGCAGGCCTATGCGATCTGCAGCGTCGCGGTCGATCTCGCCATCAGCGAGGTGGTC
>VBLP01000197.1:29127-66709 GCA_005887925.1 Deltaproteobacteria bacterium | reverse complement strand
AGTGCCAAGGAGATCGCCGACGGGAAGCACGCGTTCCGCACGATCGTGATCGATACCGTCGACAACGCGTACCGCATGTGCGCCGAATACATCTGCCGGAAGTACGAGGTCGAGCACGAGAGCGATCTCGAGTACGGCAAGGGCTACGCGCTCGTCAACGGCGAGTTCCACCGCGTGCTGAACAAGCTCGCGCTGCTGCCGTATGGGCTGTTTCTGGTTTCGCACTCGCAGGACAAGGAGATCGAGACCCGCACTGGCAAGTACACCAAGGTCGTCCCGACGCTGCCTGACAAGGCCCGCAAGCTCGTCCTCGGGCTCGCGGACATCATCTTGTTCTGCGACCTCGAACCCACGACGAGCACGGATGGCAAGCCGGCGTACCGACGCGTCCTCCGCACCAAGCCGAGCCTCGCGTACGAGGCTGGCGATCGCACCGGCCGGCTGCCCGACGTCCTCGACCTGAACTTCGCGGCGTTCGCCGCGGCGTTTGCCCAGCGCGCGCCGGGTGTCGGCGCAGCTGGCGCGTCGGCGGGCTCGCCGGCGTTGCGGCAGGAGGCTGCTTCGGCTGCCACATCCGTCGAGAGCGCAACCGGCTTGACCAGCACGAACGCTGCGGGCGCGCCGGATACGACAGCGGCGCCGGAGTCCAGCGCGGCGCCGACCGAGACGGACGCGTCGTGGGCGACGGCCAGCGCGGCGAGCGCGGCGACAGCGCCGACCACAGCGACCAGCGTGCGATCGACCGCCCAAGACCGGCCTCCGGCCGCGACAACCACGAAGCCTCGCACGAGCCCGACGACGAACACGACACCGGCGGCGAGCTCGCTGCGTGCGCGCACCGCCGGCGCCGGCACCACAACCACCAACCCCGCGGCCGCGAGGCCGCGGACGACGTCGACGGGCAACCGCTGACATTGCAACGAAAAGGACCGCATCATGAACGGACATGACTTTCCGGGCGATGACGCGCCCGAGATCGACCTCTCCCAGTTCGACGACGACTTCGCGGATGCCCCCATCGAGGAGCGCGAGTTCGACGAAGTGCCCGATGGCAAGTACCAGGTCCAGGTCGACAAGGTCGAGCTGACCACCGCGAAGAGCTCGGGAAACCCGATGCTGAAGTGGACGCTGCGCATCCTCGGCCCGCACTACGCAGGGCGCCTGCTCTGGCGCAACAACGTGATCGCCAGCAAGGAGAACGTGCGCTGGCTGAAGAACGACCTTCACGTCTGCGGCCTCGAGCTGGTTCGGCTCTCGGACCTGCGGGATCACCTTGCCGAGCTGCTGGACGTGGAGCTCGAGGTGACCAAGCGGACCAAGGGTGATAACGTCAATATCTACTTCAACCGCCGCCTCGTGCTGCAAGAGCAGGGCACTGGAGGCGCCTATGGCCGGGCCATGCCCGACGACATCCCGTTCTGATCGCGCAGTAGTCATCGTCGACACCCGCGAACAGGAACCCTACGTGTTCGACCCAGAGCGCGTCACGATCGTGCGTCGCAAGCTCGTCGCCGGCGACTATTCGCTGGAGGGCCACGAGACAGCGATCGCCGCCGAGCGCAAGTCGCTCGACGACTACGTCGCATCCGTTGTGACCGAGCGGGATCGCTTCGCCCGCGAGCTGCGGATCTTGTCGGAGTACGACGTCGCGTGCGTCGTGGTCGAAGCGACGCTCGAAGACGTCCTGGCCCACCGCTACCGCTCCGGTGCACATCCGTGCCGGTGTTCTTCTGCGGGGACCGGCAGATCGCCCGCCGTTTCGTCGAAGGGCTGCTCTGCCGCTACCACCGAAAGGTGCAGGGCGAATGACAAGCGCAGCCTCGGCGGTCAGCGAGACCCTCGTGACGGTGCGCGGCACCGTCGAGGCGCTGTTCTTTTCCAGTCCCAGGTTCTCGGCGGGGCGGCTGCGAACCGGCGATGGGCAGACCGTGTCGTTCGCCGGGTCGCTGATGGTCCGGGCGCACGACGCCGTCGTGCTGCACGGCAGCTGGGAGACTCACCCGAAGTTCGGCCGCCAGCTCAAGGTCGCCCGCTTCGAGTTCGATCAGCAGCTCGGGCCCGCCGGGCTCGCACACTATCTCTCCAGCAACCCGGCTCTCAAGGGCATCGGGCCCGTCAAGGCGCGCCGGATCGCCGAAGCGTTCCGTGACGACTTCGACCGGGTCATCGACGAGGAACCAGACCGCGTCGGCCGGATCGCGAAGCTTCCGCGCGCCGCGTTGCAGCTGCTGCGCGAGGAATGGCTGCGCACGCGATCGCTCAACGCGAGCCTCGCGTGGATGTCCGCGTTCGAGCTCACGCACCACCAGATGACGACACTCGTCACGCGGTACGGGAACTCGGTCGTGACCGTGCTGAAGGAGAATCCGTACCTCCTCGTGCGCGAGATCCCGGGCTTCGGGTTCAAGCGCGTCGACCAGGTCGCGCGCAAGATGGGCACACCGAAGGAGCACCCCGAGCGGATCCGGGCCGGCGTCGTCCATGCCGTCGTCGAGCGGCTCGAGCAGGGCGACTGCTGGGTCGACTACGAGGCGCTGATCGGCCTGGCCAACGCGCTGCTCGTGATGGATGTGGCCGACAGCCGCGATCGGATCGAGGCGACGCTCGATGCGCTGATCCAGGAGCGAACACTCGCATGCACCTCGCTCGGCGGGCGCTTCCTGGTCGCCCTGCCACACATCGTCGAGATGGAGCAGGACCTCGCCGAGGTGTTCACGACCAAGCTCGGCGCGAACCGGCACTTCGCCGACGCCGCGGCGCTGCCGAGTGACCCCACCGATGCCGAGCTCAACCCGGCTCAGCGACGAGCCATCCAGCTGGCGCTGACGCACAACCTCGTGCTCGTCAGCGGCGCCGCCGGTTCCGGCAAGAGTTTCGCGATCGGTGCCATCACGAAGCTGTACGAGCAGCGCGGAAAGCGGGTCGCGCTCGCTGCGCCGACGGGAAAGGCGGCGAAGCGGATCGAGGAGGTCGTTGGACGTCCAGCGTCCACGGTCCATCGACTGCTCGGCTACAAGGGCAAGAATTTCTCCCGTGGCATCGACGATCCGATCGATGCCGACGTCCTGATCGTCGACGAGGTTTCGATGGTCGACATCCCGCTCGCCTGGCACTTGTTCCGTGCGATCGACTTCGCCCGGACGGCCGTGGTGCTGGTAGGCGATCACAACCAGTTGCCGCCCGTGGGTCCTGGGAACCTGCTGCGCGACCTGATCGACCGCCAGCCGATCCCCACGGTGATCCTCGACCAGGTCGTCCGGCAGGCGGGCGTACTCAAGGAGAACTCGCTCGCCGTGCTGCGCGGGGAGGTGCGCAGGACGGTGCCGCCCTCGGACGACGGCCGGTCGCCCTGGATTGTCGTCAACCGGTTCACCGAGGTTCTCGCCGCGCAGAAGTACGTGCTCGAGCTGTTCGACCACGTCCTGATCGAGCAGCTCGGGTTCGATCTGCTCGCCGATGTCCAGCTGTTGACGCCGACGCGCAAGGGGCCGCTCGGCGTCGACGAACTGAACATCGTCCTGCAGCAGCTGGTGCAAGAGAAGCTGTGGGGCGTGCTCGTTCCGCCGCCGCGGCCTGGGAGGCGACCGGAGCTCCTGAAGCGGGACCGGGTCATCCAGAACCGCAACAACTACGAGCTCGGTGTGATGAACGGCGCGATCGGCGTCGTCACCGAGAAGGGTGACAAGCACGGCGAGCTGACGGTCCGGTTCGACGACCACGACGTCGAGTACAACGCGGAGAGCGTAAACGAACTGTCACTGGCCTACTCACTTACGATTCATAAATATCAGGGCAGTCAAATCCCCTGTGTGGTGCTCGTGGTCCACAAGAGTCACGCCTTCATGCACCACCGGAACCTGTTCTACACCGGTGTCACGCGTGCGCAGCAGACTGTGATCGTCGTCGGGGATCAGTGGGGCATGCGAGCGTGCGCGTCAAAAGAACAGGTCGAACGCCGCAAGACGTTCCTGTCGGTGCTGGACCTTCACAGCAATGGGAGGCGTTCTTGAACGCCGGCCGCCGGGAGCCGGATACGCCCGAGTCGCACCGATGACCGACGTGCAAAAGGAACTTCGCGACGAGGTCGCCGAGCGCATCACCGCCAGGGGTCTCCTCGACGCTTATGGCATCCGCTATCGGCCTGGCGGCGGGCGGAACGAGCTCTCGGCCAAGGAATGCCCCTCGCGCAGCGACCACAGTTCACCGTCCTTTCGCTTCAACGAGAAGAAGAAGCTGTGGCGTTGCTGGAGCTGCAATACAAGCGGCGACGTATTCGCGTTCGTCGCCGCGTTGGAGGGGCTCGACTGCACACGTGACTTTGCGCAAGTCCTGGCCCGCGCCGCGGAGATCGCGGGCGTCACGCCCGCAACCCTGCCGCCGGCGGAGCGCGCGCAACGCATCACGGCACTGCGCCAAGGGCGCGCTGCGCGGGAGCAGGCACAGCGCGAGCTCGCCGAGCGCGAGGACGCCATGGCGATCCGTCGGGCGACCGCCTACTGGAACTCACTATCCGTACGCCATCCGCTCGGCGAGCGATACCTCGAAGGCCGCGGCATCGTCGACGTCGCAGACACGCGCGGTCGCGTCCGCTTTGATCGCACCGACGCACCCGGACATGACCATTGGTCGAGCAACGGCGCACCCGCGCTGGCGCTGCACGATCTGCGCGGGCGCGGCATCTCCGGTGTCGTCCGGCGTCGTCTACCCGAGGTCGTCGCGCGAGATCCACGGGGCGTGAAGGCGCCGTCGCTTACCGGCTGCCGGAGCTCGGGAACGATGGCGTACGCGCTCGACGAGATCGAGACGGAGCGCGACGTGATCGTGGCTGAGGGGATCGTCGACACCATCACGGCGCTTGTCGCCTGGCCGCAGGCGGTCGTTCTCGGCGCCAACGGCACCGGCCCGCTTCCCAGGTTGATCGAAGAAATCGCCAAGCGGGTGGTCCGCGCAGGCTGCCGGATGTTCTTGGTGCCTCACGCCGATGAACGACGGCAGGGCGAAATCGCGATGGCGGCCGGGATCGAGCGCGCGATCCACGCGGGCCTGCGGCTGGGATACGACGTCATCATTGTCGATTTCGGCACGGAGAAAGACCTCAACGATGCCTGGTGTACAGGCTGGAGATTCCTATGAGCGAACCCCACGACGACCCCGACGCGGGTGCTGCTACTCCTCCTCCCGGTCACGATGCTCCGGACGATAGCCTGCCGGCGTCTCGCTGGAGACCGCTGCCGCGTCGCCGCCAGGCAGTACCGCCCGATCCCGCACCGGGTGCGGCCTCCGTGATCGCCGCGGTGATGCGGCAACGAATCGTCGCGCAGGGCCGGGAACCGCGCAGGCTCGCGGAACTCTACTTGGACGAGCATCGCATGCACGGCCGACCCGCCATCGTGCGGTGGGCCGGATCGTGGTGGCGATTCGATGCCGGCCGGTTTCGACTGTTCGACGACGAGCAGTTCCGGGCAGACGTGTGGCGGGTCCTCGATCGAGTCGACATCGAACTGACCGCCAAGAACGGGGAGATCGAGTACGTTCCCCTCGCGATCAAGAGCTCCCTGGTGAGCAACGTCGCCGATGCGCTGTGCTCGATCGCCCCAAGCCTCCACGGAGACGCGCCGCAATGGATCGATCGGACGTTCCGCGATCCGGACCCGGTGCATCTTGTGCCGTGCAGGAACGGGATCCTCGACATGCGCGAGCGCGAGCTCTTGGCGATGACCGCACGCATGTTCGCCACGACGATGGTCGCCTCGCCGTGGCTCAAGCGCCCACAGCCGTGCCCGTTGTGGCTCAACTTCCTGAATCAGCTGTGGGGCGATGATGTAGAGAGCATTCAGGTGCTGCAAGAGCTGTTTGGCTATCTGCTCACGACGGACACATCCCTGCAGAAGCTCTTCGCGTTGATCGGCCCACCTCGCTCGGGGAAGGGGACCATCGCGCGTGTGCTCAAGGCACTCTTGGGAGATGAGGCCGTCGTGAATCCGACGCTGACGGATGCGCGCATCGGACCGCGCACGGACCAGGCGAAGGTCGTCGAGCGCTTGTTGAGCCTCAGCGGCGAAGATCCGCTCACCATCGAGCTGAAGTTCAAGGACTCCGTGTCCGTCAGCCTGCGCACGCGGGTCCTGCTCATCAGCAACGAGGTGCCCCGTCTGTACGACGCCAGTGGTGCGCTCACGTCGCGGTTCATCGTGCTGCGGATGACGCGCAGCTTCCTCGGCGAGGAGGACACCCAGCTCGAAGCCAAGCTCGCCGCCGAGCTGCCGGGAATCTTTCAGTGGGCCGTCGCTGGCTGGGAGTCGCTCCGCGCGCGCGGCCGTTTCGTCCAGCCGGCGGCGAGCGCAGATGCGATCGCCGATTTCGAGGCGATCGGCGCTCCCCACGTCCTCTTCGTCCGGGAGATGTGCATCGTCGGCGGAGACCAGCAGGTCGCCGTTCAGGATCTCTACGAACGCTGGAAGACCTGGTGCGAGGCCAGCGGACGTGAGCCCGGCAATCGCGAGCGGTTGGGCGCGGAGATCAAGGCCGTCTGTCCCCACGTCACCGTCGTGCAACGTCAACGTGGGGACGGGAAACGGTACCGAGCCTACCAAGGCATTGGGCTCGCATGATATCTGTCGCTCAGAGTGGATCCGAGCGTGCTCGCGCTCCACATACATGATTTGACCAAGATCTCTAATACCCTCGAACGCGGAGCTATCCGATGAAGTTGCTCGAAAAGGAGGACGTGGATGTCTGCACGTTCCAGCATGAACAGCAAAGATGGAGCCCATCCAAATTCCATAAGGACCCCATGGTCAATGCGGTGCTCAACGTCGCCGCGCAACTTTCCGTGTTGGCGTCCGCGACGAACGGGCTGCTCTACGGGCTCAAGTACGGCAAGAAGGAGGGCCTGAGCGTCGCGGAGGCACTCGAAGCCGCATCGAAGAACGTGGCACATGGACTGGAGTCGGTGGCCGAGAGCCTCGCCAACCGGGAAGTGTGAGCGGGTTCGGCCGGGAACCCGGATGAACTTGCCGGCGTCGTTCACAGTGATCGTCGTCTGGATGCCTCGGGAAGCGCTCGGCGCTGAAGGACCGCATGCACCGGATACGCGTCGGCGGCTCTGCCGAGAGCGACGCACCAATGCCGCACTCGAGAATGACACATGTTGCCGCCTCACCCGCATCATTTGCAGTTGAATGACATCGCGACATACAACGACTCCGTCTTGCTTCTCGAGACGTCGAATGCAACGTGTGACCGCGCGCCGACGAGCGCGACCACTTCACGGACGGACGCAGATGACGGACACCATGGATCGCACGGCAACCACCAACCCCCTTGCCCAGCTACGGGTCGCTCGGGAGAAGCCGGTCGCGGCGCTGCTCGGCGCCACTGCAGGCCTCGTGCCGGTCGGCGTGTTCGAGCTCGGACACTACGAGCTGACCTCGTGGTCGCCGCTCGACTGCCCCAAGGCGGCGATTGTCTACGCCGGTCTCCTGTTCTCGGCGCTGACCGTGCTCGGCTGGTCGAGCGACATGTTCGGCTCGAAGGTCAAGGCGATCGGCTTCACCGCGCTGCTCGAGGGCATCATGATGACCGCCGACGCGGGCTGGCTGAGCGCGATCGCGCTCGGCTACCTGGTCGTGATCAACGCGGTCGCCAACGGCTGCCGGCTCGCGTTGCGCGACACGACGGCCGCGGCAGGGACCGCCACGCGACCCAAGAAGCCGACTCGAGCTCGACCCGCTCGCCCGCGGCGCGCGCGTCAGCGCACGACGACGCCGAGGCTTGCCGCGGTCTCAGGATACGGCTCGAACTGACGACGACGAGCTGAATGCCATGCAGAGCGCTGGCGACGCCGCAGATCTCTACGCGCAGCGCGTGATGTCCGCGATCGCGGGGAGCCGTGCGGGCGCGGATAGCCGCACGGCAAACGTCGGCAAAGCCGAGCATCAGAGCCAAGATGCGGCGCTGCGACGACGGCAGGCGGTGCCCCGTCAAGGAGCGGATCGGAGTCAAAGGTGTCGCGCATGATTGCCAGCCCAACCCCGGCTCTGGCATTGTCCGGCCCGCTGAACGCCCAGCGCGTGTCAGCGCAATTCCTGAGCAACCAGCAAACGGAGGAAGGTGGATGAGAGTCAAGAGATGGAGCGGGCGTCGGTTCAGTGCGGTCGGGCTGGGGATGTTGCTCGTCGCGATCACGGTTACCGTGTATGCCGCCGGCGGCAGCAAGCGGACATCGGAGGCGTGCACGAACGACGGAGAATGCAGCAAGGGCCACTGCTACACCAAGAAGGATGGCAACAAGGTCTGTGTGGACTGCAGCTCGGACAAGATTAGCCGAACTCGTGAACTCACGGACAAGTATTGTAAGAACGCAGCCGACTATCCGCGGAAATGCGACAGCATCCCGAGGACCGAAGAGGCCGCGGAGAGCTACTTCAAGATGCGGATCGACAATGGCGACAAGTGCATCGAGGTCCGGAAGGACGAGAACAGCTCGTGCTGGGACGGCGGCGACCAGGGCCATCGCGATCAGGTGGACGAGGCCGAGCGCGGCCGGAAGAACTGCTACGATGAGCTGAACACCCGGAACGGCAACGGCGGGATCTACACGTGCTCGGATTCGACCTACTCCTCCGAGGCGGGCACGGTGGCCAGCGCCTGTCAGGCATGGGGCAAGGGCTGCGAAGAGTGGTCCAAGGACGACAAGGTGGTCAACTGCCGCGACATTGAAGACGCCACGAAAAAGACCGACGCCTGCGTGGTCGCCGTTGAACGACTCGACAGTGATTGCTTGCCGCGCCTGAGCTCATTTCGCGAGACGCAGTACAAGAATGCGAAGAGGGCTTACGATTACTGCAAGGACGTTCTCGCTTACAAGAACAGCAACAAGTACTGCAAATGACGAAATCCATAGAAGACAAGCTCCGTGAGGAGATCCGGCATGCCTTCGACGATCTCGCACCACCGCCTGCCGACCAACTGCTTCAGGCGGTCTACGCCGGCAACGATGACGCGGTCGAGATGAAGATGGCCTTCGCTGGGAAGCCCTGGCCAGACCTTCCGATCTCCGTCCTGAGCCATCACCGTGAAAGCGTCATTGCATTGAGCGGAGTAGGATATCGCGCGTACCTGCCCGCTTATCTGACTGCGTGTCTGGCCAACGATCCCACCTACGGAGCGGATGTTCGAGGATACACGCTGTATGGATTGAGACCACTGTCTACAGGCGATGTACACGTCGCGACGGCACAGGAGCGAGTGTCGCGATTGAACGCGCAGCAGCGCGCCGTCGTGGCCGATGTCCTTCGTTACCTTGTCGACATGTGGCGTATGCAAGAGGCCGCGGACGTCCTTGCCTCATGGGCCCCACCGGGCTCGGCGTAGCGACCCTTCTATCCGTTACGAGCGAACCTGGCGAGCGGCGGCCGCGGCCGGGGCCGCGACGCGACCCCGCAAGCCGACTCGAGCTCGGCCCGCTCGCCGGAAGCGCGCCTCAGCGCACGACGACGCCTAGGTGCGCGGCAGTGCCCGGATAAGGCTCCAACTGATTGGCGACTGATTGGCGACTGGCGGCCCGCCGAGTAGCCGGACGAGAGATCCCGGCGCGGCAGGACCAGCACCTCGCCAGCAGCGCTCTTCGAGGAGCACGCGTTGCCCGGCCGCTGAGCGCCGTTCCTGCGACTCTCGCGCTTGGATGACCTCGAGAACCGTGTAGGTTCGGGTTCCGATCTGGCTAACTTGTTGGCTGCACGTGCTTGCACGCGTTACAGCCCCATTTAAGAGAATTCTCAGATAGTAGTATAATAACCTACATTATCCGGATATTGTATTAAATGGGCTGGAGCGCGTGCAGACGCGTGCAGAACTGACCTCTATTCATTCCCCGCGCGCAGCCGGTTCCTGGGGAGAAGTGCGGGCGCCACCGATCGCCACCCGCGCTGGGGCCCGCGCTGAACACCACGGCATCTGCTGCGACGGTGTCGTCTGCAGCGCCTCGGACGATCCCGCCAGCGCCAGCGCCTTGCACCAGCTGCGCTGCGTCCGGGCTCGGGCTCGGCACCAGCACCGGCGGAGCTAGGACGATCGGGTCCAGGCTCGCTGCTCGCCGTCAATGTCGCGCCGGCGAGCTCGTCGGCGACGCCGCTGCCAGCGCTGTGCTCGACCAGCGCTGCCGGCGCCGTACGCTGTACTATGGAGCGACTCGGCGGGAGGCGATCGCCTCCGAGTAGAACACCGTGATCGTGACGCAATGGAACTCCGCGTCGCTCGACTGCGTCACCACCATGTCGACGATGTCGAACTCGGGGTGCTCGCGCAGCCAGCGTGTAACGCGGTCTCCGAGAAGGTCACGGTCCGCGAACTTCGTCGCGGAGAAGACCTTCACGCCGTTGAATGCATCCCTTGGACGAGACTTCGGCAACGCCCGAGCCACCACCTCGCCATCGTAGCATGGTGCCGGCGCTGACCGCGGGCCGGTCGCGCTGCGATCCGCGTCGGTCAGCGACGGACGCGAGGTGGCGCCGTCCGCGCCAGACGTTCTCTCAGGCCGGCTCATGGTCCGCCTCTTCCCACTCGCTCTCGATCCACGTGCGGTTGGATTGCCGTGCGGTGAAGACGGCAAGGCTGCGCGACTGCGGACCGGCACCAACCTTGTCGGACGTGCGGAGCACCAGGTCATAGACGTACCAGTTCGCGTCCGAGCCGTCGTCGAGCTCGCCCGGAATGCACATCGCGGTGAAGCGGCAGCTCGTGGGCGGCGTCGGCTCCGCCACAACGTAGTGCTTGTTGCGGAGCCGGTTGGCGGGCGTGCGGGTGAACGCGCACCAGACGTCGAGCGTCTCGGCATCCGGGAAGCTGTGGAGCGTGACATCGCCGTTGGGCGCCATCACCTCAACGATGACGCGCGTGCGCCGGAGGAATGCTTCGGCCTCGATCACCTCGAAGAGCTTGAAGTCGGCGCTCACCGTCACCGTCGTGACGACGCGGCCGGGTGCCTTTCGCCGCGCCACCGACTGCGCGACGTACAGCTCGCCAACCTGCAGGCCGTGCCCGGCGGCGATGCACACCAGCACGTTCGATTCGCTGTTCGTATTTGCCATGTGAGTCCTTCCCTCTGCTCGATTCGCAGTTTCGAAGTTCAAGCGCACGTGACACATGGCTCTGCTTGCCCCAGGTCGCAAGGCATTCTCCTGTGGAGCGGCCGGATTGCCATTCGAAGACATGTCGACAACGAGCTTGCTTTTCGAACACGCCGACGCAATGTGTCTGGGGCAAGCCAACCGAGCCATTGCCAATAGGCATTCCGAGCTGGGTTGTCAGGCAGGCAGGAGTCCAGATGAAGCGGAACAGCATGCGTCCTCGGAGCAAAGAACGCTTCGCCATTGGCAGCAGGGTGACAAGCCGGGTGACGGCGCAAGGGCTCCAGGCGGGACGGAGCTACACGGTGGAAGCAACGCAGCGCACGCGAACCTTCGTCGGCGCCTTCGTCAAGGTTACCCTGCGCGACGAGGCCGGCATGTACGAGGTCGTGAACGCGCACCTGGTGCTCGAAGACGACGTGTGACCGGCGACAGCTGGCCGCGCCCCGCGTGCCGTCGGATTTGATCGTGCACTCGTGATCTTGGGAGCTCTCGATCCAACCAGTACGCACCGTCCCCGAGCGTTCGAAGCAGCACTTCCGGGTCGCCGAGGGCCTCGGCATGTGGCAGGACGTCGAGGTCGTGCGCCGCGAAGTAGCCGTCGAACCGGACGCGCTTCGCGTCGAGCGCCAGATACTCGCCGTCGAGGTAGACGACGAGGTCGCCAATCCGAAACGGCTCCAGCGCTCGCTCCATCCCGGTGGCCAACTCCGCGCACTCCTGGTCGGTGATCGATGTGAACCCGCGAGCGGTTGCGTCCCGACGACCCAACTCGACGAGCGAGATGTCCGTTTCTCGCACCACCGCGTAGGTGAAGGCCTTCGTGCAGCGCGAGCAGCAGATGAGCCACCCGCAGCCGCACCACGGGCAGTCGAGCTGTCCGGTCGACAGCGCGGGCTCGCCGATGCACGAACAATGAGAGATAACGTCGTCATTCGCCTTGAAGAGAAACTTGGGCATTGCCACTCGCCTGCAGGTCTATACGAGGAATCTACGCACGCACCAGGCAGAAGACCAGCGGATTTGCCCAGAGTAGGAATCGTAGTCCTGGGCTAGCGGCACTCGATGAGATCCGCGGTGCGCGGGTGAACGTCCTCGTCCTGCAGTTCATCCCTGTGCGGCTCGCGGCGCTCACCGTGTTCGGCGTCATCGTCGGTCTTTCGGGCGTTGCGACTGTTAACCAGTGGGTCAGATGGTTGGTGGGGTGAGCACTCTGGGCGCCCGGTCTTACTGCCACACAAGCTCTCGCTGTCTCCGTTTAACATCTGCTGTCGTTTGACTCCAAGCAGTTATGAGAAACCCGATCTCCGAGCGCCTTTGCATATGGACACAATCATATCTGCGACACCATAGTGAACTGCGTGAGCGCGCTACTCGGTCCGAGCGCTCTCTCCCAGGGCAAATGGAACCGACCCAATCCACACCGAAAGCCAGACGCGGGCGCCCCAAGCGCGGCGAGGGGCCGAACGTGCCGTGGCCCGAGATCGACCGGCTGTTGGTCCACGGCGAACAAGTGATCGACGAGAAGTCGGGCGAGGAACGGCTGACCTATCCGTCGCTGGCGACGCTGGCACAGCGCTATGGCGTCTCGCGCACGTTGCTGTGGAAGTACTCGAATCGACACCAATGTTTCGAGCGGCGCAAGGACGCACAGGCCAGGACCCAGGCGCTCACCGACGACAAGGTGATCGAGAAGCTCTCGAGCGCACGCGCGACTCAGACCGTCGACGTGCTCCGGGTAGTGGATCAATTTCTGCTCGGGTTCGAGAAGGACCTACGCGAGGGCAAGGTCCGGACCGACAGCGCGGCGGACTTCGACCGGCTGACGCGGCTTCGCGAGTTCGTCACCGGCGGTGCGGACTCGCGCCAGGAGCTGACCGGCTCGGTGTCGCTGACGGCGATCCAGGAGCGCCATCAGCGCCTGCGCGCGCAGGTCGAACGGGTTCCGGCCGAGCTCACCGGTGTGGTCGACGACGCCGCCGGCGAGCTCGCGCAGGGCGAGCAGGGAAAGGAGCGGGCGCATGACGCGGCGTCGTAGCCCGGCCCTGACCTGCCGGAACCTTGGTATTCCGGCAGGTCGCGATCCGGGGGCCGCGGAGTCTCGCGCGCTTGGCGACGCGGGATCGGCCACTCCCGCGAACGTGACCTGCCGACTTCCTCTCGAGGACGGCGCGCCGTCGTCGGTGTGCGGGTCCAGCGCAGCGGACATGTGCACCCCGCAGAAGCACACCACAGGACATGCCTCCGGCAGCATCGACGCTGCGCACACCCCGCGTTCGCACACCTCGGAGGCCTGTTCACCGTCGGTCCCCGGCGATGCCGTCCGGGACGGCGCACCGTCCGCGGCCGTGTCCCCCGCCGGTGCGCGCGAGGCGGGCGGGGCGGTCCTCGCCGCTGCTTCGGCGAACGAGCCGACGTGCGCGAACACGGCGCCTCGTGGGCGCTGCCTGGCCGCGAGCGGCGAGGCCGGCGCCCCCCCACCGGTCGATCCCCCGTTTTCGGCAGACCCGCCGGGCGTGCCCACTGCCGCCTCGCACCGAAATAGAACCGAGGAAGGTGACAGCGGCGCAAGTAGCGGAATCGCCGAATCCCGAATTTCGGAAACAGCCATTTCAGGAAGTGACCAGCGCCCTTCAGCAGGGTTGGTCGCGCATCGCGTCCTCGACGTCCTGGTCGCTGGGGCTGGCGTAGATCATCGTGCTCTGGATGCTCTTGTGTCGGGCGACCCGCTGGGCCAAGAGGACGTCCTTGGTCCGCTTGTAGACGTTGGTGATTCCGGTGTGGCGGAGCGCGTGGAACCGGAACGGCTGATCGAAGCCGGCGCGCTCTTGCCAGGTCTTAAACATGAGGCGGAGGGTCCGGGTCGCGATTCGCTTACCGAGCCGCGAGACGAACAGCGGAGCGTCGGGGACGACGCTCTCGCCGTGACTCTTTTTCCAGACGATGAACTTATTGAGCTTGTAGACCAGGTCGTCTGGGAAAAAGACCTGCTGGCTCTCGACGTCCATGTTGGAGCGCTTGAACACGCGCAGGGGGACGCGCCGGCGAATCCGGCCGTGCTCGTTGACGATGTCGCCGACGTCGAGCGCGGCGATCTCGTGTTCCCGGAGCGCGGTGCCGAGCGCGATCGACAGGATCACGTGGTCGCGGAACCCGCGGCGGTGCTCGCCGGTGAGCTTGAGCAGGCGACTCTGCTCGGACTCGACGAGGGTGCGGGGCGCGCGACGGACCGTGGCAGCGTAGGCGGGCATGAGGGACCTCCGACGTCCACACATGCATCCGCGTCGGGTGAAAGCAAGTCCACCGGGCAGGGACCGCTCCTGGTCGCCAAACGCACCGAGGAGGACCTGCTCGACTGGCTCGGCACAGAGTTGGGCTTTTTGACCGGCATCGGCATGTACAACGAAGAACCGCTCCTGTTCGAACCATATCAAGTGGCATTCTTGGAATCGAAGGCCCGCTACCGCTGGGTCGAGAAGGCGCGCCAAGTCGGGTTCTCGTTCCTGTTCGCGTGCGAGGCGATCGCGCGCTGCCATCTGCGCGACGCGCACACGGCCGTGATGGTCAGCTACAACCTCGAGGACGCCAAAGAAAAGGTCAACTACGCGAGACAGCTCGCCGAGGAGCTGCCCCTGGCCTACAAGAAGCGACTGGTCGCCGACTCGAAGACCGAGCTTGGCTTTCTGTCGAACAGTGCGTCCAAGCGCGTGTCCCGCATCATTTCGAATCCGTCGAAGGCGCCGCGGGGCAAGCGGGGTGACCTCTACCTCGACGAATTGGCGCACTACGCCAACGATCGCGAAGTTTACAAGGGCTCGACCGCGCTGATTCTTCGCTCGCGCGGGCAGCTGACGGGCTGCTCGTCGCCGCTGGGCCGCCGGGGCGTCTTCTGGGAAATCGCGCGCCAGGAGCTGCGTACGTACAAGGCGTACTGGCGGCAGCGCGTGCCGTGGTGGCTCTGCCGGTTCTTCTGCACCGACGTCGTGCGCGCTGCGAAGGACGCGCCGCTGATGCCGACCGAGGACCGCGTCCGGACCTTCGGCACGAAGGACATCCAGGATCAGTTCGATTCGCTGCCCCTCGAGGACTTCCAGGAAGAGTTCGAGGTCAGCTACAGCGACGAATCGTATTCGTTCTACCCGTACGAATTGATCCTGCCGTGCACGACCGACGACCTCGTGCTCGCGGACGACTTCGCGACGTTCGGCGACGCCTCCGGACGCCTGGTCGCCGGATTCGACGTCGGGCGCAAGCGCGACCTGTCCGAGCTGTCGATCTTCGAGGACGTCGCCGGCAAGAAGGTGTGCCGGTTGCTGCGCAGCTACGACCGCGTGCCGTTCGCCGAACGGCATCGGCATGCACCTGGCCGAGAACCTCGGTCGCGAGTTCGGGCAGGTCGTACCCGAAACGTTCTCGAACGAGTCGAAGGAGATCTGGGCGACCGACTTCAAGATCCTGTTGCAGCGCAAGGACGTCGTGCTGCCCAAGGACCGTCAGCTGGTCGCCCAGATCCACAGCATCAAGCGGCGGCTCACGCCGACCGGCAAACCGTCGTTCGAGGTCGAGCGCGAGGAGATCGGGAGAGGCCACGCCGACCGATTCTGGTCGGTGGCGCTCGCCTGTCAGAAGGAACGCGGGCCGTTGCCCGGCGCCGTCCCTGAAGTCCATGTCAGGGTGATCGGATAACAGTATGGAAGTCTCGCCATCGAGAGATGACCGCGCGCGCAGCCCCATCGAGCGGCTCCAGCGCTTCCTGGACCGACTCGTATCGAGCAACTTCTTCGGCAAAGTCACAGTGAGTTTTCAGCACGGAAAGGTGTGTGACATCAGGGTCGAGCAAACGAAGAAGCTCGACGAGCTGTAAGCACTAGCAACCACAACTCCAGATCAACCGGGGATGTCGAGTATCTCGAGCCCCGGCGGCAGGCCCCCGCCCCAACCCCCGACCCGCCTGCCGCCGGGGCTCTTTCCTTTTCGGCCACGCGAAAGCACCCATGAACCACCAGGTCCACCTCTACCAGATCGATCGCGATGCCAAGCCAACGGATCCACCGAGGCCGACCGGCGGTTTCGAGGTCGCCGCCGACACGCTCGACGGCGCGCGCGCCGCAGCGATCGCGCGACTCACCTCGGAGGGTCGGACGGTTCGATCGCTGTCGTTCCTTGCCGGTGGCGGCCTGGTGGTGGTCGTCACGCAGCCGGCGCCCGCGCCCGCGGTGGCGCAGGTCGGCCGCGCACGCAGAGGGGGTCGGTGATGGCGCGCCCGGAACGCATGACGCTGGAGGTTCCGAGCTCCGCCGGAACCGGCAGGGCGGAGAACGTGTTCCGCCTTCGCGACAAGACCGTACAGCTCTCCGGACCATTCGCCGGCTCGCTGCAACTCGAGGGCTCGATCGACGGCGAGGACTTCGAACCGATCGGCGCGCCGCTCACCGGTCCTGGCTTCGTCTTGGTACCGGAGGCGGTCGCGTTCCTCCGCATCCACACCATCGAGCTCACCTCCGGCATCCCGAAGGCCCTCGCATCCGGCTTCGACTTCCGAGCGGTGTGATTGCGCACGCAGGCATCACGATGAGCTTCAGCGTCGTCAACCAGTACCAGACCCCGGAGCCATGGGCCTACGCGATGCCCGTGCGACGCGCCACCAAGTCGCCGCCCAAGGGCGACGTGCACGTGTTCGGCGCGCTCGTCGTGGTCGTGTTCGAGGACGGACGCCTGGTTCTCCACCTTTTGAACGCGAGCGGGGCGCTTTGACATGACGACGCCCCGACAGAGCTGCGCGCCCGAGCGGTTCTCGGCACACGTCGGCGTCCAGCGTCTGACGGACGATGGAGGCCGCGTTCGCAACTTTATCGCCGAGGTGCAGGTCAGCTGCACCGACTGCGGAGAACCGTTTCACTTCCTGTGTCCTGACACTGGCTTCTCGTTCACGCGGCCGACGGTGAACGTCGGCGCCACGATGCTCCACGCGCCGATCGCGCCGGGCGAGGCGGTGTTGCCGGATCGCATCCGGTTTGAGGTGCAGCGACCTGTGGGGAGCGGATCATGAGTGACGAGCGCGTCGAGTCCTCGATCGACCTGGATGGGGCGGTGCGCGAGCTCGGCGACCGCATCGCGCTGATCAAGGCGCACATCGTGGGACGCGAGCGCGTGGCTGAGTCCAACGCGCTGGCCGCCCTACGACCCCGAGACGCTGGCCATCCTGTTCGAGAACTCGAGCTCGCTGCGGCAGAACGTCGACGCCTACGTGACTAACATCGACGCGTTCGGCCACCGGTTCGAGGCGGTGATCGATTTGGACGCCAGCGACGTCGACCATCGAATCGCCAACGCGATGATCGTCGAACGGCAGCGCAAGAGGTCGGACCCACGGTTCCGGGACGATCCGACGGTCCAAGACCTTGCCGCCACGCCGACGCCCGAGGAAGTGGCAGCGAAGAAGGCCGAGGTCATCGAGCATATGCGGCTCGAGCGCTCGCGTCTCGAGACCTTCTTCGAGTTCTGCTGCGTGGACCTGTCCTTCGTCACGCTGCGCCGGCGCACCCGTCAGGACATCGAGGTCATGGGCAACGGCTACTGGGAGGTGCTGCGCGACGGTGGCGGCGAGATCGTGCAGCTCGTCTACCTGCCCGGGTTCACGATGCGGCTCCTGCCGCTCGAGCTCGACCTGGTCGACGTCGACGTCAACCTCAAGATCTCCGAGATCGCGTTCGACACGATGAAGGTGCGCCGGCGGTTCCGGCGCTACGTCCAGGTGTTCGAGCAGCAGGTCGTGTACTTCAAGGAGTTCGGCGACCCGCGCGTCCTGTCACGCAAGACCGGGCGGTTCTTCCGCTCGATCGACGAGCTCGAGGCCGGCGACGCCACCGACGGGCCCGCGACCGAGGTCCTGCACTTCAAGCTGCACAACGCACGGTCGGCGTACGGCACGCCGCGCTGGATCGGCAACCTGCTCTCGGTGCTCGGCACGCGGCAGGCCGAGGAGGTGAACTTCCTCTATTTCGAGAACAAATCCGTTCCGCCGCTCGCACTGCTGGTGTCCGGCGGCCGGCTGTCGGCGCAATCGGTCCCGCGGATCGAGAGCTACATCGAGAACCACATCAAGGGGAAACGGAACTTCCACAAGATCTTGGTGCTCGAGGCTGAGCCTGCTGGCGGTACCAGCTTCGACCACACCGGCCGGATGAAGATCGAGCTGCGCCCGCTCACCAACGCGCAGCAGACCGACGCGCTTTTCCAAAGCTACGACGAGCGCAACCACGACAAGGTGGGTCAGTCGTTTCGGCTGCCGCGGCTGCTTCGCGGGGACATCCGCGACTTCAATCGATCGACCGGCGATGCCGCCTTGAGCTTCGCCGAGATGCAGGTGTTCCAGCCCGAGCGGGAGGAGTTCGACTTCATCGTCAATCGCAAGCTGCTCGCCGACATGGGCATCCGGTTCTGGCGCTTCCGCTCGAACTCGCCGGTCACACGCGACCCCGCCGCAATGGCCGACATCGTCCGGAGCCTCGTGAACGCGAACATCCTGACGCCGGAGGAGGGGCGGATGCTCGCGAGCGACGTCTTCAACCGCGAGTTCAAGAGAATCAACGCGAGCTGGGTCAAGCAGCCGGTGCCGCTGACCTTGGCGGGCATCCCGCCGACGCCCGAGCCCGAGAACCCGCTCGGGCCCGAGGTCCAGAAGGACCGCGGCGGCGATCTCAGCACGGGTGACCTCGCCGCCGCAGGCGGCCAGCTCGCTGCGGCTCAAGGACTGCCCGGTGGGCGCCGACGCCGAGCTCCGCTGTTCGATCTGATGAACGAGGCGACGCGCCTCATCGCGATCCGTAACGCGCTGCGCGAGGCCGAGGCCGGCCAGGCCGCGCGCGACTTCCACCAGACCCGTCGCGCTGAGCTCGAGCGCGAGGTCGTCACCGTCCCGGCCGACGAGCTGGCGAGCTGGTTCGAAAAGGAAAGCACACCATCATGAGAGACCGTCCCCACTCCCTGCGACCGTACGTCGACACCGTTCGCGTCGCGCTCGTCTACCGCGACTTCACCGGTGTCGGCGTCTCGCACGTCGGCCTCGGGGTCAGCGCGCAGTACACCGCCAAGACGCTCCGCCACCACGGCATCTGGACCGAGGTCTGGGCGATCCAGAGTCCGCAGAAGCTCCGCGAGCGGCTGCGCGCGGCGCACGCCAGCGCCGATCAGCGCGGCGAGCTCCGTCCCACCCACGTCATCCTCGCCGCGCCGTGGATGCCGAGCAACGAGGTCGAACTCACGGCCGCGGAGTTTCCCGAGGTGGCCTTCGTGGTGGTGAGCCATTCGAGCGTCGGCTTCCTGGCGGCCGATCCGCACGCGATTCGCCTGCTGCGGCAGACCGCGGATCTCCAGCTCTCGACCCACAACGTATTCGTCGGCGGCAACAGCGTGAAGTTCACCGAGTGGGCGACGGAGGCGTGGGGCGTCAACGCGGTGTGCCTGCCGAACCTCTACGACCTGACCGAGTCGTTCCCGCGCCATGACCGTCGCTGGGAGGGCGGCGCGCTGCGCCTGGGGCTGTTCGGCGCGAACCGACCGCTCAAGAACTTCCTGTCCGGGGCGGCGGCCGCCGTCGTCCTCGCACGCGAGCTGCACGTGCCTGTCGAGCTGCTCCTGTCGACCGGCCGGAACGAGGGCAGCGATGGCCGCGCGCTCGACGAGATGACGGAGAACATCGCGAACCTCCGTGTGACGCGCACCGGCTGGCTGCCGTGGTCGGCGTTCCGGCGCCTGCTTCGAACCGTCGACCTGGTGTTCCAGGTCTCGTACACGGAGACCTTCAATGTCGTGACGGCCGACTCCATCGCCGAGGGCGTGCCGGTGGTCGCGAGCGATGCGATCGAGTGGGTTCCCAAATGGTGGCAGGCGCGCGCGGACGAGCCGCTCGATGTCGTGCGGGTCGCGAAGCGGCTGCTCCGAGATCCGGAGGCTCCGCGCCACGGCCGCGAGGCGCTGAGAGTCTACGTGGAGCGCGGCGTCGTCGCGTGGTGGCGCTTCCTGTGTCCACAGCTCGCGTCGATGGCGCGGGCCGAGCCGGCACCGCATACGACGACCGACCCGACATGATCGACGGCCTCTACAGCGCCGGGATCGACGCCGCGGATGAGCTTCTGCGCGACGTCTACCGGCTCGACGTCGCCAAGGCGCTCGATCCACTCGACGCGCGCGACTTCCTGGTCATCGTCCAGCGCCTCGCGCGCGCGCTCACCGGCGCCTCGCGCGACGCGGAGGCGGCGGCGCTTCGCAGCGCGCTGGCCACGCTGGATGTCGACTGGCCAAGCCTTACCGCTGCGGCGCGCGACCAGGTGATTCGGGCGGCGCGCCAGGCCGTGGCCAACCTCGCGGACAAGGTGCTACCGCGCGTGGATCAGATCTTCGAGGTCGAGGCGAAGAACGTCGTCACGCGCGCGCGTCGCACCACGGTCCGGCGCTTCGGGCTGCACATCGCAGCGAGCACGACACGGACCGACGAGCGCATCGCCGCGTTTGTCCGCAAGAGCGAGAGCAACTTCGTCCGCGATCAGTACGGTCGACGCAGCGATGAGGTGAGGCAGCGTGCGCGCGACATCGTCGCCGCGGGACTCGAGCAAGGTCTTGGCCGAGACGACATCGCGCAGGATCTGTCGGCCGGCCTCGCGTCGATCGTGAACCGCGGCAAGCCGTACTGGGAGGTCGTCGCGATGAGCTTTGCCAATCGCGGCAGGACGTACACGCAGCTCGCGGCGTTCGAAGACGCCGGCGTCGAGCGCTACCGGTTCGACGCGATCCTGGATGAGGTCACCAGCCACGTTTGCCGGTTCATGGCGGGCCGGGAGTTCCGTGTGGCCCGGGCGCTCGAGCGGTTCGCCGAGGTCGAGCAGGCAGACGACCCGGAGACGATCGCGGACCTGCAGCCGTGGATGCGCGTCGGCTCCGACGGCGATGGCAACCAGGTCCTATTCTACGAGCGCGGCGGCCGCCGGCGGTTGGTCGCGCAGATCGACGAGCCTGCGGTGGGGCGGAGGGACGAGGTCGGCCGGTACTCGCGCGCGCTCACGAACGATCAACTCGAAGCTGCCGGTCTGGTCACGCCGCCTTTGCACGGCAGATGCCGCAGCACCCTGACCTTGACGAGCTGAACCATGGCAGCCCCCTTCCTGCACCTCGTCGAACAAGGGCGGCTCGATCAGGCCGCGCTCGCCATCGAGCACATCGTGACGCGCAGCTTCGAGGCCGACGGATCCCGTGTCACCGCGTCGGAGGTGCGCCGCCGCTTCGAGATCTGCGAGCGGTTGTTTCGCCAGCTCCGCGGCGACCTCGGCTGGGGTCTTCAGCGCGTGCTCGATCACCTGCCGCACTACTTCCGCTGCGAGCTCGACGGCCAGCCCTGGGAGCCCGATCGGCGGACCTGCTGGATGCCCGAAGACGGGACCTGAACAACAACGAGGAGTACGACATGCCAACGACGACGAAGCTCGACGACATCTCCACGGCGCTCGAACAGGCGGTGAAGGGCCTGCGCGGGAGTGCCGCACCGACCCGGAAGCGAATGAAGCTCGACGAGTTCGTGACCTTCGCGCTCACGGAGATCCAGAAGGCCGCCAAGGACGACCCGCCGGTCGCCAAGCGCCGCCTCATCGCGCTCAAGCGCAGCGTCGACGATGTGATCGCCGGCGTCGCCAAGATGAGCGCGGAGGACACCGAGAGCGAGGACATCGAGATCGAGGTCATGACCGCGTTCGCGCCGACCAAG
The DNA here is from genome assembly GCA_005887925.1 of Deltaproteobacteria bacterium. Lineage (GTDB taxonomy): Bacteria > Myxococcota_A > Polyangia > Haliangiales > Haliangiaceae > JABFXX01. Next base: position 44,824 of record VBLP01000197.1, on the reverse strand, counting down.
GCGGACGGCGACTCACCGATGGACGACCTGACGACCTCCGCGGATCAGAGCTCGACCGAGGTGGACGTGGAGACGGTGACGCCGGCGAGCGGGGACTCGACGTTCGCCGAAAACCTCGGCCAGGTCGCGAAGGCCATCGAGAAGCTGAAGGCGGACCTCGGGACGAGGTCGAGCGACCAGCCGCGCACGCGCTCCAAGAAGCGAGACGGCGGCGGGAGCGACGGTGGCCACCGCAGCGAGCGCGGCCGCGAGGACCGCGAAGACCGCGGCAGCGATCCCGACGGGTGGCCGCCGGACTTGGCCACGGAGTCGTTTCTCAAGGCGGGCGCGGCCACCGACGATGATCCGGTGTGGGGCTATGACCCTGCCGAGGTCGTCTCCACGGATCGGTGAGCGCTCGCCATGGGGACCGTGACACCGAGTTCGTCGGCGGACGCGGCGCTTCGCCGGACCGAAGCATTCCTGCGCGAGCGGCAGATGGTGCTGCCGCATGTCCGGATAGATGCGCCGGCGAGCGCCACGATCTCGGGCGCGACGACGGCGACCCCGGAGGCGCCCGTCGAGAAGACGATCTGGGGGTCGCCCGCGGGCAAGAAGCACCTCGCGCCGCGGCTGGTGAAGCTCATCCCGCCGCACAAGATCTACGTCGAGCCGTTCGCCGGTAGCGGGGCGGTGTTCTTCGCCAAGCCGCCCTCCGAGAAGGAGGTGCTCGGCGACGCCGATCCGGCGATCGCGTCTGCCTACAAGGCGCTCACGCGGCTGACGGATGCGGAGCTTGCAGCGCTGAAGAAGAAGGACTGGACCGGTCGCAAGACGCTGTTCCGCGCGATGCAGGAGGCCAGGCCGCGCAGCAAGCTCGAGAAGCTGTATCGCTTTCTCTACCTGTCCCACTTCGCGTACGGAAAGCTCCGCGGCAAGAGCTACAACCCCAACGCCGAGGGCATCGCGGCGCGCACGATCGACCGCATCGAGAAGTACCGGGACCGGCTGCGCAACGTGACCGTGCGGTCCGCGCACTACGCCGACGTCGTCAAGGAGTTCGACGGCAAGGACACGTTCTTCTTCCTCGATCCGCCGTACCCCGGCCACAATGTGGAGGTCGGCGAGGATCGCTTCGACGAGGCCGAGTTCCGCAAGGTCCTCGACAGCATCAAGGGCAAGTTCCTCGTCACGTATGGCACCCGAGGCGAGCTCGACACCAGCGGGTTCCACGTCCGCACGGTCCGGACGCGACGGACCATCAGCTCGATGCGCGGCGTGGGTGGCCCCAAGACGCTGCCGCAGCTCCTCATCGCGAACTACGCGATCGCGCGGAAGGCCCTGGGGCCGTACGAGCTCGACGTGATCGAGGCGGCGGTCGAGCTGACGCCCGAGGCCGCCGCCGATCTCGACCTGGCACGTGTGCTCGCCAAGGCGATCGCGGAGGCAACGGACGCACCGATGGTGTCGGCGCTGGCCACCGAGCTCGATCGCTTCGACGACATCACCGGCGGCGGTGCCGTGGTGCTTGCGCGCGAGCTCCTGCCGGTCGGTGAGCGACTCGCGGTCGCGATCCAGTCGGAGCTGCCCGAGCTCGCTGCCCTGCTGCATGACGCGCAACCCGGGCTCGAAGATCTGGCGAAGGCCCAGTGGACCCGCGCCTACATCAACGACCTGCCCGACGATGCGTTCCTGTACGTCGAGCCGGGTGGTGGGAAGGACGACGCCGGCAAGACCGTCCCGCGCAGGCTTCGTCACTTCCCCTTCCGAGACCGGGGCGGCGACGTGGACGTGCCCCACCTGCGCAACGCGATCGCCCGGATCCCGCAGAGCGATGCCGCCGGGCTGACCGCGGACAAGAAGAACGAGCTCCAGGATCGCGCGCGGCGGCTCCTCGAAGAGGCGCAAGACACCGTCGAGAAGGCGCGCGTGATCCCGTTCCAGCAGTGGGGCGGCTCCTCGAAGTACGCGCGAAAGCTCGCGGACCGCCTGCCCGAGCACAAGCGCTACGTCGAGCCGTTCTGCGGCGCGGCCGCGGTGTTCTACACCAAGGCGGCATCGGACGAGGAGGTGCTCGCGGATGCGGACCGGGAGGTCGTGTTTGCCCATCGGTTCCTGCAGAAGCTGGACGACGCTGCCATGGCGGCGCTCCGCCGGCTGCCGTGGCGAGTCTCGCGAGCCGGGTTCGAGAAGGCCAAGACCTGCGAGCCCCGGTCCGACGCGGAGCGGTTCTGGAAGCTCGCGTACGGGCGCCTCTGCACCTGGGGCGCGAAGCCGAACATGACCGGGTACGCGTCCATCCACGACGGCCAGACGTATGACCTCGACGAGCTGTGGAAGTTCCACAAGCGCTTGCACGGCGTGCGCATTGTCGCGCAGGACTGGAAGAAGACGCTCGCCGACTACGATCATCCCGACGCGCTGTTCTTCATCGATCCGCCGTACGCGGGCGAATGGGCTGTGGGCGACGGCATCCCGGCCGAGCAAGTTGCCGACGCGGTCAAGAAGCTGAAGGGCCAGTACATTGTCGCGTACACTGACTCTGCGCAGGCCGGGCGAGCGTTTGCCAATCTCGGCCGCGCGTTCAAGCTTCGCATCCCGGAGGGGCGGGGCGCGGGTCAATGGCAGAAGCGCAGCCGCCTGTTCGTCGCGTCGAGCGCGCTCCGCAAATCCGACGACGCCGATTGGCTCGAGCTCGGCGAGGTGGGCACGTCGGCGCCCTCCTCACTGCTCGCGGTGCTGGAGAAGCGCATCCCGCTGCTCAAGACAGACGAGGAACGCTACGTCCTCGGCGTGGTGCTCGAGCCGGAGACGGTCGACGCCCAGGACGACATCTACTCCGCCGCCGAGGTCCGCGATGCGGCGCACCGCTTCATGGAGCAGTACCAGAACATCGGGCTGATGCACCGCGGCCTGGTCAACGGGCGCGTGAAGATCCTCGAATCGTATCTGGCGCCGACGTCGTTCTCGCTCGATGGATCACAGGTGCGAAAGGGCACCTGGTTGCTCGCCGTGCGCGTGCTCGACGACGACCTGTGGGGGCAGATCAAGAGCGGAGACCTGACGGGCCTGAGCATCGGCGGTAGCGCAGCCCGCCTGCCGGAGCCTGCCAGTCGGAGCCCTCGCGCAAGCACGTGATTGGCCGGAGAGAGCGGCGCGTGCCAGTAGCCCTGGCCAGGTCCGCCATGTTAGCAAAATCTACGTGAGCGGATGCTGGCACGGGAAGCGAGGCAGGAATGAGTCGAGACCGGCGTGGTGAACCCCATGTGGGCACAGCCGGCAGTTCTGCGGCGCACGCGCACACGTCAGTCGGAAAGACGACGCTGACACAGGCGCTGCCGGATATTCCGCCTCCCAGTCCCGTCGACGCAGGCGGTGCCAGCGGTGCGGAGCCCGTAGCTGTACAGCGCAAGGCCGAGCGACCGGCCGCGGAACCGTCGACGACTACGCCCAAGCAGCTCACGCTGCACAACGTCGACGGGTTGTTCGGTCCCCCAGTGGCGGTCAGCGGTGCGCCCGTGCAGCGCACGACGGCGTCACCTCACCCGGCCTCCGATGGACAGGTGGCGCCCCAGGTCGCCGCGCGCGGAGTAGCTGGAGCCGGCGCCCCCCTGCCGCATCTTTCGCAGATCCAGGCCAGCTTCGGCCACCATGACGTCTCGAGTGTGCAAGCTCACCAGGGCCCGTCGACGAAGGAGGCCGCCGGCAAGCTGGGCGCCGACGCCTACGCGATCGGCAACGCGGTGGCGTTCAGCCGGTCGCCGGACCTGCACACGGCAGCGCACGAGGCTGCGCACGTCGTTCAACAGCGCGGTGGCGTCCAGCTCAAGGGCGGCATCGACCAGCCTGGCGATGCCTACGAACGTCACGCCGACGCGGTCGCTGATCGAGTGGTTGCCCAGCAGTCAGCCGAGGATCTCCTGGACCAAGGCGCAACGGGGGCATTGGTCCCGGCGCACCAAGCAACGCAGACGGTCCAGCGCAAGGCCGGCGACGACGATGCCAAGATTCTCGAAAACCAGGCCAGCCTCAAGGGAACGGACGTGGAGATTCCGGCGCTCGAAGGAGCGCTGCTCTCCACCCGCAAGGAGGCCGTCAAGGTGGGACTGCTTTCCCAAGCGTCGTTCGACGCCGGCCTGGCGCTGTCACAGGCGATGACCCAGCTGCAGCCCGCCGTGGCCGCCAAGGGTACCGTCGATCGAGATATCCAGGACCGCGCCGCGGTCGCCGCGCAGCAGCTGTTCTCGGCACTGCAACGAGAAACCGCGGGGGACAAGAACTTCAAGATGATGCCGTCGATGGTGGAGAGCAGCGGCATCACCTCGCAGAATCCATACACCGAGGAGGTGCGGGTCACGACCTCGTTCCTGCTGTGGTCGAACACCAACGACCTCGGCAGCTGGTTCCAGCAGCTCCCTGGATTCATCCGCCAGGGGAAATGGGACGAGGCATTCCGCGGCTACCGTCGGATGCTCGACGGCCTCGACCTGTGGGTCTCCGATCAGCTCCGCAAGAAGGGCAAGGGCACACCGGAGGAGGCGCTCGGCAACGCGCAGCAACACTACTCGCAGCTGAGGACGGGCCTCGAGCAGATCGCCGACAAGCATGCGACGCGGTTGCCTGCCCTGTTCCACCCCGATCCGAAGACCGTCGAGAAGGAGAAGGCAGCCGGCCGGCCGGCTGCTGACACCATCCCGATGAACGTCTACTTCTGGAAGGACGCCACCGACGGCAAGTTCCACATCTACGACCTGACCACGCCGAGCCGGCCGCACGAGCAAACGGTCGATGGCCAGCCGACGGCCGGGATGATGAACACGTTCTTCGAGGAGGTGGCGCGCTACCCCGAGGGCGAGGTGCGCTACACGCTGCCGGGCGGCACCGCGGGCGTCGCACCGACGACCGGCAAGACCAAGTGGTACGAATGGGTTGGCTACGCGGGCCTCGCGATCGCCGCGGTCGGCTTGGCGTTGCTCACCGGGGGCGCCAGCATTCCGGCGACGGTATGCTTCGCCGCCGGCGCATTGGCCGGGGGCGTCTCGGCCGCCGGCCACCTTGCCGACACGGCGCGTCTTGGAACTGCCACGACGGCCACCGTCGTGCTCGACGTGGCGCAGATCGTCGCATCGTTCGCCAGCGCAGGTGCGATGAACATCACCGTGAAGGCGGGCGGTGCGGCGGCGGCCCTCGCTGGGAGCCGTTGGTTCGTTCCGCTCGTCAGCATGGCCGCCACCGCCGATGGCGTGCAGCTGGTCGCGCTCACGGACATCACGTTCACCGAGCTCAACAGGATCCAGAACGGTGCCGGTACACCCGAGGACAAGCAGCGAGCGATGGCGGTGCTGCTCACCCAGCTCATTGTCGCGAGTGGCTTGACGGCGCTCTCGGTCCAGGGTGCGCGGAACATCCGAGCGATGGCCGGCAAGCCACTCGAAGTCGTCGATCAAAACGGTGTGAAGGTATTGCGTGTGGCGGGCGAGACGACGCCAGAGCCTGTGACCGCACCGAAGACGGCGGCAGCCGACACGCAGTCGCCCGCCAGTGGCACGGCCCCCAAGCCGACTGAACACGCCGACCACGGTTCGGCGACGGACACTCATGGGCCAAAGCCGGCGGCTCACACAGAGGCCAGCGGATCGACTGGAGCGCATAAGCCCGAGCGCTGGCTTGCAGACCTCGAGAACAGCCTCAACCCAGTCGAGAAGGCCAAGCTGGCCAAGATGAAGGCCGGCAAGACGCCCCAGCAGGTGCGCGACGTCCTCGGTGCCGATCTGGATACGGCGCGCGAACGTGTGCGCGCCGAGGTTCGCCTTGACCAGGAACGCGCTGCGGTCGCCGCACAGTCGAAGGAGCGCGTCGCGGAGATGCGGAAGCAGATCGCGGATCGAGGCTTGATGGACGATCCGGAGATTCGTGCGATCGTCGATGGCACCACGACGCAGAACCGCAGCGAGCGGCTGTCGATGCTTCGAGACAAACTCGTCGCCAAGCTCTTGCGACCCGAGACCGAGGGCGCGCATCCTGGGGCCGAAGTGCTCGAGGGCGTCAAGATCTACGAGAAGTTGCCCGAAGCGAACCTCACTGAGTGGAGGGCCAAGCACCCTGGTACGCGGGCTGATGGACTCACGGACCGCCCAGACGGGCTCTACATGCAACGCGGTGAAATTGACATCATGGTGGTTGAGCGGCTGCCGAGCGGCAAGGCCAAGGTAATCGCGCGCGAGGAGATCAAGACCGGTGTTACCGACACCCACGCGAAGGCGCTCACGCAGCTCGACGATCAGACGGGTCTGCTGCGCGATGGCGCCGCGGGCAAGAAGGTGATTCGGCTCGAGGTCGGTCGACGCGACATCACCAGTGAGATAGATCTCGGCAGCGACGCGTCCGCCAGCAAGTCCACTCGAGGGCCGGCCGGCAAGAAATTCGACGAGTCTCTTGGCATCTCCGCCAACGACTTGGAGGCGCTCTGCAAGGAGCTGCTCGCCAATAAGACGGCCGCCGCGAAGGGGGCACCATGACCCTGTACGCAGTCCGGCAGCCGCCAGGGACCTCGTGCCTCGAAGACGCCGAGGTCGTTGACGAGTTCAAGTATGGTTGGGACTTTCTGGAGCAAGCGATCACCCTATGGCGACTAGTAGATCCAGCTCGAGCAACGGGTATCGAGACGATCCTTGATCGGGCCGCAATGGCTGCAGGTGACGGAGAGCTACGTATCGAGGCTGGAGATCTCCGCGAGTTGGCGAACCTGCTCTCCGGCGTCGAAGATGCCATCGTCGCGGCTGGGATCGTCGATGGCCATTGGAAAGTTTCCCCCGAACGCCTGGAGGAGCTGGCCAAGCGCGTGCCGGCGATGGACCTCCAGACTGAGCGCCCACTCGCAAACAAGACCAGCGCTCTCGGCGAGGTGATGATCAACGCAGGCTCGATACGCAACTTCCTGTCGGATGCCCTGAACGCAAACTGTGTTGTGGTCGTCGGGTAGGCATCTGATCGCCGAGTCAGCGGCAGCGACGAAACGGCCATCATGATGCGAAATGCATCCGACCACTATTCGGTCGAGTCCCTTGAAAGACGCCGACGAAACCACTCGCGCTTGACAACGCTGCGGAAGTTCCATAGGGTCAGAGCGTTCACGAGACCATAGGGGTCGTTGAGTTCTTCAAGCCCCGGCACGGACCAAGGTCCTTGCCGGGGCTTTTTGCGTTCCGAGGAGCCATGGCAGACGAAGGCAGCACCACCAAGCAGGCAGGCGACGACGACGAGTCGGGCGTGCACCGCCTGCGCGACATCGTGGTGGAGGAGGTCTCGCTGGTGGACCGGGCTGCCAACAAGCGCCGATTCCTCCTCGTGAAAAGGAGCAGCCAGATGGCCGACGACGGCAAGCCGAAGGGCACGCGCGCAGCCCCGGGTTCGGGCGGAAAGAAGCCGAGCGCCAAGCCGGACGACGATGTCGACCAGGCGCGGCCCCGCGTCATGCGAGCGGCCGATGACGACGATGAAGAAGACGAGGAGGAGACGGAGAAGGCGCGTCGTTCGACGGAGCCCGACAACGAAGACGACGAAGAAGAGACCGAGAAGGCGCGGGCCTCGCAATCGGGCGACGAGGAGGATGACGACGTCGATGCGGACAAGGCCGCAGACGAAGAGGACGAGGATGACGAGGCCAAGCCGAAGCGCGGCAGGCCGGCATCTTCCGGCAAGCGTACGGCGCATGCCGGCCAGGGCGCATCCGGCGAAAAGCGGCCCGCCCGCACCGGGAAGCGTACACGCAAGGCGGGGGACGATCTGGTCCTGCCCGCCGGGGCGAAGAACACCGTGCTCCGCGTGCTGTCGCAGGCGCTCGAGCGGCTGATGGCGGTCGCCAACCAGGTCAAGGAAGCCGACGAGCCCGACGACGAGACCGATGCGAACGTCCCCGATGACCTCGCGGAGGAGCTCGAGGACATCGGCGAGTTGCTCGAAGACGTCGGCGAGCAGCTCGAGGAGCCGGCCGAGAAGGCTCGCGGCAAGAAGCCGGACGCCGCGAAGGGCCGCTCGGCGAAGGCCGACGTGTCCAAGGCGGGGCGGCGCATGGCCAAGGATCGGCTCGAGCGCTTCCAGAAGGCGCTCGAGCTGCTCGCCGCGGTGCTCAAGGAGCTGACCAACGAGAGACCGGCGCCAACGCCGAGCGCCGGGTCGGCGGAGAAGCCACTCTGCAAGCGCGCGGCCCCGGACGTGGGCGAGCTCGTCACGAGCGTTCAGGAGCTCACCCGCGTCGTGAAGCACCAGGGTGAACAGCTGGGCCGGCTGCAGAAGGCGCGCGCGACGTCGAACGCGATCCCGATCGAGGGCGGAAGCCGCCGTCGTGACGTGCAAGAGGTGTCCTGGCCGCTGGACATGAACCGACCGATCACCCGAGACCGCGTCGACAAGGCGATCTCGTTCTACGACGAGGAATAGGAGGACCCCATGGCTGGAGCTGCCGGGTTCATGGACAACCGAACCATCTTGGAGAAGGCGGACCTCGCGCTCGCCGATCTCACCGCCGGCGGCGGCCTGTTGCAGCCGGCGCAGGCGCAGAAGTTCATGCGCATCCTGATCAACGAGGCGGTCATCCTCAAGCAGGCCACCGTCGTCCCGATGCGCAGTCCCAAGCAGCTGATCGAGAAGATCCGGTTCGCGAATCGGATCCTCCGCTCGGGCTCGGAGGCGACGGCGCTCGCGCAGGCCGACCGCGCGGTTCCCAACCTCGGCAAGGTCGAGCTCGACGCCCAGCTGTTCAAGGCCGAGGTCCGGCTCAACAACGAGGTCCTCGAGGACTCGATCGAGCGCGGGCAGCTGCGGCAAACGATCATGCAGCTGATGGCCGAGGCGATCGCGCGCGACGTCGACGAGGTGGTGATCCAGGGCGAGCGGGGGAGCGGTGATCCATTCCTCGCCAAGCTCGACGGCATCCTCAAGCAGGCGCAGTCGAACATCGTCGACGCGCAGGGTCAGACGGTCAACAAGGGCGTCTTCCGCGACATGTTGAAGACGATGCCGCACCCATTTGTGCGCAACAAGAAGCAGCTCCGGTTCTTCACGTCGGTCAACGCCGAGATCGACTACAAGGACTCGTTGTCGGAGCGCGCGACCGCGACCGGCGACAAGTACGTCGAGCAGGATGTGCCCGCGACGTACTCCGGTGTGCCCGTGATCGACGTCCCGATGTTCCCCGAGGCGCAGGGCGCGGCGCGGAACGCGACGTCGATCATCCTGACCGATCCCAAGAACATCAACGTCGGCATCTGGCGCAACATCCGCGTCGAGGTCGACAAGATCGTCACCGACGGCGTGCTCGTGATCGTCGCGACCTTGCGCTTCGACGTGAAATTCGCGGAGGAGACGGCCGTCGTGAAGGCGCTGAACGTCCGCGTCGGTTCTTAGCTGAAACGTCAATCACTTCTGGGAGTAGCTGATGGCGAAGATCACCAAGCGCTTTGGCTCGGGCGGCGCGAACCTCACGCCCGGCGGTTCCGCAGGACAGCCATCGCTGGCCGATGCCCTGCGCGACGTCGCAGACGACCTCGCTGCGCTCAAGCCGGCGCCGATCCAGGCCGCGGACGCGACGGCGGCGTACGGCGCCGGCGAGCAGGCCCTGCTGAATCAGCTGAAGGCCACCGTCAACGCGCTCGCCGGCGCGGTGCTCAGGACAACCAAGGGCTGAAGGAGACCGATATGGCAAAGCTGGTTCGACTCAAGCCCCTCGACAGGAAGAAGGGCCACGTCATCCACCGATACACCACGTTCCAGACCACGTTCGAGGAATCGAAGGGCTGGTACCGCGTCCCGGACCACGTCGCGGCCTACCTCGCGACGGTGCACCAGCTCGCGGACGATGAGGACTCGCCGCTCGCGTTCGACGTGTGCACCCGCGAGGAGGCGCAGCGCATCGATGCCGCCGAGAAGAAGAAGGCGGAGGAGCGCGCGCTCGCCGCCGAACCCAACGTGGCCATGGCACGCGATGTGGCAGGGCTGGGCGCGGATCTGACGACGGCTGACCTGCGAGATCCGAACCGGCGGTCGCGATCGACCGCGGCAGCGGGGCGGCGCGCATGAGCGAGAACACGAGCTCGGTCACCGCACACACCTCGGACAGCGGTGACATCGCGAGCGATCCGATCGGCGCGATCCGTTCGCTCGCCGAGGAGAGCGAGGCGAGCGTTCGTCGGCTGCGTGCTGCCCAGATCCCACAGCATGTCGGCATGGCCGCGGCATGCCGGGCGCTCGCCGTCGAGGTCCCCCGCGCGCTCGCAGCGCAAGTCGATGCCGATCTGAGCAGCGGCGTGCTTGCGCAGCGCTGGGAGGCGGTTCGGGCCGCCGCGGTCGAGCCTGGCACCAGCGGCGGGGCTGACCCGACGATAGCCGCCCTCGCGCTGCTGCTCCGCGAGCAGAGTCGCGCGGTGATGCGGCACCTGGTCCGCCGCGAGAAGGAGTGGGCCGCGGACGCGTACCGGCTCGAGGGCCAAGCCGGGGCCCTCGAGGCTCAGCTCCAGCGGCTTCGGCGCCTGGTTGGAAGCGCTCCCGCGGCGGATCCGGGGGAGACCACGCTCGATGCCGCGCCACACGTCGTCGCCGAGGTCGAGGCTCCTGCGGCGAACGAACCCGCCGTGGAGGCGCGCTGACATGCCGGCGATCGCCCGCGGACAGGCCAGCGACGGCACCAACCCGGTGCTCGCGCTGTTCACGCCCGTCCGGGGCGTGCTCGCGGACCCCGCCGAGGTCGCCTTCCAGATCTTCGACGTCAGCGATGACGCCAAGCGCGGGAAGCCCGTCCAGGTGTTCCCGCCGGCGCCGGACACGCGCGCGCTGGTGAACAGCACCGAGCCCTGGCCCGCGGGGGACAAGCTCGGGCCCGGCCACGTCGTCGCGCGCTGGTCCGTGCCGGCCGAGGAAGCGCTAGGTGCGCACGAGGTGCGCTGGTTCGTTCGTAGCGCACCCGGAGCTGTCGAGCAGGTCGTCACCGTGGACTTCGACGTGCTCGCCGCCGATGCCGGCTCGTACCTGTCCGGGTACGCGCTCGTCTCGGATCTACGCGCCGAGGGCGTCTCGACGGCGGAGGCGACCGACGCGCGCCTGGCGCGCCTGATCCGCCTGGCCAGCCAGTACGTCGATCGGATGACCGGTCGTTTCTTCGAGTCCCGCTCGATGACGCTCACGCTGGACGGCAACGGCGGCCGAATCCTGCTGCTCGGCCATCCGATCATCGCGGTTCGCGACGTGACGCTGCTGGTCGCGATGCCGGTCGAGGTCGGCGAGCTCCCGATCACGCAGGACTTCTTCCGCGTCTACAACCGGCACCTGACGCAGGGGCTTCTCGAGCCCGACGATCGCGAGAACCCGCGGCTCGAGTTCTTCCACGAGAGCGATCTGCTCGGCGTTCACTCGACGCCGGCGGCGAGCCTCGGGCTCGGCTCGCTCGTGTGGCTTCGGGGCGTCCAGAACGTCGTCGTGAGCGGCCTGTTCGGGTTCACCGAACCGGACGGCTCCGCGGTCGGTCGCACGCCAGACCTCATCCGCCACGTCACGAAGCTCCTCGTGCTTCGCGAGATCCCGGCGATGACTGACACGGCGCAGCGCGAGGACCGGCAGAAGCGCTGGCGCATCGTGAGCGAGCGGACGCGCGATCAGGGGTACAACCTCGATCCGCTGCGCGCGCAGGGCGGGTTCACAGGCGATCCGGAGGTGGACGCGGTCATCGCGTCGTATCAGCGGCCGCCACAGCTGGGGGCTGCCTGACATGCGCGGGCGGTTGCTCCAGGTGTTCCTCGCCGAGCTGGCCCAGCTAGACCCGGCGGCGACCGCGTCGGATCCGGACGGGCATGGCCCGATCACCTCCGGCTACGATCCGGACTTCCAGGAAACGATCCTGTTGCCGAGCGCGCGCGGGCCAGGACAAGACGCGCGCCGCGAGAGGCCGCCGATCCAGGTGCCGTGCCAGATCGAGGTCCAGGCGTTCGGCGAGCTCGCCGAGCTCGCGACCGGCAACTCGCCGCGCTCGCGACTCGTGCTGGTGTTCCACTTCGCAGATCTCGAGCGGCTCGGCCTGGTCGAGCCCATCACCGGTGATGCGCGGCTGCGGGTCGGCGATCGGCTCGTCGCGATCCGAGACCGGCGCACCGGCGATCTCGTCCAGGCGGTCCGCACGCCGCCCGGGCTCTACCTGATCGAGCCGCAACCGCAGTTCGGTCTCGGTGGCCGGCGGAACCTCCTCCTTGCGACATTCGGTGAGCGCGCGCTCGGGACACAGGGTGCCGCATGATCGAGGTCAAGAAGATCGGCCCCTGGACCCGCGTCGGCCAGCTGCTGGCCGCGGCGCCGCGCCGGATGCAGGCGGCGTTCGACAAGGCGCTGCTGCAGGAGGGGCACTTCCTGCGCACCAAGATCGTCGAGGGCATTCGCGAGCAGGCGCCGGGTGGCCGGGCATTCGTGCCGCTCGCACCGACGACCCTGGCGATCCGCCAGTTCCGCGGCTTCCGGGGCACCAAGGCGCTGCTCGTCCAGGGGGACCTGCGCAACAGCATCACGGTCGTCAAGGACGGTGATCGCATCCTCGTCGGCGTGCTGCGGACTGCAAGGAGCCGCAGCGGAAAGTCGCTCGTGGACATCGCGGCGTTGCAGGAGCATGGCTCGCAGCCGATCGTCGTGCGCATCACACCGCGCGCACGGGCGTTTCTTCATGCAGCGTTCCGACGTGCCGGGCTCGACGAACCCAGCTCCGGCCAGCCAGGGATCGGCATCGCCATCATCCAGATCCCAGCCCGTCCGTTCCTGGCGCCCGTGTTCGAAGCATACGCGCAGCCAGAACAGATCTCGCGGCGCTTTCTCGAACGAGTGGCCTCGCAGCTGAGCGGTGACTTCGGCCGCGTTTAGCTTCTCTCGCTCTGACGTTGTCACCCACACCCAACCGCTGAACCCGTCGCAAAGGAGTCATACATGCTGACCGAGCACGTGAGCGCGAACCACAACACGGAGATCGTCGTCAACGGACGGCCGAGGAACGTGGCCGGCAACGTCGTCTCGTTCGAGCAGGTCGTGGAGCTCGCGTTCCCCGACGATGCCCCGAACCCCGATCGGATCTACACCGTGGCGTTCCGGCATGGCGCCCGGAAGTCAGAGGGCACGCTGGTCGCAGGTCACTTCGTCGAAGTGAAGAGTGGAACGCAGTTCGATGTGGTCAAGTCTAATAAGTCGTAGTCCCGATCTCCTGCGCTTGCAGGACGACGGGTACGAGATCGAGGTCAACGGTGGGTACCTCTTGGTTCACAACGTGCCGTACGTGAACGCGCGGCTCGAGGTCCGTCGCGGGACCCTGGCGTCGGTGCTTCCCGACGCAGGCGGCCGGGCCGGGCCGCCGATCGATCACACCGTCCTATTCGCCGGCGAGTTCCCCTGCCATGCGAACGGCACGGAGATCGAGGCGCTCCGGCACGGCATCCCCTGCGAGACGCTGAAGCCGGGTCTTCAGGCGCGGTTCTCGTTCTCCAACAAGGCGGAGAGACCCGATCCGGACTTCTACGTGAAGATGACGAGGTACATCCGCATCATCTCCGATCCAGCGAAGGCGCTCGACGACACCGCCACCGCGGCAAGCTTTCGGGTCGTGACACCCGACCAGCCGTCGCCGCTGCAGTACGCGGATACGGCGTCGAGCCGAGCTGGTATCCGGGCCATGACGCAGAAGCTGGCGGGCCTCAAGATCGCCATCGTCGGTGTCGGCGGGACCGGCTCCTATGTGCTGGACTACATCGCCAAGACGCTCGTCGCCGCGATCCATCTCATCGACGGCGATCGGTTCCTGCAGCACAACGCCTTCCGTGCGCCGGGTGCCGCGTCCGCCGAGATGCTGCAGCCCCAGCCGTTCAAGGTCGACTACTTCGCGCAGATCTACGCCAGGGTGCACGGCAACATCGTGGCCCACGCGGTGTTTCTCGCGGCCGAGAACCTCAGCTTGCTCGACGGGATGGACTTCGTGTTCCTCTGCATCGATCGCGGCGCCGTCAAGAAGCTGATCATCGACAGGCTCGAGGAGCGCGGGGCATCGTTCGTCGACGTCGGCATGGGCATCGAGCGCGATGATGACCGCGCTTCGCTGTTCGGAATCCTGCGGGTCACCGCATCGGTACCCGAGCGATGAACGCGGCGCTCGCGGTCATCCGCTGGAAGAAGCTGCAGGGCGTCTATGCCGACACGGAGCGGGAGATGAACAGCACCTATGTCATCCGTACCAACACGCTGGTGAGCGATGAGCAGATCGACGGCGCATAGAACCACGCTGCGGCATGAGTTCGTCCGCCACGTGCCTGAACAGCTCGAGGATGGCGTGCTCTACATCTCGGTCGAGTTCGCGACGGCGATGCACAAGTGCTTCTGCGGCTGCGGGCTGGAGGTCGCGACCCCGTTCGCTCCCACACAGTGGAAGTTGACGTTCGACGGTGTGTCGGTCTCCCTTCGCCCGTCTGTGGGCAACTGGTCGTACGACTGCAAGTCCCACTACTGGATCCATAGGAACAGGGTCGTCTGGGGACGGCAGCTGTCGCCGTCGGAGATCGGTCGCCTGCGCGAGCGCGAGCGGCAGGAGATGGAGCTCTACTACGCCAAGCGGCGCCTGGACGCGCTGTCGGACGGCGAGCCGGGTCCATGAGGAGGCCATGCCCGACGTGGCGCACGATGCCCGTTGACGTCACTGTGGAAGTTCCATAGACTACATCGCAGCACTAGCCACCTTCCTTCCGGGTCGTTGAGTCACTCAAGCCCCCGGTGCCGTTTCAGCGGCATCGGGGGTTTCGCGTTTTCGGTTCCAGATGCCCATCCCTTCCATCCTCAGCGTCACCCCGAGCTCGGGGCCAACCGCCGGGCGCTTGCTCGTCGAGCTGGTCGGAAGCGGGTTCCAGCAGCAGACGGTGCGGGCCGACGCGGTCGGGCGGACCGCGGTCACAAGCCCCGGCGTGCGCGTGCGGATCGGAGATCGCGCTGCGCAGGACGTGCGCGTGCTCGCCGAGGATGTCCTGACCTGCGTCGTGCCCGCGGGTGATCCAGGGCGGGCCGACGTCGTCGTTCAGAACCTCGACGCCACTGGCGCTCCAGTTCCCGGCGAGCTCGCGATCGCGCGCGACGTGTTCGCCTACGTTCGTCAACCGCTCGCCGTCGAGGCGGATCTGACGAGGCTGGTCCGGGCCCTGCTGCAGGAACTCAAGCGGCAGGTCATCGACAACGTCGTCCTGACGGTTCACACCGACTTCGAGGCCGATGTAGGCGCCGAGCTTCACCTGGCCACGATCGCGCGGCTGCCGGCGCTCGTGCTCCTGGGGCCCGAGCTCGCCGAGGACCGGTTCTTCTCGCTGAATCAGCCGCCCGAGCTCGCGACGGGGCCGGGCCAGTTCGTACAGCGTCGCGTCCCGTACACCGTCGACCTGAGCTTCACGGTGATCGGTGTGTCCGACCACACGACCGAGCTCCTGAACCTGATGGCGGCGACGCAGCTGTTCTTCCACCGCAACCCATACCTCGCGCTCGACCGAGACCCGGGAGATCCAGATGCGGGCAGCGTGCGCTACGAGATGGACGTCGCGCGGGATGGCGACCTGCGCGTCACCAGCCAACCCAACGCGTCGAACGTCCGCAGCTTCTCTGGGCGCGCCGTGGTTCGCGGCTTCGACCTCGAGGATCTGGCCGGGTTCCCGGAGGAGGG
The DNA here is from genome assembly GCA_005887925.1 of Deltaproteobacteria bacterium. Taxonomy (GTDB): domain Bacteria; phylum Myxococcota_A; class Polyangia; order Haliangiales; family Haliangiaceae; genus JABFXX01. The sequence continues at coordinate 29,136 of VBLP01000197.1, read as the reverse complement.
AGCCGTCGC
>VBLP01000197.1:14998-29122 GCA_005887925.1 Deltaproteobacteria bacterium | reverse complement strand
CATCGGCGCCAGGAGGCCAACGGCCATGAGGAGACCGCGATGCCTGTGACGCTCGAGAGCCGGACCCGCCGGATGCAGGTCTTCCATCTGTCGCACGAGGTGTTCTGTCGCGGCCGATGCGCGTGCAGCGAGGTGACCGTCGTCGTCACCGCGGAGAACCCGCGCACCGGCGAGCGCGCGCCGCGGCGGCTGCAGAAGAAGGTGCCGGGCTCGATCACGGTGCTCGCGCGCGAGCGTAAACCAGGCTTGCCGAGCGCGGTCCTCGAGCTCGCCGAGGTGAAGGCAGCGATCGCGCGCGGCTACCTCCGGATCGTAGAGCAGACACCGGACGGCGCGGCGCAGCCGAGGACGGAGTCGACACCTCCGGCGTTGCCCGCGAACGCGGCGGCATCTGCGCCGAACACGCCAGCCGCGGCGGGCACGCCGACGGCCGGCCCATCCGCCGCGGCGCCCGCGTCAGCCGCAGACGCCAAGTCGGCCGGGAAGGAGCCGTAGATGAGCAACCAGCTCCTGGCGTCGAAGATCGTCATCGTCGAAGAGGAACCGCGACAACGCAGCATCCCGTCGCTCCCGACGGCGATCGCGGGCGCGGTCGGCATCACCGAGCGCGGACCGGTCGGAGAGCCCGTCCTGGTGACGAGCTTCGACGAGTTCGTCGACACGTTCGGCGGCTTCACGCCCAACTCGTCCCTCACGCTCGCGGTCTCCGGCTTCTTCGATAACGGCGGCCAGGTGATGTGGATCGTCCGCACCGTCCACTACGCGAACGTGCTCGACGCGGCGACGAAGACCTCGAAGCTGGCGACGATCCGGCTCAAGGACCGCGCCCAGGCGCCGGTCGACACGCTGCGCGTCGACGGCAAGTGGGACGGCACGTACGCCAACGACGTTCGCGTCGTAATCGCGGCCGCGACCAGCGGCGCTGCGAGCGAGTTCAACCTCTCGGTCGAGGACGGCGGGCTCGTCCGCGAGGTGTTCGCGAACGTGTCGATGGACCCGAGCCGCCCGAACTACGTCGAAGCCATCGTCAACAACCTCGACCGCGGCTCTCGGCTGATCGCGGTGACCGATCTGAGCTCTACCGACGTGGCGCCCGGAGCGCTGCCAGCACTGGGGACGTTCGGACCGCTCGCCGGCGGCGACGACGGCCTGGCGAACCTCGCGGATGCTGACTTCGTGGGCAGCGCGGCGGGCAAGACCGGGCTCCATGCGCTCGACGTGATCTCGCCGCTGACGCTGCTGCTGGTTCCCGACCGACCCACGCCGGTCATTCATAACGCGATGCTGACGTACTGCGAGGTGGCGCGGGATCGGGGCTGCTTCGCCATTCTCGATCCACCTGCGCACCAGACCGCCGTCAGCATCATCACCTACGCCGAGACGACGGCGAGCCTCTTGGGCCTGTCGGAGTTCGGCGCGCTGTACTGGCCGCAGGTGAAGGTGCTGAACCCGTCGCGTGCGGTGTTCGGCAACGCCTCCGACCTGACGGTTCCGCCCTCCGGACATATTGCCGGCGTCTTCGCGCGGACGGACGGCTCGCGCCCAGGCGGCGTGTTCCTGCCGCCAGCGGGCATCGAGAACGGCCGGCTCCTCGGCGTGATCGGCTTCGAGACCGACGAGGTGCTCGACGAAACGAAGCGCGACCTGGTGTTCCCCAAGCGCATCAACCCGCTCACGGTGTTTCCGGGCGCGCCGCGGCACATCGACGGCGCCCGCACGCTCAAGGCCGACGGGAACTTCCCCACGGTCGCCGAGCGCCGCGGCGTCATCTTCATCGAGCAGTCGCTGAAGCTGGGCCTTGTCTTCGCCAAGCACCAGAACAACACGGAAGCGCTGCGGGCAGCACTCGCGCGGACGGTGAACGCGTTCCTGCTCATCCAGCTCAAGAACGGCGCGTTTGCGTCGACCGATCCCAGGAAGGCGTACTTCGTCGACTTCGGCGATGCGCTCAACTCTCCGTCGATCATCGCCTCGGGCCAGGTCGTTGGTCGCATCGGCCTGGCGACAGCGAAGCCCGCCGAATTCATCATTTTGCGTTTCTCGCAAGACACCCGCGCGATCGACGCCGAGCTCGCGGCCGCGATCAACGGATGACGAGGACAGCATGCCGATCCTTGGTACGCCACGCACGTTTCACAAGCGCTTCAAGTTCGTCGTCGAGGCTGAATTCGCCAGCGCCGGATTCCAGAAATGCTCCGAACTCTCCGTCGAGGTCGCGAACATCGAATACTACGAAGGGGGCTCCCTCATCCCGAACAAGAGCCCTGGGCGGCTGAAGTTCGCCGACGTCACCCTCGAGCGGGGCGCGACCAAGGACCAGGACCTGTTCGACTGGTTCTCCGAGGTCGCAGACGCGGCAGCCAACGCCGGCCTCGTCGAGCCCAAGTTCAAGCGCAACGTCGACATCGTGCAGCAGGACCGCGACGGGTCCACGCTGCGCCGCTGGTCGCTCTCCGGCGCGTGGCCGATCAAGTTCGTCGCCGGCGCCTGGGACAACGAGAGCGACGAGAACGTCATCGAGAGCGTCACCCTGACCTACGACTTCTTCACCCTCAACCCATGAGGTGATCATGACCACGCACATCGTCTGTCCGTCGGGGCTCGCCGGTGAGATCCGCGGGCTCAAGGGCAAGGAGGGAAAGCTCCTCTCGGATCGAGCCGCCGCGCGCGCCGGCGCGATGTTCGAGAAGCTCCTCGCCGGCTGCTGGCTCACCACGAGCGATCCCGGCATCTACGACCTGCCTGAAGGCGGCGCCGTGGACTGGTCCAAGGTGCTGGTGGCCGATCGGTTCTACACGCTGCTCCAGATCCGCGCGCAGACGTTCGGCAACGACTACGCGTTCTCGGTGCAGTGCCAGAGCCCGGGATGCCGCGAGCGGTTCGAGTGGAGCTTGAACCTCCAGGCGCTGCCGGTCGTCCCGCTTTCCGACGCAGCCAAGGTGGCGTTCAAGTCAGGCAACCGGTTCGAGACCACATTGCCGCGCGACGGCAGGAAGGTCTGGTTCCGCCTCATGACCGGCGCCGATGAGATGCGCGCCGCGTCCGTCCTTCGCGGTGGCCGCGACGGCATGCTGCTCACGGCGCTGGCGCTGCGCATCTGCGAGATCGAGAACGTTCCCGATCACGAGCGACGCAAGTTCCTCGACGAGCTCGACATGGCGGACGCGGCGGCGCTGCTCGATCAGTTCGACCAGGCCGACGCCGGCGTCGAGACCGCCATCGAGGTCGAGTGCCCGGCGTGTCTCGGGGTTCAGGACGTCGAGCTCCCTTTCGAGCGCAGCTTCTTCCTCCCGACGGCCAAGACCGCCAGGAGGACGGCGAGGGCGCAGTAGATGGTCTGTTCCCCGCGATCGACCAGGACGAGCTCTGGGAGGGCTTCTTCCAGCTGCTCTATCGCCAGCACGGCGGCAGCGGCCTGTCGCTCTCGCTCGAGGACGTGATGGATCTTGATCTCGACCGCATCCGGTGGTTGCTCGAGCGGCTCGGTGAGCAGCGCGACAAGGAAGCCCGCGAGCTCGCCGCGGCGGCCCGACGCGGGAGACGATAACCATGGCCCTCAATCAGCTCGGCTTGGGGTTCGTGTTCACGGCGAAGGATCTCGCGTCGGGCGTGATCGAGCGCATCGACCACAGCTTCGGCCGCCTCGAGCACACCTCTGCCGCGGCCGAGAGCGCGATGCGGAGCAACCTCGCGCAGTTCGCCCATGGCGCGGCGATCGCGGGGGCCGGGCTGGCCGGCCTCGCGGTCCTGGACCACGCGATCGACGTCTCCAGCGAGTTCTCGGCGGCGATCGCCGAGGTCTCGACCCTCATCGACGAGGCCACGTTCTCGACCGCCGAGCTCACCCGGGTGAGCCTCGACCTGTCGATGTTCTACGGTGGCAGTGCCAAGGGTCAGGCGCGGGCGCTGTACCAGACCATCTCGGCCGGCATCACGGACGCCACGAAGGCGACCGATCTGCTCCGCGTCGCGAACGAGCTGGCGATCGGCGGCGTGACCGAGACCAAGACGGCGGTCGATGCTCTGACCAACGTGGTCAACGCGTATGCCGCCACCGGCGCACGCGCCCGCGACGTGTCCGACGCGTTCTTCGTCGCGATCCGCGCCGGCAAGACGACCGCCAGCGAGCTCGCATCGGTGATCGGCCGCGTCGCGCCTACTGCCGCTGGCCTCGGCGTCTCGTTCTCGGACCTCCTGGCTGCGATCGCATCGGTCACGGGGCAGGGGCTCGACACGGCAGAAGCCGTGACGGGCCTCAAGGCAGCGCTCGCGAACGTCATCAAGCCGACGTCGGATGCGACCAAGGAGGCGTCGCGGCTCGGCATCAAGTTCGACGCCGCCACGCTGCGCGCGCGCGGCCTCAACGGCTTCCTCACCGCGATCACGTCGTCCGCCCAGTTCAATGCCGACAGCCTGTCGAAGCTGTTCGGCTCGGTCGAGGGCCTCAACGCCATGATGGCGCTGACCGCCAACCACGGCGCGACGTTCAACACGATCCTGGGCCAGATGGGCACGCGTGCGGGCGCCACGAAGGCGGCGTTCGACATCATGGCCAACACGCTCGCGTTCCAGAGGCGGCGATTCGCGTCGCTCAAGGAGTCCGCGCTCATCGTGATCGGACAGGCGCTCGAGCCGATCGCGAAGGCGATCGTCGGCATCGCGAACGCGGTGCTCGAGGCCTTTCTGAAGATCCCCAAGCCGATCCGCGACTTCGCCGTGAAGGCCGCAGCCGCGGTCTCCGTGGTGCTCGTGCTCGTCGGCGGGTTCATCGCGAGCAAGGCCGCCATCGCGATCCTCCTCATCGGCCTCAAGGCACTCGGGATCACCATCGGAGGGATCGTTGCGTCGCTGTTGCCACTGATCGCGGTGTTCGCGGTCCTGGCGCTCGTGGTCGCCGGCTTCGTCGTCGCGTTCCGCCACGACGTCGGCGGCATCGCGACCTTCGTCGAGAACGTCGCTGCGCGGATCAAGCTCCTGTTCCAAGGCCTGGCCCAGCTGTTCTCGGACGGCGGCTTCTCCGGCGCGGTGATGGCCGAGCTCGGCAAGGCCGAGAACGCCGGCGTCAAGCAGTTCGCGATCCGCGTCTATCAGATCGTCTACCGGATCCAGCGGTTCTTCGAGGGCGTCGCCGACGGCTTCGGCGCGGCGATCCAGGCGGCGCGCCCCGTCTTCGAGGCGTTCGTCGCGGCGCTGCGCGAGCTCGGCGAAGCTTTCGGGGTGATCGGCACCGCCAGCACCGACGCGCTCGCGAGCATCGGGTCGGATCGCTATGCGCGGGCCGGCGCGTCGCTGGGCCAGGTCCTCGCCCGCATCGTCACGGTCCTGGTCGATGGCCTCACCATCGTCATCCGTGTCGCGGCCGGCATCATCAACGGCGTCCGCGAGGCGATCGAGTTCTTCCGACCGGCATTCGAGTTCGCGGGCAAGGCCATCGCGTTCGTCGCCGAGGAGATCGGCGGGCTCATCTCCGACCTCACCGGTGTCAACGACCGGGCTCGCGAAGGCGGCTCGGTCTGGAGGAGCCTGGGCGAGGCGCTCGGTGCCATCGCGGGCCTCCTCGCCGCCTCCCTGGCTGACGCGATCGGCGTGGTGGCCTTGGCGCTGCGCACCGTCATCGCCATCGTCCGGGAGGTCATCCAGGCGTTCAAGTCGCTGGGAACGTTCCTTGGCGAGACGGCTGCGAAGATCTACCTGTTCTTCACCGAAGACCTCCCGAAGGCATTCAAGGCGGTCGCCGGCGCGGTCAAGTCGTTCCTCCAGCCGATCGTCGACTTCCTGTCGAGCGTCGTCGAGAGCATCCACAACACGCTCGATCGGGTGATCGCGTTCGTCGGCCGGCTGGTGGCCAAGATCCCGTCGCGCTTCCGGCCGGCGTTCCTGGATTCGATCGTGGACGCAGGCGAGGCAGCCCAGGCGCGCATCGCCGAGCGCGCCGCCAAGGCAGCCGCTCCGACCACCGCGACGCTTGCGCGCGAGGTGACCACCGCTGCGGCTGTAAGCCCGGCGCGTGGTGGGCTGGCCGGTGTGTCACTGGGCGCGGCCGCCGCGGGTGCGGCACTACCGGCCGCCGCCGAGCTCCGCGTTCGCGGCCAGATCAGTGACGCTGAGATCGATGCGATCGTGAGTCGCGGCGTCCAGCTGTCCGAGAGCCGGCCGATCCACACGCATGTCACCGTCGCGGTGGATGGCGAACCCCTCGCGCGCGCGACCGCGCGAGCCAACCGCACGGCCGCGGCGCGTGCCTTCTATCCGGTCACCGTGGAGTAGCCATGGCGCTCGAGGTTGCAGCCCAGACGCCGGCGCGCATGTCGATCGCCAATGTCTCGTCCGGCGAGTCGATCGAGGCGCAGTTCAACCCGACCGAGCTCGAGGAGGCACTCGAGGTCAACTGGGCTCGGCAGACCGTGCCCGGCCTCTCGCACCAGCCGCTGCAGTTCGTGAACACGGGCAACCTCAAGTTCACGCTCGAGCTGCAGTTCGAAGCGCGGAGCGCGACGGCCGACATCGACCGGAACCTGCAGGCGAGGCGGTTCCTCCAGAGCCTCTGCTACCCGCGCCGCGGCGCCGCGAATGTCGCCGGAGGCGGGCCGCCACGTGTGCTGTTCGTGTGGCCTACGTTCGTGAGCCTCACCTGCGTGATCGCGTCGCTGTCGTTCAAGTACAGCCGGTTCAACCTGGCTGCGACGCCGATCCAGTTCTCCGCGAAGCTAGCCCTCGAGGAGATCCGCGACGTGCGCCTCTTGTCCGAAGACGTGCTCGCCAACGGCACCCAGCGCTCCGGCGCCAGCAATGGAGCGACCTGATGCCGCCGCGCCTGTTCTCGCGCTTCTCGTTCAGCGCGGCCGTCCTTGACGACCGGGGCCGGCTGCTCCTGACCGAGCGCGAGCCGTTCCGGTTCCGCTCGCTGCCCGACAACCGCCAGCACCTCGTCCGCGAGGGCGACACCTTGTTCTCGCTCGCCGGTCGCTACTTCGCCCCGCTGCCCCGCCCCGCTGGCCTGTGGTGGATCATCGCCGACTTCCAGCCGGTCCCGATTCATGATCCGACCCTTTCTCTCGAGCTCGGTCGCCTGCTCTTCATTCCATCGATCCGCGTCATTACCGAAGAAGTCTTTTCGGAGGCGCGCAGGCAGGAGACCGCGACGTGACCGTCCAGCCGCGCACCGAGCCGGTCATCTTCGTGGCGGTGATCCCCGAGGGCAGCGCCAGCCGCCGCGTTGACCTGTCGGAGAAGGTCCTGTCGCTCGTGTACGAGGACTGCGAGCACAAGGCGGACAAGCTCGTGCTCTCGGTCGACAACTGGGACCTCGCGAACTTCGACGATCCGGTGTGGAAGAAGGGCAACCTCCTCGAGGTGTCCTGGGGCTACCCGGGCGACATGGCGCCGACGCGCCAGGTCGTGATCCAGAAGGTGACCGGCGCGCAGCTCCTCGCGATCGAGGGCTACGCACGCTCGGTCTTGATGAACAGGGTCACGCGCTCGCGGACGTTCGAGGGCCTGGCGCGATCCGACGTCGTCCGGAAGATCTCCGAGGAGAACGGCTACGGCCCCGTGCAGCAGCACATTGAAGGCACAGGTCACGTCCTGCCTGTGATCACCCAGGCGCGGATGACCGATGCGCAGTTCCTTCGCCGGCTCGCCAAGCTCGAGGGCATGGAGTTCTACGTCGACTTCGACGGGCTGCACTTCCATCAGCGTCGGCTCGGACAGCGACCGACGCGCGCGCTGCGATGGTTCACACCGCCCGAGGTCGGCGAGATCCTTTCGTTTCACATCGACAACGACGTGACCGCCAAACCGGGCGCGGTCAGCGTGCAGGGCCGGGATCCGATCCAGAAGAAGGACATCCACGAGCGCGGCTCGAACGCCGGCACGCAGCGGGACAGCCTCGCGCCGGTAATCGAGATCGTCGATCCGGAGACCGGCGCGACGCGGCTCGAGCGCCGCAACATCTCCGAGGACACCCGCTCGACGACCGAGCCGACCTCTGCCACCGCCAAGCGCCAGGCCGACGCGGCCTACCGTGCGGCCCAGCACGTGACCGTCGAGCTCTCGGCGACCGTGCTCGGAGATCCGAGCCTGCTCGCCAAGACGGTCGTCGAGCTCCAAGGCATCGGTCAGCGGTTGTCGGGCAAGTACTACCTGCGCGAGGCCAAGCACAAGATCGACGGCTCCGGCTACACGATCGAGCTCAAGTGCCTGCGCGACGGGCACAGCCAGGTCGGCGGCGCTCCGACCCACGGCAAGCTGAACCGCGCCAGCACAGCCGACAACGACCCGGGTGCGCTCCGGCCCGTCGAGGTCGTCGATCGCGAAACCGGGCAGACCCACATCGAGTACCGCGCAACCCACGGCCGGTCCGCGCAGGGGGAGTCCTGACATGAACGACGACTTCGACGTCCCGGACCACCGGCTCCTCGGCCTGCACATCGGCCATGTCGTGGACCGCGCGGACCCGCTCAAGCTCGACCGCGTTCGCGTCCGCATCCCCGGGCTGATCCAGGACGCCAGCGCGTGGGCGTTCCCGCTCGGAACGTTGGGCGGTGGCAGCGACCGGCAGGGCTTCTTCGCGGTGCCCGAGGACGGCGCCGAGGTGGGGGTCCTATTCCAGGAGGGCGACGTCGAGCGCCCCTACTACCTCGCGGGTCACTGGGGCATGCCTGGCGGTTCGACGGAGATCCCAGGTCCGGCGCGCGAGCTCTCGAAGACCGAGACACCGCAGGTCCGCGTGCTCGAGACGCGGCGATTCGTCCTGGTGTTTGATGACCGCGCCGGTCACGAAACGCTGCGCATCGAGGACAAGCTCTCGGGCGACCAGATCGAGTTCGACGGCACGGCGCTCGGCATGACGGTCAAGGCCACATCGGCCCTGATCCTGAAGGCCGACGGCCTCATCAACATCGAGGGCACGACCGTGGTGATCAACGGCCGCCTCGTGCTTCCCGGCGGCGGACCCATCTGAGGAACGACCATGCCCATCCCCGATCTGAAGAGCCTCTGCGTCGAGCTCACGGTCCAGCCGCAGAGCCTCAGCGTCACGTTCCCGGGCGGCGCCTCCATCGATGCCGAGCTGCCCGACGTCGGCGTGCCCGATCCGATGGAGCTGTCCAAGCAGCTCCTGGCGCAGGCGAACGCCGCGCTCGCGCCGCTGGGACCCGTGTTCAACCTGATCGACGTCGCCCTGGCGCTGTTCAACGCGGTGAAGGCCATCCCCGACGCGATCTCGCATCTGGATCCGAGCAAGATCACCGATGCGCTGCCCGACCTCGCGAACAAGGCCGCGCGGATCGCCGCGATCGTGCCACAGCTGTCGGTGCCGCTGATGATCTTGGGGCTCATCGACGCGCTGCTCGCGTTCCTCGGAGGACTGTCCGGTCAGCTGCGCGCGATTATCGATCAGCAGGTACGCATCCAGAAGGCCGAGAACCGCGCCGCGGAGCTCGGCAACGCGCAGCTCCAAGCCGTCGCCGACTGCTCGAAGCACCAGGTGAGCTCGCAGCTGGAGAGTCTTGCCGAGTCGGTGGCTCCGGTGAACCGGCTTATCGCGCTGATCAACGTCTTCGCGCAGCTCGCCGGCCTCGGACCGCTCCCCGATCTGTCGAGCCTTGGGACGGACGCCGCCGCCGCGCTGCGTGCGCTCGACGACACCGTGAACGCGCTGCAAGAGATCCGCGCCGCCCTACCCGGATGACATAGCGGAACGAACAATGATGCTACCGCCGACCCCTTCGACAACAGCATACGAATGGCTCACATCGTTGCGCGGGCTGCAATCAAGGCACTTTCAAGAACCAAGCCCTTGTCGCATCGAGCGTTGGATTGACATCTTTGTTCTGCATACGTGTCTCGTAGATCTGCTTTCCCCTGGGATCTGGACGACCGGCAGTGAGCTGAGACGCCGGCTTCCACGTAAACCACGAGCCGAACGGCGAGGACAACGGGAAAGGAAATCCAGTGCCTTGATGGCGAATGGGTTGCAATGCCTGATGAAACACCCTATTGCGGGCGAACCGCAGTCCCCGAAGAATAGCGCCATCAGTGTCGGCATCCCGTTTGCCTTCGTAGCTCGCATCCGAATCCTTGAAGAACTCGTCAAGCGCGTAGGCCCATCCGAGCGCTTGGCAAAGATGCTTGAAAGGCTCTGCCCCACCGGAACAAGCAGTACGAAAGGCGGAGACCTCCTCATCGAACCATCGCTCAAGGTCAACTCGTCCGCTCATTCAATACGGACCATACGATCGCATCGCAACCCGGACAAGTCGGACCTCATTCCAGTTCATAGCGTGCGCGTGCGAGCTGCCGTCTTACTGCAACCAGTCGACCACACAGTGAAGGCACTGCAAGAGATCGACGCCGTATCCCACCGTGTGAGGCCAATTTGCTCGAGTTTCTAGGCTTCGGTCTGACCAGGCCATTTCAGCGAGATGGCCGCGCGGACTTTGCCGCTGCTGGTGGCGAGCAGCTCGTCCGCAGCGCAGTCGGCCAGGTGCTCGGCACGATCGGCGCGTCGGAGATCACTCCCGGAGAGGTGCCTTGGAGGACCGACTTCGGCTCGCTCCTTCACCGCCTGCGGCACCAGAAGAACGACAGCGTCCTTCAAGAGCTCGGCCGCGTGTACGTGGTCGATGCCCTGAAGCGATGGGAACCTCGCGTGCTCGTGACCGACGTGCGAATCACCCGCGAGGAGCACGATGGCGAGAACGTCCTCGCGATCCGACTTCGCTACGATGTCATTTCGACAAACACGCCAGGGAACAACGTTATCCTGTCCGGGATCGATCAGACCGTCCACGTGTAACCCGCGTATCTCGCGAACGTCGCATGCGGCACCCGGCATGCTCGCGGCTTGCACCCCGGGACACGGTTGCGTAGGGTCGCTCGGTGCCTTCGCTCCACCGGATGCTGGTGCTGTTTGCTCTTCTGGGCGCCGCGTCTGCTCGCGCCGAAAGCCGGCGCCCGATCGGGGGCCAGGCGCCGACTGTCCCGTTGTTCACCGCGGTGCGCGCAGACGATGAACGCACCCTCGGCAAGCTCCTGCGCTTCGAGGGATTCGAACGCAAGCGGCTGTTGCCATGGCGGGACCGGCTCGAGCCGCTCGCCAGCGGCGGCGATCCGATCGCGCAGCTCTGGCTGGCGCGACTGTACGATCTCTTCCCGTTCGGCAAGGGCACGCCGGAGGAGGGCCAGGTCGCGATGACGTGGTACAAGCGCGCCGCGGACCAGCACCTCGCCGTCGCCGAGCACTTCCTGTTCCGCGTCCACAACTACGGCTTGCTCGGGGCCGCGACCGACGTCCAACAGGCGCTGGCATTTCTCGAGCGCGCCTACGCTGATTCTGCGGGCGCGCTCAAGGCGGAGATCGCACTTGACCTCGCGCGCATGTACATGGGGCCCCACAGCGAGGCGGCAGGTGCGGTTCCTGGCGCGCCTGACGAGGCCAGAGGGCTGCGCTACCTCGAAGAAGCGCTTCAGCTGGATCCCAAGAACCAGAGCGCGATCGACTGGCTTCTCGACATCTATGCTGCCCGGGGCGACGACGCGCGCGCGGTCAAGCTCGCCGAGCGCAGCCAGAACGGCGCGATGATCGAGAAGATCGCCGAGCTGTGCTTGCACAAGCTCCAGGATCCGCGATGCGCGATTCGCCTGCTCAACCGCGCCCGGCTTTGGCCGAGCGATGACAAGGGACCGTCGCAGGTGCTGCTTGACCTGTACACCCTGGTCTGCCGCAAGCAGCTCGTGCGGGGCAACCTGGGCGCCATCGACACGCCCGAGACCTGGAAGTACTTCCAACAACAGCAGCGAAACTGTGTGGTCGGACCCGGCGGGTAGTCGATCTATCCCTCTGGGGAGCTCGCCTCGCGTGTGCGCGGGGTGGGCGCTCCGGGCTCCGTTCACAACAGGATTGACGTTGCTGTGGAAGTCCCATATCTTCTGTGCATCCGGTCGCTAGACCGGTCTGGGTTGTCGAGTCACTCGAGCCCCGGCGTGGAGAGCCCCCCGCCGGGGCTCTTTGCGTTTCGGAAGCACGATGGGGCTACTCACCCAAGCGAAAGACCTCACGGACAAGGACTTCGACAGCCTGCGCCTCAGGCTGCAGAGCCTCGTGCGCTCGGTGTTCCCCGACTGGACGGACTTCAACGTCGCGAACTTCGGGAACATCCTGCTCGAGCTCTACGCGTTCGTGCTCGACGTGCTGGTCGTCTACCAGGACAACCAGGCACGCGAGAGCCGGCTGCTGACGGCGACCCAGCGCAAGAACCTGATCGCGCTGTGCAAGCTCCTGGGATTCCGCCCGGCCGGTGCTCGGGCGGCGACCGTCGAGGAGAGCTTCGCGCTGGCGGTCGCGCCGATCGCCAACGTGGTGCTGCCGCAGGGCACACGGGTCCGCACCGCGTCCGTGACCGAGCCGATCGTCTTCCAGCTGCTCAGCGATGTCGTGATCCCTGCCGGAGCGGCGCCGCCGATCATGACGGGCATCCTCGAGGACTCCGCGCCCCAGGACGAGCTGTTCGCGTCCACCGGCCTGCCCAACCAGGAGGTCGTGCTCCCGGCGACGCCGTTCCTCGATAGCTCCGCCCAGGTGGAGGCCGGCAACGGCGACTACTTCGAAGCGCAGAACTTCCTGTCATCCACCGCAACCGATCGGCACTTCATCGTCGTGGTCGACCAGGCCGACCGCGCGACGATTCGCTTCGGCAACGGTGTCAACGGCGCGATCCCGTCGGGAACGATCACCGTGCGCTACAAGACCGGCGGCGGCGCGGCGGGGAACGTCAACGCGGGCACCCTGACCAGGCTCGAGGGCAGCTTCGCCGACGTCGAAGGGAACCCGGTGTCGATCGCGGCGACGAATCCCAGGCCAGCGTCGGGTGGCAGCGACCGGGAGAGCATCGCGCAAATCCAGACGTTGGCGCCCGAGTCGATCCGCGTGCTCAGCCGGACGGTTTCGCGCGAGGACTACGAGGTCAACGCGCGCAGGCTCCCGGAGGTCGCGCGAGCGCTGATGCTGACCTCGAATGAGGATCCCGGAATCGCCGAGAACACCGGCATCCTGTTCGTGATCCCCCGCGGCGGCGGTGTTCCCTCCCAGGCGCTCAAGGACGCCGTGAAGCGGCAGGTGACCGTGGTGTTCCCGAACACGCTGACGTTCCAGGTCGCCGTGCAGGACCCCTCGTACCTGCCGGTCGACATCCAAGCAACGATCTTCCTCCGCCAGGGCGCCAACGCAAAACGCCCAATCCGCAGGTCGACTTCGGCTGGAACCTCAAGAACGCCAACGGAGATCCGGCCAGCGAGATCGCCTTCTCCGACGTGTTCAACGTCGTGCGCGACGTCGCCGGCGTCCGCAAGATCGGCGATGGGCCCGACGACTTCCTGATCAACGGCGCCCCGGGCGATCTCGTCCTGGGTACGCGCGAGTTCCCCGTGCTCGGCCGCGTCGACCTCCTGAACGGCGACGGGAGGCAGCCGCTATGAGGCCAACGGCCCTGGTCGCGAGCGCTGAGGCCGCGGCGGCGCCCCGGGTGGTCGGTGCCCAGGCCCGCGACCTCGCACGCGTCCGGGTCAGCTTCGACACCGCGGTCCGGCAGGATGACCCGAGCAGCGACAATGACGCGCTCAATCCCGCGCGCTACGTGCTCACCGCAGTGTCTGCGCCGGCCATCGGGCCATCGGTGATCGCGGTCGAGCCCGCGACCAGCTCCGCGGTCGACCTCCTGGTCGACGTCGCGCTCACACCCGGTGCGAGCTACCAGGTGGACGTCGCCGGCGTGCTCGGAACGTCGGCCGGCAGTACGGCGGCAACGAACGGCAGCGCGAGCTTCGCCGGCTTCGTCCCGCCCCGCCCCGCCGAGCGCGTGTTCGACCTGTACCGGCTCCTGCCCGAGCTCAATCGGCGTGAGGACACCACGGGCGACCTGCAGCGGTTCCTCGCCTGCCTGCAGGAGGTGACCGACCTGGTCCTCGTCGACATCGACCACTTCACGGACATCCTCGATCCGGACATCGGCCCGGAGCGGTTCCTCGACCGCATGCGCGGCGAGCTGGGCGATCCGTTCGCGTTCGACCTGTCGGTCGTCGACAAGCGGCGCCTGTTGAACGTCCTGGTCGCGATGTACCGCGAGA
>VBLP01000197.1:8080-14992 GCA_005887925.1 Deltaproteobacteria bacterium | reverse complement strand
CAACGCGATCCGGTTCTTCCTGGGCCTCGAGGTCGAGATCATGGCGTACGCGGGCGAGGCGCTGTTCCTGGGCGAGTCGCTGCTGGGCGAGGACTGGGTGCTCGGGCCATCGACCTCGTTCGCCGCGCTCGCGTTCGAGGTCGTGAGCCCTCGCGTGCTCACCACCGAGGAGCGCCGGCGTCTGCGGCAGATCGTCGACTACCTCCGCCCGGCGCAGACGCACTTCGCGCGGCTGGTCGAGCCGTTCCCGCCCGAGACCATCGATCACGTCGAGCTGGGGACCTCCGTGCTCGGCGAGGACTGGTTGCTGCACTGAGGGTGTCATGGCGAACCGCAAGGACTTTTTCTTTCGCGAGCGCGTGACGGAGGCCGAGCTCGACTCCGCGTTCGCCGATCTCGAGGACGCCGATCACAACCTCGCCGCGGACCTCGGGTTCGTCGGCGTGCTCGCCAACGCCGTGGTGTCGCCGCACGCGCCCGTGCCGAACCTGACCGTGGACATCTCGGGACCGGGGATCGCGCTCGACCAGCAGGGCCAGCGCATCTTCTTCTCCGCGCTCCAGAACGCCAACGTCGCTCAGGACGACAACGCCGTGTCGACCGAGGTTTCCGGTGATGGCAAGGAGAAGGTGGTCTCGATCTTCGTGAAGTTCGATCGCGCCCTGTCAGACCCCCGCATCGACGGCAACTCGCAGTCCGTCTTCTTCCGAAGAGACGAAAGCTTCAAGTTCCTCGTCGTACAAGGCGCCGAGGCAGCTGCAGGCGCGGCCGTGCCACCGGCGCTGCGCTCGGACGCGCTGCTGCTTGCAGACGTCGTCCGCAGCTTCGGACAAGCGCAGATCGGTGGCGACGCAATCTCGACGGCGCGGCGCCAGGACGCGTTCGTTCTCTCTGGCGCGCCGCGCTCGATCCGCCGGGGCCAGACGACGGAGGCCATCTCGGACCTGCTCGGGTTCTACAACGCCCACGTCGGCGGAACGGCAGATCGCCACGCCGCGGCCGCGATCGACTACGCGGGCGGGAACACCGCATGGGCAGATGGCGGTCAGAACCCTGCGACGACTGTCGAGGCGCAGATCGACAAGATCGTCGCCGACCTGGCAGCGGAGGGCGGCGCCGCGAAGATCGGCGCAGCTGCCACCGAGGGCGCACCGCGCGCGCTCGGCGGCGGCAGCGTGAAGTCGCAGCTCGACGCGCTGCTCGGGTTCATCAATGGCCACATCACGGTGGCCGCCGGAGCCCATGTCTCGTCAGCGATCGCGTACGCCGCTGGCGGCGCATGGAAGGACGGCACCGCGAACCCTGCAACGACCGTGAAGGCCCAGCTCGACAAGCTCGTCAGCGATCTTGTTGCCGACGCGGGTGCGAACCGGATCGGTGTCGGCACGCGAACCAACTGGCTCGACGGCAGCGCGAACCCCGCTGGCGTCTCGATCCTGGCGGCGCTGAGCAAGATCATCAACGACCTCTCCGAGCACTCCGATGTGGCCGATGGTGCCGCGCGTATCGGGGCGCGAACGTCAGGCACGCTCCCAGCCGGGTCTGTCCGCTCGCAGCTGGATGCGCTGAACGCAAGCGCGGTGCGGACCAACGCGGCCAACGTGTTCTCGGCGACGCAGACGGTCAATGGTACGGCCGACGAGAAGGTCCCCGCGGTCGCGACCAACGTTGCGCCCACGCAGCCCGCGCAGCGCAAGCTCCTGTGGGAGAGCGCTGGCGAGAGTTACAAGTACCGTTTATACGCAGCACTCTTCGACTTCGAGATCACCGCCAATGCTCGCTGGGATGGAGCTCAGTGGGTCAGAGACGTCGCTGCGTTCGCATCGTCGAAGCTCGACTTCAACACGAACTTCTTCCGTCTGAACTCCACGGATGCGAACAACGCTCCTATCGGTGACAACTGGCCCAACAACTTCACGATCGAAATGATCGGACACGGGCACCAGGTGATAGACGTCGGCGGAAACTTGATCTCGCCGGGCGCGACCGAGACGTACATCTCCTATCTGGGCCCGTTCAACAATGCGGCAGTGGGCACCGGCGCCCCGTTCCGCAAGGTGTTCCCAGCACAGCCGAGCTCGATCACGTTCACGATGCTCAACTCGAGGAACGTCGCTTCAGGACCATTTGGGTTCTTTCCGACGCCGATAGGAACAGCTGCGTTCGTGGGCGGCACGATCGGGCAGCCCGACGTCCAGTTCGCTTGTCATGTACTTGCCACGTAGGAGTATTCATGCCGATCAAGATGATTTCCATTTCTCCTGAACCTGGGCACATGATCCAGCACTGTGCCGGGTGCGGAGCCGAACATCGGATCTCGTTGAATCGCGGCGCACAAAAGGCCAAGATCGGCCCCGTCAGCCTACACGCCGGTGACACGCTGGAGATCCGCGTCGACGCGCAACCGCCAGCGACTGTCACCTTCACTCCAAGCGACTTCGCGGACCTCGCCCGCGTCACCGCGGCCGAGCTCGCCCACGTGGTTCAGCGTGCGCTCCCCGGGGTGATCGTCAGCGAGGATTCCGGCGGACTGTTGATCGAGAGCGCGACCACAGGCCCCAACAGCCGCATCGAGATCGTCGGCGGCTCGGCGCGCGCGGCGCTAGGGTTTCCAACCAACGGCGCCGCCGACCCTTGTCATGGCCCTCCGGTGCTCGGTGTCAGCTTCGGTCCCGAGCAGATCCAGGATCCGAACATCCTTGCGCTGCGGCGCTGCAACAACTGCGGGTCTAACGAGTGCTTGGTTCGGACGTTCGAGGCGATCGGGGCGGAGCTCAGCGGCAGCTACGTCGCGGAGCATCGCCGCATCGTCAACACGCTCGCGGAGCGCTGCAAGGCCTGTGGGTGGTCGCACCCGGACGTCGCAGCCCATCATGCCGCCGAGACGAAGAAGCCCGTCGACATCCACGCTGCGTTTCCCGAGCGCGAGCTGCACCTGGCCGAGTTTCTGCGCCCCGCCCCGCCGGCGCCTACCGCGCGCCCGGAGGTGGCCCGATGATGATCGACGACAAGGGGTGGTTGATCACTTCCGCGGGTGACCCGGTCGGCAAGCAGTTCCCCACGGTCCGGACCTACCCGCTCGCGGTGCCTTCCCCGCTCGGGATCGTGTGGCACACGACCGACGAGCGTGGCGGTCCTGGCTACGCCGAGGCCCTCGCCCGGCGCATCCAGAGCTTCCGCCGCGGCGTGGATCGCCCGGCCTCGTGGCACCTCCTGATCGCCAGGGACGGTGCCATCTACCAGAGTGCGCCGGTCACCGTCGGGACCTGGCACGTCGGCAAGCCTGGCTTGATCGCCGGCCGGCGGTTCGCCAACGTCAACCACGCCACCGTCGGGTGCGAGCTCGAGAACGCTGGGCGTCTGCGTCGGCTCGGTGACCAGGTGTACTGCTGGCCGTACTTCGTGAACCCATCGGCGCCGGCCTTCGAGCGGCGACCGGATCCGCGCTGCGCGCTCCCGCTCGACCGCGCCGTCGCGACGCGCGCCGCCCTGTTCGACTCGTTCACGCCGGCGCAGGAGGCTTCGGCCGCGGTCGTCCTGCGTGCCCTCGTCACCCGGTTCGGCTGGACGCGCGGTCCTCGATCGCGTGTTCGGCAGCGCCACCGCCACGCCCGCTACGACCGGCATCGCCGGATAGGAGGTTCGCATGGACACGAACACGTTCGCATGGAAGCTGTTCGAGCTCGTCGCGCCGCTCGCGGCCCTCGGGCTGACCTGGTTGTCGATCAGAGCTGCACAGCTGGCAGCCGCCAAGATCAAGACCGAGCACGTGACTCGCGTGCTGCTGATGATCGACGGCGCCGTCCTCACCGCCGCGCGCGAGATGCAGCAGGTCCTCGTGGACAAGCTGAAAGCCACGAGCCGGGACGGCGACCTCACGGCCGAGCAGGGTGCCGAAGCCAAGCAGGCCGCGCTGGACAGCGCGAAGGCGCAGCTGGGGCCGTACGGGCTCGCCGACGTCGCCGCCACGCTCGGGCTCGATCCTCGCGGCGTCGATCGCCTGCTCGGCGCGCGGATCGAAGCCGCGGTGCATCGCATCAAGATGTCGTCGCGCATGAGCACGGACCCAGGGACTGCGGGTGACGCCGTGCCATTCGCAGCGTGAACGCGTGAAGGTCAGTCATGGCTGCCGACGTCATCGGGCGCGGTCCTGCGCTGCCGCCAACGTCTCCAGCACGACGGCGCGCTGATGCAGCAGTCGCTGAAATCGTCGCGGGAGGCGGCGGTAACAGGCGAGCAGCTCTCGCTCGGACTGCGTGAGCCGCTCCGACGCGGTCGCCGTCGCGGCGTCGCTGATGTCGTCGACCTGTCCGGTCACGAACTGGAAGAACGCATCGCGAGGCAGCTCCAGGACGTCGGCCCAGGCGTAGGCGCGCTTGGCCGGGATCCCTTCGATCCCGGACTCCACGTTGCTGACCGCATTCAAGGAGCGGTAACCGAGCCCGTGGCAGACGTCCTTGAGCTTGAGACCGAGGTGCAAGCGCCGCTTGCGCACGAAGCCCCCAACGCGGACACGAAGCTGCTCTCGTTGTTGGGCAGTCGGGAAGCCGGAGCGAGTCAGGACGGACGAACGGGTCACGCGGTCATGCTCCGACGAGCGTGACTCCCGTGCAACGCGCAACGATCCGAATTGTTGTGGCAATACGCAAATACATGAAATCGAGGCCATTCAACTTGCTATTCGCGCCATGAAGACGCAATGCATGTCGTCGTGGCCGCCGACCAGCGCGGCCACGAAGAGAGTAAACAGATGTCGAGTACAGCAACACGATTCCTCGCGCAGATACGGCGCAACATCGAATCGTGGCGCGCGGATGAGATCGACTACGTCACGTTCATCGAGTCCCAGCGCGACACGTGGGCCGGGATCCAAGCCGCAGGCCGCCACGTGGAAGCCGAAGTGCTGCGGGCGCTGAGCGGAGCGCCGCGCGTGGCGCACCTGCTCCTGGTCGAGGACGCGCAGCAGCGCACGGTGCAGCTGCCGATGCGTCGGGTGGCGGCACTTCCGCCGGCACGGCCCTACTGCGGTGTCGTTGCGCGGACCGCTGCAGGAGGCCCGGTCTCTACGAGATCGCGGCCGAGATGGAGCGCCGCAGCCACCAGCTCGAGGTGCACTGGACGATCGCCGCCGATCCGGAGAACTGCCAGGTGATCATCGAGCTGACCGGCGAACACGAGGCGGAGCTCGCCGATGAACTGGTCGCGAACGTGATGACCGAACATCAGCTGATCTGAACAACCAACCACACTGCACAATCCCTCACCTACACAGATTCACGCTCATTCTAGCAATCCGCCGTCAGCGACCTCGGGCAATCGCTTCGAATCACCCTCTCACCGAGCCCGTGGTGAGCACTGAACGCGAGAAGGACCAGACCATGTCGAAGAAGAAGACCACATCCAAGAAGAGCGCCACGAAGCAGGCGAAGACGAAGACGAAGCGGGCGACGTCGGACACGACCGCAGCGACCCAGGAGACCTCTGCGCCCGATGCCTCGGACGCAGCGGAGGATGCCGCGGAGGACTCCGCGTCGCGGCTGCCGCCGGAAGGCACCGTGATCAAGAAGGTCGACCGCCACGGTACAGTCCGGTGTCAGTGCACCGTGGTCGAGGGCGGCATCCGCTACAAGGGTCGCGTGTTTCGCTCGCTCTCCGGGGCGGCGATGGCAGCGGCCACGGACCTCGGCCTGAAGAACAAGACCCAGAACGGATTCACGTTCTGGGGCATCACGAAGCCGACCCGCAAGCTCACCGATCCGGTCGGAGCGCTGAAGAAGTCCTCGAAGCGCTTCCACGGCGTGGCAACCGCGGTGACGGTCGCGGCGACCGATCAGAATCGCGCCAAGATCCGCGCCGGCCTGGAGGAACACAAGGCGAGCATCGAGAACCTGCTCGCGCAGGTCGCCGCGTGAGCATGGAGTTCTTCAGGACAGCGATGGGGCACCGGTTCCTCGAGCACACGATGCCCAGGCTCGCCGACGAGCTCGGACAGCTCCGCAAGGCGCTGGAGGCGATCGTCGAGCTCGCGCGAGCCGGTGACGCGCATGTGGCTCCCCCGCTGCCTGGCGCCGTCCCCCGCACGGCTTGGAACGCCACGCTCCTTCAGATCGCCGCGAAGCACCTCCGGATCGACAGCTTCGAGCCGCAAGGCTCGGACCGGCTGGACTTCCGTCAGGTGCACGTCGCCGGCGTTGGCGCCGCCCTGCGGGCCGCCTATCGCGCCGGCATTGCGGCCGGTGTTCGTCACGTCTCCCTGGACGATCGCGAGAGCGAAGAGTCGCCGGATCGCGACCGCTGACGCTCAGCAGACGTAACGACGCCCGGCGACGCGCGCGAGCGAGTGTGGACATCCGTGCTCTGCGAGTGTGAGCGAGCCAATGCGAGTGTTTCACGTTCAGAGCGCCAGCTCTCCCACTGAACACCTCACAGTTTCATGTCACATGATCGGGATTGGCGGACAGCCATTCGACATCCGCGTCCATGTTGCGGAATACTGCTGACAATCTGTAAGCAGTGAAAATCGAACTGGAAGTGGTCGATTTCGACTTGCTACTACGCTGGACCAATCGCATGTGTGTCGTCGCGACGGGCACAACGCCCATAGAGAAACCCCGACGACGATGACGGCAACGATGAAGACACTCCGGTTCGGGATCGAGATCGAAACCGTTGGCCTGAGCCGCGAAAATCTCGCGCGAGCGATTCACTCGGCGGTTGGCGGGAGCTTGTCCGCCTGGGACACGAGCGTCACGGATCCGAATGGCCGCGTCTGGCGCGTCGAGTACGACGGTTCGCTGAGCGGCTACGAGAATGGCGAGATCGTCTCGCCGATTCTCAGCTACGACGACCTCGATCTGCTGCAGGCCGTCGTTCGCGCAGTGGCACGGGCGGGCGCACGCGCTGACTATTCGA
>VBLP01000197.1:3306-8009 GCA_005887925.1 Deltaproteobacteria bacterium | reverse complement strand
CCTTCAGATCACGAGTCGGCGCCTCGGGCAGTATTGCAAGCCGATCGATCCAGAGTTCATGGCGCGCCTCGCGCGGCGCAAGCCGACCACAATGGAGGCGCTCAACCGCGCGTGGTACGGCTACCGCAACACCAGGCCCGAGCGGCGCGACGGCAGCCGCTACCGCGGCCTCAACCTCAACAGCCTCTTCTATCGCAAGACGATCGAGTTCCGGTACTTCAACGGCTCGGTCGACGCCGACGAGGTCAAGTCGTATGTCCAGCTGGTCCTGGCCCTCGCGGCAAACGCGCTCAGCGCCAAAGGTGCCTCGAGCAAGCGCCGCGAGTTCAATCCCGCGACAGCCAAGTACGACTTTCGCGTTGTCCTGCTGAGGCTCGGCCTCATCGGCGACGAGTTCAAGACCACGCGCCGCTGCTTGACGAAGGGGCTCGCGGGGTCGGCTGCCTGGAAGCGCGGGCGCCGCGATCGGACCGCCGCGGCCCCAAGTACGCCAGCCAATGACGATTCCGACGCCGCGCACGCCGCGGCATAGACCGCCCCATCGGCCGGCGGCGATCACGCCACCGGTCGATAGGGGCTCCAGCACAGGAGATGATCGATGGAACGAGTGATGTACTTTGCATACGGCTCCAACCTCGACACGCGGCAGATGCGCTCGCGCTGCCCGAGCGCAGAAGCCGAAGCGAGGGCAGTTCTTCCGAACCACGCGCTCGCGTTCGCTGGCTTCAGCCGGCGCTGGGGTGGCGCGGTCGCCACGGTCGTTCGGATCCCGGGCGAGCAGGTCAAGGGCCTACTCTACCGCCTGCCGCCCGACGAGCTGCTCGATCTGGATCGCCATGAGGGCTGCCCGCTGGCGTACCGGCGTCGCCTGATGCTGGTCACCGATGAGCACGGTCACCGCCGGCGCGCGCAGCTCTACCAGCAGCCCATCGGGCGCGTCGTGCCATGGGCTCCGCAGTCCGACTACCTCCGCGTCCTGCAGCGCGCCTACAGGCGGCTGGGGTTCGACGTCGGCCGGCTCACGGCGGCGACGGGGGTGGCGCGATGACCGGGCAAAAGAACGCGCCCACGCGGCGCACAGCGAGCCGATCGAATCCCCGCGCTCGCGAGGTCGAACCGCACACCCGCGTGTTCGTGTACGGCACGTTGCTCGCTGGCGAGCGGAACCATCACCTCCTCGAAGGCGCTCGACTCGTCCTCGAGGCTCGGACCCAGCCAACGTTCACGCTGTACGACTTCGGCGGGTTCCCCGGCATGGTCCCTGGCGGCGACCATGCCGTTCCCGGCGAGGTGTACGAGGTCGACGAGCCGGCGCTCGCAGCGATGGACCGGCTCGAGGGCCATCCCCGATTCTACCAGCGCACGAGCATTGGCCTCGAAGACGGGACCACCGTCCAAGCGTACGTGTTGCGGCCCGATCAGGTCAGTCACCTGCCGATCATTCCCTCGGGAAGCTGGCGCGCACGGTACAAGGGCACGCCGCCATGAAGATCGTGATGAGCGATGACCGCGTCTTCCAGGGCACGCCGCTGCAGATCGTTCGGGCGATGCAGGAGATCTCGTTCGGCGCCGAGGGGCTGACGGCGCCGCAGTACATCGCGTCGATCGTCGCGGACGCGCAGCGCTTCGAAGGCATCACGCTCGCCGCGACCGGGACCACGGACGCCGAGCTCGCCGCGTCACTGATCAACGAGATGATCCGGACGGGGTTGGCCCGGCGAGGCTAGAATCCCGACAGACGGACCTACCCGATGCTCAAGAACCTGGATCACCCAGATGCCGTGGCGCGCGAGATGGCTGCACTCGACGAGGGCGAACGAATTCGCCGGTGGAGGCGAGGCATGCAGGTCGCGGAGGAACGTCAGCGCGCGCTGCGCGCGGCAGAAGGTCCCAGGCCGGCGCAAGCGGTCGCGGAGTGCCTGTCGATCCTGAACGCGCTCGAAGCGATGGGCCGCTGGCCGGGACCGAGCGACCCGATCAGCGAGCAAGGTGTGCAAGAGGTGCGAGAACGCTGGACCCGGATCCAACGTCGCGCGCGTGCCAAGGCTCTGCTGGAGAAGGCGGTCGCCGGCGCCGTCGCACGATTTCATGTCGACATCCGAAGGTTGGCGCGCGCTGCTCTCCAGCAGGAGCTGCGCCGCGTCCGCAACGCGATGGCGCCCTCGCGCGTGCAGAGCCGACGACACGTACACCGCTGACAACGGCGGGAACATCGAGACGAGGTTCACTGGGCGCCGCGGCCGGTTGCGCCAGGTGAGGGCATCGCCGAGAATCCGCATATGCCCATGTATCTCGTGAGGTGGCCGGACCTGAGCGCTTGCGCTCGTCAGCGCTGCCAACGAGGACGACCTGATGGACATCCTTGACCAGGTGGCCGATCCGACGGGTTGTATTGGACTCCGTATCGTGGGCCCGTATTCCTCGAATTCCGTCTGAACGCCGAGCTGAACATCGAGCGCGGCGACGACGAAGCCAATCGCCCCCTGCAGCGCGGCGAGCTGCAGATCGGCGACGTCTCCGCGCTCTGCCAACGCGATACACTGACCGCCACGATCTCTGAAGCTGATGCCGCAGCCGAGATGAAGGAGGCGAGTACCCAGTTTGCGTTTCCGGCGCTACACGCGGCGTTGCAAGCGGCCGAGGAAGAGGCAAGCGAAGCAGACATTCGCGCAGCGGTAGACAAAGATATTGACCTGCTTCTGCAAGCGTCCTGGCAGCAACAGCAAGCAAAGCACCGGCGCGATGAGGTGTCGCAGCTTGCTCGGCAATGGGGACCTCGCCGCGCGTAATCGAGCACATCCGCAACCAGGTCGCATCTGCGAGCGCCAAGACGGCCCCGCCGGAGACTCGCCTGGCGCGGCAAGAAGCCGCCCAGCGCAGGTCGGAAGCATCCTCGGCGACGAACGACGAAATGAAAGCGGCGGTCGCCGTGGACCAGCGCACTGGTGGCGCTGTGTTCGCGTTGGTCGCGTCGTCGGCCGCTGGCCCGGGGCGGACTGCGCCAGCGGCATCAACCGCGGCTGTGCGCTTTACAGCCCAGGATCGCCCGCGATCGACCGTGGGCTGCCCGCGAACGGCGACCATTCGTGCGAGCGGAGCAGAACCGGCCTCCAGCCGCTACTCGGTGTGCGCCTGGAGAGTGTCGATCACAGCCAGTGATTGA
Source organism: Deltaproteobacteria bacterium (assembly GCA_005887925.1). Taxonomy (GTDB): domain Bacteria; phylum Myxococcota_A; class Polyangia; order Haliangiales; family Haliangiaceae; genus JABFXX01. The sequence goes on along the minus strand of VBLP01000197.1, from coordinate 4,846 downwards.
GCCGTCTCGACGTCGCTGGCACGCTCGCGCGCGGTGGCGCCCGCACGGTAGGCCGCTTCAAGAGCATTGCGCAGATCCGCGACCGGGACGCTGTGGAAGCCAGCGTCGCACACCCCGGGATCTTCGAGCGAGTCGATGTCGAGATGCTCTCGCACGATATCTGCAAGCGAAGCGGCCATCAGCTCGGCGTCGTCGCTCGGCGGACTCTCGACCACGGGGTGCGGCCCGGTCGCCGCTCGATGCTCGGCGATGATCCAGGCGCTGAGGCTGCCCGGACGAATACGCTTACCGACGACGAGGAAGACGTCATCGGGGGCGACTCCAGGCTCGAAGCGCCGCTGTTGGTCGGCCATCTCGTCGCGGCCCACGATGCCCGCGACGTAGTTCTCGAACGGCTGCTTGCGCGTGGTCATCATGAACACCTGCGCCTCGGGGTTGCGCGTCTTGAGGGTCGCGATGAGGTCCTTGATCTTGGTCATTGTTGATCTCCGTAGATTCCTTGTTTCTTCAGCTCGTTGCTGACGTCATGACACATGGCTTCGGTAGGCTCTCATTGCAAGTCCATGCGGCGAATGAGAACGCTGATTTTTAGTATCTATTTCACAGCCAGGCCAGATCTTGTGACATTCGCCGAAACATTCAGGCCGGAGCAACGTGCTCCCATACGAGTGAGTTCCGACCAACGACGGCATGGAAAACGACGATATCTAGACGAAGACCAAGAAGCGCGCTTCTGCCCAAGAAGATCCGCGAGTACCGTGTGCAGCGCCGCGTCGCCGACCACAAGCTCGACCCCAACCCTATGTAGCGCGTCGCACGCTACGCCAACGCCTACTGGCGCTGCGCCTACTGGCGCTGCGCCACCGCGCGCGGGCTCGATGTGCACTGGATGACCCGGAGAACGGCCAGGTCGTCATCGAGCTGACCGGCGCACACGAGGCACCGCTCGCCGACAAACTGGTCGCGAATGTGATGTCCGCGCCGCGCTGGAGGTCCACGAGAACGTGGTCCAGGTCTGCTCGGCGAGGCCGCGCAGTGAGCGGACCAACATTCTCTCAAGACGAATGGAGCTCAGGGCATCGGCGGCCCATCCAAGCGCATGCGCAGCATGGCATTTTGGCACTCTATCATAGTGGCGAATCGGTGCATTAACTGCCTCACAAACAACAGTGGCTCATCCTTGCTGACTCCGACGAGCATTCGCAGTTCCCGTAGGTCGAGAACATGGAGCATCGCACCTGATTGCCTTGAGGCATTGATGAGCTGCGCCGCAATGCCTTTCCAATCGAGGCCGGTCAGCATTTCCGAAATCATCACTACTCCCTGAGGGATGTCTCCAGCCATCGGTGGCAATGTGATCGCAGAACCGTCTTTCGCGACGAGCGGGAGCCCTCGCCGTACATTCCGCAGCGCACCAGCAAGCTGGCCTATTCCTTTGTCGATCTGCTTCTGGACGCTCTTCGCGCGCCGCTCCGTCGACCGATCCAGGTTAGTGGTGAGCGACGCAGCGGCCTTCGACTCGAACAAGCATATCGCCGCG
>VBLP01000197.1:0-3253 GCA_005887925.1 Deltaproteobacteria bacterium | reverse complement strand
TAACTGCTCCAGCAAATGCCACGTCGATTGCTCTAGACCATACCCTTCATCCGGATCGTCCAACGAGAAATCGAGTACGTCGGTCATTCCGATCGTAGTTGAATGCTGGATCTCGAATTCAGAGAGCGTCAATGGGATCGTTACGCATGATGGAGCGTATTTCGCAAGAACAGCCAATTGTGGATCAGCAAGCCCCTGCACTTCATCAAGCACATCCGAGAGCAGAGGAATCCACGGCCCTGCATATCGCGATCCGGCGGCATCAACCATTGTAGATGCCTCTGAGCATTCAGTGGCACTGAACGTGCACAAGGCGCGGGCGACTGGCCGGCTCAGCTCGTCGAAGAAGACCATCAGCGTCTTCTTCCTGCGCAGAATGTTCTCAATGGCCAGCTGTTCCTCCGCATGCCGAAGCACCCCAGAGAGCATTAGGGCCGCTTGGGGATCATCTTCCACCTTCAGCGTCGTCGCCAGCACGACGCCTTCCGGCGTCTCCGCCCTCGCAATCGTGAGCGACACCGGGCACGACCGATACGCCGACTTGATCGTAGAAGCCGCCATCTTCGTGACGAGCGCAAATTCGTCACCATTGTTGATCGGTAGAGGCCAGCAACCCGCGGCTTCGTACTTCATCTCTTCCCAATTTCGCGACGATGGCATGAACATGCTTGTGGCCTTCGCAAGCGGTCCCGGCCATCCCGGCCGGGGTCGAGGGGAACCACGTTGTCAACCCCACGGGAATTGTTATCAGAGAGATCGACGTGTGCAAGAGGTGCAAGAGCGCTGGGCGCGGATCCAACGTGTTACCACCGGCCACGGAGGGGACCACTTCCATCGGATCATCGGGGACCGGGGACAACCGGCAGCGGCTATGCGCCAGGGCTCCCAGTGTGTCCAGGGGCGTCGAGCAGCAACCCCCGTGTGTGCAGCGCGACACTCCGCGCAGCAGGTAGGAACGGCTCGCTAACGCAGCGTTGTTCGGCGCTGGGTGCGCCTGTGACCATCGATGACGACGTTGATCTGTCGGCCAGGTGATGACTACCAACGGCGCGGCTGTTGATCGGCAACGACGGCGGCCGGATTGATCGCGGCGGTGGCCCGCGTTCTCGTCGACCCCGTAGCTGGCGGCCCAGCGGGCGAGGAGCTCGACTCGGTGACCGCACGGCACCAGGTGCCGCAAAATACGGCGCCGTGTCGCAGCAGGTATCGGCACACCCGCGAGCTTGTTGATCAAGGTAACATCTGGCTTCGGCACGCGAAAATGCGCGTGAGCCTATCGGAGGAGCGGGTGGCGAAGAAGTACGCGCAATTGTCGATCGACGTCACGACCGCGCTGGTCGACGCCGGTGGCGTCGTTGACGTGACCGCACGCGTGAGGCGCTTCGTTACAAGGGCCTTCCGCGTTCGGCGCCGTCGTCATTTCGTCGCCTCGTGGATGCCCGGGGGCGTCCTGGACGCTGTAGGCGGCGGCTCCGGCCGAACCGCCGATCTACGCGTCTTCCTTTCGCGAGAGAACGTCAGCATAGGAGACCGCATCGTGCTGATCGCAACGGTGGAGGAAGCCCTGGCGCAAGCAGCAGAGCCGGCGCACCGCGAGGCCAAGGGGGAGGAGGCCGACGAGGGATGGGCTACCCTCTACGACGGTGCCGCGCTCTTCGTGCTCCACGTGCTTGACCGGGCGGACCCACTGACGCGTGATCGGCTTTCCGGTTTGCCCCCCCGCGCGACACCGCGGAAGTTGTCGATCCCGAGGAGCGGCATCAGTGGTCGAAGCTCCGCGATGAGATCATCGTCGTCCTCGTCGAGCAGGAGATCCGGGGTCCAGCGAGCATTCAGGCACTCAGCGGACACCTCGCCAGCGAAGACCTTGACCTAGAGATCCTCAACGACGCGGAGGAACCCGTATCTTCGGTCGACGTGCTCTCCGACGTGCTCACCGCGAGGAGGATGCCGAGGAGTCGCGGTCGTGAAGGGGCGTCTCAAGGGCATTTCACCCCGCCGATGGGCCAATTCCCTCTTTACGAACCCTTCACCGACGCACACTTGCTCTTGCGTCTACTCGAGCGAGTTCACGAGATGTTCGGGCCAGCTACTACCTCACCGGACGCCGAAGCCGTCGCCCGAACCCTCCGCGAGATCGCTCGCGGCGCTAGACCCCCGGGTCAAGGATCGTCACGATGAGCATGACCAAGCTCAAGCTTGCGGTGACGAGGTACTTCAGTGCGCGAAAACGTGAGCTGCAGGCCCTGAATGGCCGCAGAATCCGCCGCAACGATGACTTTTTCGAGCTGTACGTATTGACGCGACTTGCGAAGGCTCTCGGAGCAACGCCCGAGCAGGCGCGAGCAGTAGGACGTCGTCGAGTATTCACAGTGGCAACCTCTCCGACGGAGCGCTGGGTGGACATCTCGTACATGCGAGCGGTTGTGGGCGCGAAGACGTACGGTCTGCGGACGGGCCTTTCAGTGGGCGCAATCAGCGGTCCCGGTACCGCGGAGCTCGACGTGGTGCTTCTCGATCTTGCAACGACGCTGCCCCCGGGCCGTGTCCCTGCGGCATCGGTTGCGGCAGGCTTCGAATGCAAAGCTCACCGGCGTGTCCTTCAGCAGCCGCATGCCCACGAGGCGCTCGGGAAGGCGACCCGAGTGTTCGGCATGCCCGTGCAGGCCCGCGTTGCCGGTGCGACCCGCGTCTCTCCGTATTGCCTCGTTAGCCTCTCTGGAACTGCCCCGAGCGCGCAGGCGGTCATGCAACACTTCGGAATCGTCTCGGCTCTCGCCAGCACGCGCGCCGACGACGAGCTTGATCCGCACGTAGTGCTCCTCGTCGCTACGCTCTAACGCGAAACAGCCGGCAAGAAACTTCGGCATGCCGCGGCGAGGCCGTGTCGTAGATCCCCAACGTCCCTGCCGCTCAAAGATGCAGATGCGGCGACGGAGCCGGACGGCGACGAGCTTGCGGATTGGCAGCGCCGCGGTCTTGGTAGTGGGCCGACCCGCTTGTTGAGCTCCTCGGTGAGCACAAAACCGGTCGCCTTCATGAACGCGGCGATCAACGTGGTGCCACGAAAGAGATGTCAAGCAGCACTGCCGCCTCATTTTGCTACGGGCCACAAGCTAACGGCGACGACGTGGGCCAGCGCGACGATCGGGGTCCGGTGAGAACGGCTCCTCTGTTTGGCTGGCCGGCTGCACGCGCGCCGCGTCGGGCACGGCGCAACCGATCCCTCCGATCCCGTGCCGGTTCTCGCTTG
>VBLP01000196.1:12634-33501 GCA_005887925.1 Deltaproteobacteria bacterium | reverse complement strand
GGCTGATTTCGGCAACGGCCTCGAGCGACTCACGAAGACGCATGCGGCAACCTCCATGGAGATCGCCGCACGATGATCCTCGGCTCGCTGCGCGCAAGGGCGCCCGCCGCCTTTCGAGAAACCGAAATCAGATCGATCGGTTACGCGCCTAACCGATCGGCATTGAGCCTAGCTGTAGGCCGCTCCGCTCCAGACGGCTATCACCACTGACAACGACCTATGGCTGCGGGCAGCTCTGGCGGGACGTTCAGCGCGACGCCAGTGGGCGGCAACTCCCCTCGGCGTCTCCCACGGGGTCCCACCGGAGGGACCCGTGCGGGGATCGTCCGCGGCGACGCGGTGGGAAGCTATGAGCTCCCCGCGGCCACCCGCCGTTGCCGGAAATGGTCCCTTGCTGCGTTCGATCGCGCATGGAGCGCGGGTCAGCGCAGTGGCCTTCGCAGCCGCCGGACGGTGATCGTCAAGGGCGGCCACGACGAAGCACGTGATCCTGTTCTTGGCGGCGAACCCGAGCGACACCGGCCGCGTGGCGCTCGATCGCGAGGCCCGCGCGATCCATGGCGAGCTCGACCCAGCTCGTGCCGCGCTAACACCGCGTCACGCCGTGCCGGTACGCAACCTCACAGCTACTTTTCGACGTGGGTGTCGGATCTGACTCGATCGCGTCGCCTACCGAGTCATGCAGCTATCGACGGCGATGGTGAACGAGCAGGACGGGCGCCAGGCGCATGGTCCAGTGACAGTCGCGACAGTGACCGAGCTGGCGACGAGGTACCTAGCCGCTCACGTTGTCGCACATCCCAGGTTCCCGGAGTACCAGGTGCTTCCGAACCCGCGTCCGGCTGCGTTCACCAATTTCGGTCATCAGCCGATGGTCGACTACGAGCGACTGGTGCACACCGTTTGGCAGGTAGCGTTCCAGGCGCGCTACGCAGCAAAACAGCATGCCCAGAGGCTGCTGCTCTACGCGTTCGCCATCGTGGTCGGCGGAGCGACTCTGACTCTCGTAGTCGGTGGAGCGGTGCTCGTGATGGGTGGACCCGACGGCGTGGAGTTCTGCATAGGGCTCTGGGTGATCGTATGGGTGCTCAAGAAGTGGTTCGACGAACGAGCGCGCAATGCGGTAGCTGATGTGCGCGTGGCCGCCTTGACGCAGCTAGCGGAGCGGGCCTTCGACCAGCAACATCCGCCGGTCAAGGTGCACACCGAGCAGCTAGGAACTGGGGAACTCGGCGCGAGACGGATTCCGGTGCTCACGATGATCGACCCGGCGCAGCCATTCCCGGGGTTCGGCACCGTGCAGGGCGAAATGCTGTTCGTCTGCCGGCCTAAGCTCGACACCGACCAGGTCGCGAGTGTAGCGCTCAAGCCGCAGATCTACGCGGAGGTCATCACCAATGTACAGCAACACCCGGAGGTCGACGTCTGCGAGGGCGAAATCGTCATCGTGGACGGCGCCACACTGTCCATGCAGAGCCCATGGCTCGGCGCAGACAACGCGCCTCGGCTGTGGCTCCCTCGCGAGCATTTGTCGCAGGTTCATGATCTTGACGCGCGAGCGTCGGTTCGCGTGTTTCATGCCTGCCAGCTTATGATCGCGCGTCACGCAACCATGGCGACGCTCTTTTTTCGGGTGTTTCCAGCGGGAAACGGCATCGCATTTCACATCGTCGTCACCACGCTCGGCCCGCCCCGGTTCGGGCTGGAGAGCTTGATAGCGCGCGTGCTCAAGCACCAAGTGGAGCGCCAGGAGCGGAGCTTGTGGGGCAAGTTGCACGCGTTGCTGATGCCCAGAGCGCGGACGCCAGCCGAGCGCCACGACGTCGCGCAACTCAGGCCAGCGGATGCGGCGAATCGAAAAGCTCGGGCGTTCCAGGGCGGGCTCGATGTTGGCGCAGTCATCAAACTCGCCCCGGGCGGAAAGTACCTGAGCAACCCCAGACGCGCGCACGCGCGGCTTGTTGCTCGCATCGCCGCCGAAAGCGCGGTATGGCCAGGGCGGTTGATCGCCCAGCAGCGGACCCTGCGAGAAAGTCACTCGCACAATATGACGCCAGACTTCTTCGGCCAGTCCGAGGCGCTGGCGCTGATCCGCACCGTGTACGACCAGGTAACCCGCGGCGTGCTCGAGAGCTTTGACCGCTCGGGATACGACATCTCCGACTATCGCGATCGCGATGGGCGTTTCACGATCCACGCCGATCAGATCGGCCAGATCGTGCTCGGAGAGCAAGTAAACATCGCCCAGGGTGACGCAAAGGCGAAGTCCACCAAGCGAGGAGTGGAGAGTACCGGCAACACCGCGGCTGCGCAGCGAAAGGCGAGCAAGTGAAGGTAGTCATCAACGCAGGCTCGATCGGAACCGCTGTCGCGGCGGAGGTCGCCCATGTCAACGCGCCGCAGTTACAACCGAGCGCAGCGGAAGCGATCCGCACGCTTCTCCTCGCCGCGAATCCACTTGCAACGACGCGCCTTCGCCTCGACGAGGAGGTCCGGTCGATCGATCAGGCGATCCAGCGCGGCCGCCACCGCGATCGATTCGAGCTTGCCACTCAGTGGGCGCTCCGCATCGACGAGCTCCACAGCCATCTACTGCGCTATCGGCCGGAAATCGTGCATTTCTCGGGGCATGGCGAGGCCGGTGCGCTCGTCCTCGAAGACGCCCATGGGGATACTCGCTTGCTCGAGGCTTCCGACTTGGGCCGGCTCGTCGAGCTGATCGGCAAGACCATCCGCTGCGTGGTGCTAAGCGCTTGCTTCACGCAGGCGCAAGCCGAAGCGCTCGCCGACCATGTCCCATGCGTCGTCGGAACCTCCGGGGCGATACCCGACTCTGCTGCGATTGTATTCTCGGGTGCGTTCTACGAAGCGATCGCGCACGGTGAGGATGTCAGGACCGCCTTCGAACTCGGTTCTCAGCGCATCAACGCGTCCGGTGTAAGCGACCGGCCTCGCGACGTCGTGACTCCGACGAAGATGGAGGCAGTCGCACCGATCCTGCTTGGTAATGCCGATCCGAGAACGATCAGGTTCTGCTAAATACTAGGTGACGTGGCCGATACGCTTGATCGGCGGCTGTGGCGATCGGCCGCGCCTGGTGCAAGCGGCGGCAATCGCAGCGCGACCGAGAGCGGCCTGGCGAGCGGCGGCGGCCAGGGCGAGCGGCAGCGACCAGGGCGAGCGGGCAGCCAGGCGTGGCCGTGCGGCGCGCACGGTTGGCCGAGCGCTGCGCTCGCGGTCGGTCCGGCGCTCGCGCTAGAGTCGAGCCTCGCGATGCCTTGCGGGAGAAAGCATGCGGCGACGTTCCGAGCGACCGGATCCTTTGCCGCTTAACCGGCCAGTTTTCGAGGGAACCGGCTCATCGGCCCCCTCGCACGCTAGCTAGTTCCGATCCCAAAATGGGACTTCTCGTCGAGGATTCGCCCGCGGCGCTGTGATTTTGTGAGGTTCCGCCGTCGACGACGCGGTGCGGCGCGTTGAATCCTCACCGGAAAACCATCTCGCGCCGACGCCGCGACGGGCGCGCCCACGTGGGCGCGTGGCGCAACCGTCATGAGCTCGGCGGCGATCAGTTCAATGAGTGGCGGGCGAGCAGCACGAGGTTCGCGGCGATCACCGAGCCCCACGTGTACGCACGAAACGACTCGTAGGAGCGCCATGCGCAACGATCCCAACCGAAGCACCGCTTGAGGAACGAGATGACGCCTTCGATACCTGCCCGGAAATTCCGCAGCCGCTGATAGAGCCAGGTGCGCTTGACCATCTCCTTGATGGAGAGGCCAGGCGCCTTGCTGAATGCGACGTCGCGAATACCGAGAGCTTTGATCTCGTCCAGGTTGTCGCGCGAGCTAAAACCGCCATCGAGGACTATCTGCTCGGGTTTCTTGCCGAGCACCTTGATCGCACGCTCTGCGAGCTTCACTGCCTTCGTGGAATCGGCCGGATTGCCGCGCTCCACGAAGCAGTCAACGATCAATCCAGAGGCGCCACCGGTGAGAAAGACCTTGTGGCCGTACAGGGTGTCGCGGCGGTCCTTGCGGATGATGTCGGTGTGCGGCTCGAAGATCGAGACCACCTTCTGTGTCGCCGGCACGCTCTCCCCCTCGAAGATGCGGCGGCGAGTTTGATCGAGGACCCTGTTCGTGAGCTTGACGTAGTGGTTCAGATCGGTGCGAAGCTCGTGAAGCTCGGGTTGCTCGAACGCCTCGGGCGGAAAGTGCTGTTCGAGGGTTTCGACGGAGCGCTGCGCTGCATCGACCGCGTGCTCGGTGACCTTCACAAGATCGCGGTAGAGCGGCAGGCGCTGTTCGGCCTTGGCAGCGTGCTGGATCGCAAGTGCCCGGCGCTTGGCACGACGCAGGTGGTTGGTGAACTCGAGCGTGACGTACTTGCGTGCCTCGCGTAGGAGTCGAGTCAGGACCCGCACGCAATCGACCAGGAGACTTGAATCAGTCGGCTCGTGGATCGCGGCCTTGATCACCGTAGCGTCGCTGCGCAGACGCTGCCCATCTTCGATCTCCTGCTGCTGTGCGTGCGCGACGAGGACGCGGTTGACGCGCTCGAGGGTCTCCGCGCGCACCTGCTTGAGATTGCGCTGGAGCGTCGACTTCTTCGGTGGCTTGTCGGCGAACCCGATGAGGCAGAAGGCACGATAGCTCTGGGAGTCAGCAAGGTGGAACGCGAGGTCTTCGTAGCTGAACCCATTCATCTGCTTGATGACGAGCGCACGCAGGACCTGCTCGCCACTCATACCGTTACGCCCGCGGCCCGGGTCGATGCCACCGGCGAGTAGATCAGCCTGCACCCACTTCGCGAACTCCGGGTGCGCATCGAGAATCGCGCGGACAGCCTGGAGCTCGCGGATGTGCTCGTGGCCGAATGGCGCTGGAACGAGAGGCAGCTGATCACGTACACTGTGACGCATCGGGGACCTCGGGTCGTGTGGATGTCAACCACCCGCAAGATCGGAGGAACCCGATGCTTTATTCCCCGGATCGTCGTCGGAGAATTTGCCTTTCGGCTCGCGCAGTTACGCAATTTGGGACGAGAACTAGCTCAGCTCGTAGTTGCGCATGGCTCGCGTGCACTTGCAGCCGCTATGCCCGAGGCCGTGGTCGACCGGCCGCGCGCTTGGAGCGCCCGCGTGGACGCCGGTTCACTGTGGCCCGTGCGGTTTCACACGGAGACCCCGTCGTGTCCCAAAGGCGGCCGGCGCGAAATTCGAGGCATCTTGGAACCTTGCTGTGGTTGTCGCGCGGCGATGTCGAACCCCCAGCGCCACCATGCGGCGCGATGGGCACTGAGCCCGTGCGGGTTTCCGCTTTTGTGTAGGGCAGGCTGTGTCCACTCTCGCCGGCTCATCGACTTCCTCTGCGGAGAACCGTGTGCTTCGGGAGCAGCAACTCACCGCGCGCGAGCAACGCGACCACGCGCGCGAGCGCGCGGCGGTACAGCTCGACGTCGGCCGTCACGGCGCCTCCCGGCGCCTCCCGTGGGTGACGCGCGAAATCGTCCCAGGTTCTGCGTCGGGATCGCCGTCGACCTGATGCGCGTGCGTTGACTTGATGCGTGAGTGGGTCCCTGCCGAGCTCGAGCGCGAGCTCGCCGCCGCCGAGGTCGTCGCGATCGAGCGCGGTGAGCCGGTCGAGCTATTCGACGACCTGGCGCTGCGCGAGCTCGAGCTGCGCCGGAGGGACGATGACCGCGCGCGTCCGCTTCCTCGACGGCACGAGCGCCCTCGCCGGCGACCGCGAGTTCGCGCGGCGCCTGCACGCGCTGGTCGAGGTTGCGCTCGCACCGCATTGAGCGCGGTGGCGGACTCAAGTTCGGCGACCGCCGCTGCGGCCGAGCTCGCGGACCGGTGGACGGCGCGGCGCGCGGTGCCGGCGATCTCACCGGCAACGGCGCCCTCGCCATGTGGCCGAAAGTCAGCCGGCGGGGAAACGCGAATCATCTCCGAGCGTTCTCGTTGCTCGTTGCTCGTCCATCTCGATCGCCGGCCGGGCTGGGATCTGCACCTGTACAGCGCCGGTGGACCATCGGGGTCGAGGTCCGGTGCTGCGGCGAACACCCGAAAACGACCCCACCTCCAACCCCACTTCCAGTGCCACAACACGCGACGTCTTGGGACGCCCGGAGACAGATAAGTGTGAGGAATGACTTGGAAGTGTGGATGGTGGCAGAGGGGTCAGAAGCGTTCCCAAGCTGAAGGTCGCCAGTTCGAATCTGGTATCCCGCTCCCTCGTTCGCACGATCGAGTTCGTGTGGAGCTGCTAAGGTCGCAGGGTGTCGGTTTCCCCCGAAGTGATGACCGAGTTGCTTGGCTTGCCCGAACCCGAGCGCGTCGATCTGGCGCAGCGGTTGCTCGAGAGTCTTCGCGAGGGGTCGGCTGCGGATGATCTCGACGATGAGCAGCGCGAACGCCTCCACCGAGCGCTCCACAGGTCGGAGGCCGACATTCGCGCTGGCCGTGTTCGACCGGCTGCCGCCCTGATCGCTGAGCTCCGCGAACGACGCACCCGGTGAACGACTACCGCATCGATTCGACGTCCGAGGCCGACGATCACGCCTTCGCCATCGATACGTGGTGGCGAGAACATCGCCCGGGATCGCCCGATCTATTTCTGAACGAGCTCACACGGTCATTCGTGCTCCTGGCAAGGCTGCCGATGCTCGGCGCGATCTACGATCACCCGGGGGCTCCGGCGAATGTTCGCCGGCTGCTGATGCGGTCTACGCGAAACCACGTTTACTACAGCGTCGACGAGGTAACGCGTGTCGTCCTGGTTCGCGCGATCTGGCACACGTCGCGCGGACGCGGTCCGTTCGAGACGCGGTGACGGCGCGGAGCAGGATTCGGCCGCGTGCCATGCCGCACGATCGCGTCGTGTGCCAGAAGTCGATCGCGGGCTCGGATGCACGGTAGCCAGCACGGCCCACGAGCGATACGGCGAGATCCTCGGTTTTCTCGAGCGACACGGCGTTCGCGTCGGTGATCTGCGGCGATGGGGTCGCCTGGAGGCGGAAGATCTCGTGGCCAGCAAGCAGCCCGGTGCGCTAGGTTCCGCGCCATGACTCACACCCTCTTCGAGTTGGATGTCCGGCTCCGCGAGATCGAGCCGTCGATCTGGCGAACCGTCGAGGTTCCGGGGGCCTGGTCGCTCGAGGATGTCCATCTCGCGCTCCAGGTCGCGATGGGCTGGACCAACTCGCACCTCCACCAGTTCAAGATCGGCGACAGGTTGTACAGCATGGTCGATCTCGACGACAGCGGCGACCTCGAGATCGAGGACGAGCGCGAGTACCGGCTCCAAGACCTTGTCCAGAATGGTGGTTCGTTCGATTACGAGTACGACTTTGGCGACGGCTGGGAGCACGACGTCACGGTGAAGAAGGTCACCACGGTAGCCAAGCCGCCGCGACCTCGTTGCGTCGCAGGAGCGCGAGCATGCCCACCGGAGGACTGCGGGGGATCCGGCGGCTACGAGAACCTTCTCGAAGCGCTTGCCGACCCCGAGCACGAGGAACTCGACTCGCTGGTAACGTGGTCCAACGACTTCAAGCCAGAACGGTTCGTGCTTCCGAACAACGGGCTGGACCTCCGCGAGGAGATCGCGAAGCTCAGGGCGCTGGCCGATGGGGATGACCCGTTAGAGGAGCACGACGTCGATCCCGACGACGGACCGATCCTGGATCTTCCGAAGCCGCTCGTCGAGGCCGTGCTCGCGCTTGACCCGATGCAGCGCGCAGCGCTCGCCGCATTGATTGCCGGGTCGCTCGCCAACGAGATCGTCGAGGTCAGGCACGCGTCCGGTCAGCTCGCGGGTGCCATGAAAGAACGCGACAAGAAGAAGACCCGCAGGCACCGCAAGCGCGCTCGTTCTTGAGGGCGAACGGGCCCACCTCTGCTCCCACTTCCGCCTGTCAGCACGAGACACCTTGAGACGTCTCGAGACGGCTAACTTCCCGTGCTGACAGGGCTTTCGTCGGAGATCAGGAGCCCTTCGACTTGTTCCCAAGCTGGAGGTCGAGGGTTCGAATCACTTATCCCGCTCAAGAAATTCATAGTCGGAACGGCCAGTTGAGAGAGGCACTCATCTGGCCGTCTTCCTTCCGGACCCCGAAACCCCACCCGAAACCCCACCTTCGGTGGAAGAAGTGGGGTTGGCGTCGATCTCGGGCGGGGCCAGCCGCAGCACGCTGGCGACCGCCGCTCGCTTTTCTTCGAGCCCGACGGTCGAGTAGTGCCGCTGCATCTCACCGCTTGCGGATCGCCGCACGGATCGCATCGCGTCGGCTGTGCTCGGCGCAACCATGCGCGGGATGGGCCTCCCTGCCGGGATCCACCAGCGCCGCCGCCGATGCTGACCTGGTCCGGGTGCTTCGAGATCGCCACGCCCAAAGGATGCGCGACGGCTCGTGTACCACCCGACTCGTACGCCGCGACCTCTTCGTCGTGCCGGCGCTTGCGACGGGAGACCAGGATCGCGCGGCCAGCGGTCGTGGACCGCGACCGTTCGGATGCACCTCCGGCGCAGCTTGCGGATCCCGTGCCGGCTACCTTGCGGATCCGAGTGGGGCCATGGCGGGAGTTGGGCGATGCCATCGGTTCCACCGGCTACCTCGTTCATGCTCCAAGTAGGGATGCGGTTGCCGAGTGTCACTCGAATCCGGACCTGGGTCGTTGGTTGTGTGGGGCGGCTGTGGTCGCAGCTGGCCCAGCACAGGTGGGCGAGCGAGATCGCAGGCGTCGCCGTGGATGCGGTTCGGTCCCGGCGGGAGCTGATCATCGAGAACGCCGTCCTCCGCCACCAGGTCAACGTTCTTCGACGCCGCAGCAAGCGCCCGACGCTCCATCTCGTGGATCGGTTGAAGCTCCTGGTGGCGCGCGCATGTTGCCGTCGTGGCGTCGCGCGATCGCCGTCGTCCAGCCGGAGACCGTTCTGCGTTGGCATCGCGCCGGCTTCCGCCTGTTCTGGCGGCGCCGATCCCGGCCGCGCAAAACGTCGCCGCTGCCGCGTGAGACGATCAACCGAATCCGCGACATGGCGGCGCGGGGCCGATTGTGGGGCGCCGAGCGCATCCGCAGCGAGCTGCTCAAGCTCGGGATCAAGGTCAGCAAGCGGACGATTCAGAAGTACACGCGCGGCGTTCGCGGCAGAAGCGGTGGCGGCCAGAGCTGGGCGACCTTCATGAAGAACCACGCCGAACGGATGTGGGTCTGCGACTTCATCCAGACCCACGATCTCCTGTTCCGTCAGGTCTATGCGTTCTTCCTCGTGCACTTGGCGTCGCGGCGCGTGGTCCATATCGCCGCGACGCGCCACGCGACGTAGGCGTGGACGGCGCAGCAGCTGCGCAACGCCACGATGGACGGCGACGCCCCGGCCGTGTTGCTGCGGGATCGCGACGACAAGTTCGGCCCGGCGTTCGACCGGGCGGCCCAGGGTGTCGGCGCGAAAGTGATCCGGACGGCGGTTCGCGCGCCAAATATGAACGCAGTCTCGGAGCGCTTCGTCGGCAGTGTACGCCGCGAGTTACTTGACCACGTGCTGGTGCTCGACGAGGGACATCTTCGCTCTCTCTCCGCCAGTACCAGCTGTACTTCAACGAGAGCCGACCGCACCAGGGGATTGGACAGCGCGTGCCGACGAAACCCGTCCTGGACATCGACCTGTCCAAGCCGATCGAGGTCACGAGTGTGCTCAGCGGGCTTCACGTCAACTACCGCAGGGCGGCGTGACCGATGACGATCTATGACGATCTTACCGGACGAGATTGGTAGCCAGCACGGGCCCCGGTGGAGGGTACGCCAGCCTCGCCCGGTTCCACCTCCTCGTAGCAGCTTGGGGGGCACCGAACCCCGCTTGAATGTCCTTGCCGCAAAAGGACGGCGCGGCTGGATCACTGGAGCAGACTTGCCGGAGGCAATCTCCGGAGCAGACTTGCCGGAGGCAATCTCCGGAGCAGACTTGCCTGCAAAATCGCAATCGGGAGCGATCGCTTCCGATTGCTTCCTGAAATATAAAGCTTCGGGAAGAATGCCAGGGCAGGGCAGGCTAGGCGACAGGGCGAACGTGGCGCTGGACGCGCATGGCTGTCCGGCGTGCCCGCATCCCCGGAATCGGACCAGCGATCCGAGGCTCGCCCGACGTGCAGGTCAACAAGCGGCCAGCGCTGCGGGTCGGCGATCCGGGGATTCATGCAGCGTGCTGCGGTAGAAACACGTGGACCGCGCAGCACGGCTCGGCGTCCGTGTTCATCAATGGTCGGGCAGCATTCCGACAGAGCGATCCGACCGAGCACTGCGGCGCCGGCGCCGCAGAAAGGCCGCTTCTTTGTCTCGCTTGGCGTGAAGTTACGAATGTTGAGGAAGTCCCTTCGGTCGTTCGCGGGACGAAACGGGATGCTGGAGTTGGCGTCGTAGTGCGCCGCGACCCGGCGAGGTCACCACCGCCACCGCCGCGATCGGCGAGCACCGCGAGCTCGGCACCGGGCCGATACCTCGTTGTGTGCCGAAAGTCAGCCCCGGGAAACGTGAGGCATCCCGGCGGCTTGTCGTTAGTCGTCGTACGCCCAGGTGATCATCAGCCGGGCTACTATGTCGCCGCGATGGGCACTGAGGCTGTGCGGTTCCTGGTCCTCTGGATGGCGGGCTGGATCCACTCCCGCCAGCTTGAGGTCATCGACTTCCTGCGCGAGGAGAACCGCGTCCTCCGCGAGCAGGTCGGCGGGCGGCTCCTGCGGTTCACCGATGACCAGCGGCGGCGTCTGGCCGTGAAGGGCCGGCTCGTCGGTCGTCGCCGGCTGGGCGAGTTCGCCAGCCTGGTCACGCCCGACACGATTCTGCGCTGGTACCGCGAGCTGATCGCCCGCAAGTACGACGGCTCGGCGCGCCGCCGGCCGGGGCGTCCTACGATCGGCATCGACGTGGAACAGCTCGTCGTCTGGATGGCGACGGAGAATCCAACTTGGGGGTACACGCGGTTGGTCGGCGCGCCCCCTGTACGCGGTAAGCGCATGCCGTGGAAGACGTAGCTTCTCACGCACCTGGGCGCGCTCGCCGCGGCGGACTTATTTTCGCTCGAGATGCTCGCGGTCACGGGGCTGGTTCGTTACTTCGTGCGGTTCGTGATCGACCTCCAGACCCGGCTGGTGCAGATCGGCGGCGTGGTGCGGCAGCCGTATGGTGCGTGGATGACGCAGGTCGCACGCAACTTCACCGACGGTGTAGATGGGTTTGTGCTCGGCAAGCGGTACTTGCTTCATGACCGGGATCCGCTGTTCACCGAGGAGTTTCGCGGTGTGCTTGCGGCAGCAGCGGTGCAGTGCCTGCGCCTACCGGCGCGCAGCCCCGATCTGAATTCCTTCGCCGAACACTTCGTGCTCTCGATCAAATCGGAGTGCTCGAGCAAGCTGGTGCCGCTGGGGGAGAACCACCTACGGCGAGCGGTGTCGGAGTACATGGAGCATTATCATCGTGAGCGCAATCACCAGCGAGTGGGCAACCGGCTGCTCACGGCAGGCGAACCGGCGGTGCGACCGGCCAACGGGAATGCGTCGGTCGAGCGCCGCGAGCGGCTGGGCGGACTGCTCAACTTCTACCACCGGCCCGCCGCATGAGCCCGATCGACTTCTGGCACACGACGACAGCCTGTCAGCGATCCGCTGCTTCGATGGAGGTCGCGTTCATCCTCGTTCGCTCCACGAATTGCCACGGGACAGGATGGAAGCGGGCGAGGGCGCTGCACGTCTTCGGCGAAGAGAGGCCGCTTCATGACCGACATCGTCCGCCGCGAAGCCGAGTTCCCGCTCTGCCTGTTCATGGGGAAGCACCGGCGCGGCTTCATCCTGCAGCGGGAGACGTCACGTGACCCGCAAGAAGAAGCCAACCGGGTCCCTCGTCCGGTCCTCGGCGGCCGAATACCTTACCTTCGTGGCGGCCAGCGGCACGGGCGGCGTTGAAACCGTCTACGCCGACGAGAACGTGTGGCTGAGCCAGAAGATGATGGCCCAGCTCTACGACGTGGAGGTCCCGACCATCAACTATCACCTGAAAAAGGTGTTCGAGGACAGCGAGCTGGAGGAGAACTCAGTTATTCGAAATTTTCAAATAACTGCCGCCGACGGTAAGACCTACGACACCAAGCACTACAACCTCTCGGCCATCATCGCCGTGGGGTACAAGGTCAACTCTGAACGCGCGGTGCAGTTTCGCAAGTGGGCCACGCGCGTCGTCGAGGAGTTCACCATCAAGGGCTTCGCGATGGACGACGAGCGCATGAAGCGCGGCGGCTCCGTCCTGAGCGATCGCTACTTCGAGGAGCAGCTCCAGCGCGTCCGCGAGATCCGGATTTCGGAGCGCAGATTCTACCAGAAGATCACCGACATCTACGCCACGTCGGTCGACTACGACGTGACGGCGCAGGCCACCAAGCGCTTCTTCGCGACTGTACAGAACAAGCTGCACTGGGCCATCCACGGACAGACCGCAGCCGAGGTAATCGTCGACCGCGCCGACGCGACCAAGGAGCACATGGGCCTCCACGTCTGGACCGACGCACCCCACGGCAAGATTCAGAAGTTCGACGTGGTCGTGGCCAAGAACTACCTGACCGAACCCGAGCTCGCGCAGCTCTCGCGGCTGGTGAGCGCCTACCTCGACGTGGCCGAGGACATGGCTCTCCGCAAGATCCCCATGACCATGCAGGACTGGGAGACGCGGCTGAACCGCTTCCTCGCTGCCACCGATCGCGAGGTGCTGCAGGACGCAGGCAAGGTGACCGCCGAGATCGCCAAGGCGCACGCCGAAAGCGAGTTCGAGAAGTACCGCATCGTGCAGGACCGCCTCTTCGAGAGCGACTTCGATCGCGTTGTGGCCGAGACCAAGCGCCTCGGCGAGGGCGTGATGAATAGCACACCGCGCAAGGGCAAGAAGCCGTGACCCTCGCGACGTCTCCTGGCTGGCGTCACGACCTAAAGGCGGCGATCCAGCGCGTGCTGGACCGCTGAGCGACCCCACCTCGAACCCCACTTCCAGTGCCACAACACGCGACGTCTTGGGACGCCCGGAGACAGATAAGTGTGAAGAATGACTTGGAAGTATGGTTGGTCGCAGGGGCTCAGAAGCGTTCCCAAGCTGGGAGGTCGAGGGTTCGAATCCCTTATCCCGCTCAAGATTTAAGTCAGTTGGCGTGACAGAGCGGCTACTGACTCGGACCTAGTCACCATTTAGTCACCAGCAGATCCCATGAGGCTTGCGCGTGTACCCCCGAGGGGATCGGGGCCCGTCCCGACGCAGGCACGTCGCACGGCCCGGATCAACCGCTCAACACTACCCCTGAACGGTTACGCCGGGGGCGAGGGCGCGGGCGCCATCTGCCATGCCGGCGAGCAGCATCCGCCGGGGGAGGTCGTGGACGTCGTCGAGTGCGCCGCCGGGCTGCAGTGCTGCCATCCGTGCGGTATCCCGGGCTGCGACTCGGTCTGCATGGCGGTCTGCGGCCCGCCGCGTCCCTGACAGATCAGAAGTTGGTCAGTGGGCACGCGACGCGCGTGGAGGTCGGAGCGGGCGGAACGATGGGGCAGCCTGCCGGACTCGAGATCTGCGTGGCCCAGCTCAGCATGAAGGGATCGAGGACATCGAGGAGCCGCTGGGCGCCGGTGGTGAGGAACAGGGTGTTGAAGCCCGGGTCAGAACTCACGCAGAGGCCGGCGGCGGACGAGGTGCGGACGCAGGCGGGCTGCACGTCGAGGCGGTACTGGGCCTGGTAGTCGACGTCCGTGCATACGACCTGGACGGTGCGCCCGAGGCCGACGCCAGCACCGCACGCGCCCCGGCTTGTCGTGAAGGTGATGATCAGGCGCTGGAAATGCATCCGGGTCTGCGCCCCGGCGCGACCGTAGGCCTGGCCTCCGAGCGTGACACCGACGATCTCCTCACCGTTGGCACCACATCCCAGGGACGAGAGTCCCAGTGGAACGGGCGTGATCGAGATGGTCGTGAACGGCATCCCCGTGGCGGATTGGCAGTCTCGACACCGATCGGACAGAAGCCTTGATTCTGAGGAGGGCGTACCGGCGGTGCGCAGCCGGCCCCCACCAGACACACCAAGATCCCGACGCCGCGAATGCTCGTGCGCATGACCGCCTCCACCGTTGAATGTGCTGACACCGTACGCTCGGCAGTGTGCATTGTCTACGCGGTGCCCACTCGGTCCGGGTGAACACACCGGAACCGCGACTCGCCGGCGGTGTCGTCACTGCGGGTATTTGGCCAGCTCGGAGCGAAAATCTCGTGTGCAGCGGGCCGGGTCGCAGGTCCGCCAGCGACTCTTTCCAGATCCTGTACCCCCGGTCGGTCCAGAATTACGCGGAATCAGGTGACCGCGCGACACGCGGATCGCTCACGGTGCGCTCGACCGCCGCGCGCACCCGCCGATCGCGGTGCCGCGCACGAGGGATTCGCGCTGAACCGAAGGGCGATCTCGCCAAGGCACGATCACGCGCAACGCGGTCCAGGTCTGTTGATCGCGACTCCGCGACCCGGGGTGCGGCCCACCGCGCGCGCCAGACCCAGATGCGTTCCTGCGCGCGTCGGCGTGCTCGCCTCCGATCGCCGCCCGCTCGGGGTCGTGCTATTGCAGCACGTCCGAGACGCGGGCCGCGGTGATGGCTCGGTCGTGCCAGCGCTCCAGGGTCGCGAGGTCGGTGCACGCGTCGATGCGCGCGTCGTCGTCCTGGCTCGGCGTGAGCTGCCGGTTCGCGAGCACCAGGCGGAGGGAGGCGCGTGTCGCGGTCAGCTGACCTTCCTGCTGGAGCTGCTGCTTCTTCTGGGGGCTTGTTTCCAGGAGGAAGTCGAGGAGGCGCTGCCGCCGGGCCTCGATTACGGGATCCTCGGCCTTGCCGAACCTCCAGAGCAGCTCCTCATGCGTCGGCGTCGACATCGGCAGGTAGTCTAGCATGGTCAGAACCCACTCGAGCGGACGGCGCGGCGCCACCCAGCGGCAGAAGTCATCCAGCGCCTGACCGGACCGTGCCAACAGGAACGGGACCAGCTCGTCGAGGAGCGGGAGCTCGTTCGCCGCGATCCACAGGAACTTCTGCCATGGCGGTTCGATCCAGTAGCAGCCCGGCGCGAAGCGCTCGGGCCTGCGCAGCGATTGCAGCCACGGGGGCAGGTGCGGGGCCACAAGCCAGAGCGGCTCCTCGCCCAGCCATGACGCATCCTCTTCCTCGAGCCGCTGCACCTCCCTGGCCTGCCGCCGGAGCAGGGCGCGCGCGATCGCTTTCCGATCGAGGTGGTTGCCGGCCAGCTTGAGCTCGATCATCACCTCGCCATGGGGCTGCGCCTCAGGCCACGGCGCGGGCAGCGGCGCCAGAAGGAGCGGCCGGCGGACCACGAGGAGGCCGTCGCTCGTCACCTTTCCGAGCCGGATCTCGGGTGGATCCTGCCACCCGGCCGCGCCGCCCGTCGTGCGCTCCGTCTCCTCGGCAAACGTTCGTTGGGCGAACAGCTCCAGTTGACCCATGGCGCCGCCGTAGCAGACCTCAGAGTCCGTCGCCAGGGGTCGCGCTCCCCAAGCGCGCGGGCGCGTCGGGTCGCGCCCGGCGCCGTCGCGCGAGGTGGCCGGCGGGGAACTTCGCGCTTCTGGGGGACGCGCCGATCACTCCGGCGCGGCGTCCGATCCCAGCCGCATCCTCGGCGGGTCAGCGCGCCTGACGCGTGCCGGCGAGCGCTTGGGGACCCGGGCCACCAGGTGGGCCGCGTGCAGAGAAACCAGCTCCTCCCCGCTCGAGCGCGGCGCTGGCCCGGCCGGCCGTCTTGCCGACGAGCGTGTAGAGCCGGAGGTCCGCTTGTACTGCCGGACGGGCTCGGCGGCAGCGGTCCAACTCGGTTTCCCGTCGAGGACGTGCACTCGCTCCGTCGCACGTGGGAGTCGATCGCCAACGATGAGGACGTCTCCGAACTCGACCAGCACGTGCTATCGAACCACTCGTTCGGCTCGCACAACGTGAACGCCACCTACATCAGCCAGCACATCGATCACCTCGCGGCGTGTGCGGACAAGATCGACACGGGTATCACACGACGGATCAGCGGTGCACCGCGCGGGGACCGCAAGCGTCGTCGAGAACATCTGCGGTCAGTTGCTTGATCATCCGGTGGATCGACCACACGACGTCATGGCGTCACTCTCTGGCGACGTGTGATGGCGGAGGTCGTCCCACGGTACGCGATGCCAGCCACGCGTCGACGTCACTGCGACGGTAGCGCACGAGGCGGCCGACCTTGATGAACCGAGGACCTTAGCTGAGAGTCGTCGGACATGCTTGGAGGCGACTCGATCGTCTTCATACTCGTTCTCCAGACCGGCGAGGTTCTCGTGACTCTGCCGTGACCTGCGGTGGCTCACCAGGCGACATCTCGAAGCAGAACCTGCTGCGCAGCAATTCGAGGATGTGCTCGCGGGACCTCGACACCAATCGGGACAGCACACGAAGCAAAGGGGAGGTGGGAGACATCAGACTCGGTGGCGCGGCCATGGGTGGCCCATCTTGCATCTCCATCACGGTCAGGATCGCGGAGCATGCTGCCGCACAAGCAGCGCGTGCTTCCGGAGACACACCCGGGGCCACGGCTGCTCGGATCAACGCAATCAAATCATCCAAGGGGTGTGACTTGGCGGCCCGATAGCGGGCCGTCGCGACGCCGCCTTCGAGCTCTGTTGGAGGAAACGAGACGACTGGAGGTCCGGTGTGGCAGGGACGACGATGGGGTTCGGACGGGAATGCGTGCAAGGTGGGAACCGCGCGCTCTCGCGTCGCGCTCGAGGGCGGGACTGGGCTCGAGTGTCGAGTACGAAGCGACCGATCACCATCGGAGACCAGCGCCGGCGTCGTCATCGTCGCACTCGCGGTGGCAACTCGACGATGTGAAACCGTGGGGCTGCGGTCGTCGGGGTTGACGCCCGTGGCGACATCGAGCCGGTGACTTGCTTCAAGAGCTCGAGCAGCTGCTCGCGCGACATCGCGGCGAGCTTGGAGAGAAACCCCGGCTGCGAGAGCAGGCTTGCGATCGGGGACGCCGGTGACGTCGGCGGCTGTGGCGCGGCGGCGAGCGGCAGGCCGGGCTTGGCGTCGAGCACCGTCAGGATCGAGCGGCACCCGGTCGCGCCGGCCGCGCGCGCCTCGACCGAGGCGCCCCGGGCGACTGCCGCGCGGATCGACGCGATCATCGCGGTGAGCGGCGGTGCGATGTCGTCCGGCTCGGAGGGAGTCGGCTCGGTCTGGGCGCCCTGCGAAGCTTGGGTGTGCTCGCGGTGCGGCGGTGGCCGGTCGTGGAACGGGACCGGGACGGAGTCGCTGGATCGGTCGCGCGCGAGTTGGCCGGCATTGCGCGCGACCAGCGTGCGCGGCAGATCGCCCGGATCGGGCAGGTACTCCCAGGTCGTCTCGATCAGTCGCTGCGGATCGAAGCGGTCGCTGGCGCCGTCGCGCCAGACCTCGAGGTGGAGGTGCATGATGTGCTGGCCGTCGAGCGGATCGGCGCCGATGATGCCGAGCGGCGTGCCGGCGCTGACCGTTTGCTTGGCGGCGACCAAGAGCGAGGACAGGTGCGTGTAGTAGGTGGCGAGCGTGCGCGGGTGATGGTCGATGACCACCGTCCAGCCGCGGGGTGTGTTCGCGGCGGACCAGACCACACCGTCCGATGCGGCGAGCGCGGCGCGGTGATCGGGCATGACCCAGCCGGGCGTTCCATTCGGCGTACCCGCCCGCCAGGGGTCGCCCGGTTGCCGCCGATACATGATGTCGACCCCGCCGTGCGTGACGAGCTGACCGCTCGGTAAGCGTCGCTGCGTGGCAAAGCCGTCGCTGATCTCCGGCTTGCGATCGCGCCACACGCCGACCGGCCACACCCATCGCCCCGGCAACGGCTCGGGGCGTGTGCCGGTCATTCCCGAGCTGGGGGCCGCGCCTTTGGAGGGCGCGTTGCCCGGGTGCGCCGGCGGTGTCGACGAGCCGGTGTGGCCGTCGGATCGCGCCTTGGATGACGCATCCCGATCACGTTGCCAGTAGTACGCGGCGACCGCCGCTGCGCCGCCGCCGAGGATCCAGGGGAGTGCGCGCATGGCCTATCCCTCCTCCTGGCCGCCGCGCGTGCTCGCGGGCCGGTGATGCGTGTTGCGATGTGGGTGCGTCCGCATGGGCGATCTCGGTGGGGTGCTCAGAACGGGATGACCTCGTCATCGCCGACGTCCGCCGGTTGTCCGACGAGGTTGTCGCGCGGGCGCAAGCGCGCGATCAGCAGAGCCTCCTCGTGGAGCGCGCGCTCGGCCGACAACACGCGAACCGCCACGGTGCAGCGCGCGCGGTTGTAGGTCAGTCCGGGATCATGGGTCCGGCTCCCCGTGTACTGGCCACTCCAGAACTTCTTGTGACGACGCCAGGTCTGAAAATGACGAGTCAGCGTTTGATACAGACGCCCGGCATGGCTTTCGCCGATATACACCACGGGGTTGCTGTCGTCGCGTTGCCGCTCGCGGATGATGTACACGCCGGACTTGCCCCGGAGTGCGCGGAGCCAGTCGGGATAGCGCTCGCCACTACGACCGATCGGCCGATAACTCAGGCTCGCATTGCGCAGCTGCCCATCGCGCGCGCGGCTCGACGGAACATGATCCGCAGCGCCGCGACCCTCCGACGGTCGCGTTCCGATGTACACGATCACCGCGACTGCGCCGCCGGTGAGCAACCACGGAAGCACCTTGCGCGACATGGCACTACGCCCCCACCGCTGCGAGCACTGGCGCGGGACTTGGCCGGAGCCAGCGCCACAGCAAGAGGCCGCCGACCACGACGCCGCCCGCGATCAGGATTGGCTTGCCGAGTCCGGACGTGACGCCTTCGCCGGCCTTGTGGGCGATGTCGCCGATCGCGTGCGCCACCTTGCCGACAACATCGGCGAGCCGATCCGGGAGGGTCTTGGTGGCGTCCCAGGCGATATCGAGCTTGGAGGGAATCTCGTTGAACAGATCGAGTGTCTGGGCCAGCTCGAAGCTCTCGCGCCAGAACTCGTGATTCTTGGAGTAGACGTCCTCGACCTTGCCCGGCTCGGCGATCTCGTGCACGTCCTTCATCACCTCCTGCCAGCGCTTCTTGAGGGTATCGAGGCCGTGCTCGGTCGGCAGATTGCCGAGCGTGCCGCGCCGGCTCTCGAGCTTGTGCCAGGCGTCATTCCAGTACGCGGCGAGCTTGATGACCTCGGCGTTGAGCGTGCGTGGAATCTTCATCGGCCGCCCGACGCGACCGGGGAGCGCGTCGCGGGTGTCGGCGCCGCGGGCCTCGACGAAATCGTTGTGGAGCTTGTCCCACATCGACTCGTTCGTGCCCTCGCCCGGGTAGCTCGCGTTGCGGTAGCGGTTGCGCTGGAGCGACAACTGCTGGATGGGCAACCGCTGTACGACCGTGTCCGTCAGCATCTCGAACGGCGGTGGAGCGTCGTCGATGACGGCGACCGTGATCGACGACGAGCCGCTGGCGCGCCAGAACGCCTCGTTCTTGGGATAGGTCGCGGCCGGATCGCCGGTCGTCGCGTAGCTATCGACATCGCGGAGCGCCTCGCGCCAGCGCCGGATCTCGCCGTCGATGCCCGCCTGGTGTAGCGCCTCGGGGCCGTGGGGACCCATCTCGCGGCGCTTGAGCTCGACCTGAGCGAGCGCGTGGGTCCAGTAGGTCGCGAGCTGGAGGACGTCGGCATTCGTCGTGCGCGGCACCTTCATCCGGGCGCCCCGTGTGCTGGGACCTGGATCGCGGATGTCCGAGCCGCGCAGCTTGGCCAGCGCCTCCTTCTGGGCCTGCCATAGCTCGTCGTAGCTGAATGCGGCGAGGTGGAGCCGCTCGTCGACCACGGCGGTGTTGCGCGGTGCGGGCATCGGCTGGGCAAGCTCGGTGAGCAGCGCGCCCCACATCGACTCCGGCACCGGGGCATCCACGCTCGCCAGATACGCGACGATCGACGCCAGCGCGGACCAGAATGCGCGGTTGTGCCGGTACTCGAGCGTCGGATCGCCGAGCGCGACGTCTGCGAGCTGGCCGGCGCAGCGGCGCCAGCGGCGCTCGACGCCATGGCCGCCAGACACCAGCGGCGCCGAGCGGAGCACCGCATCGATGATCGCTCCGATCCCGACGACGTCGGCGCAGCGGGTGCGCGGCCACTGGTGGAGGGTGTCGGAGAGCGTGGGGCCGACGGGGTCGGCCAGCGCTTCTCGCACGCCGCGGTGGTGCGCGGTGTGGTCCCATAGTTCTTGGAAGGCATCTTCCCAGGCTTGATTCATCATGTGGAGTCTCCCGAAGGGTGGTGTCGGTACGCGATTGCGACGTGCGGGGAAACGCACGACAAGAGATCAGGGACCGGGTCGCGCGAGCGACGCTCGTCGCCGATCCGGTTGTTGGTTGAGTGACTACTTCTTCGTGCCTTCTACTGAGTGCCTTCTGCGCGGCTCGCGACTACGGGCGGGGCACCACGACCGCAACCGTTGCCGGCTGCGTTGCCGCGGCCGTTACCGGCTGCGGCGCCGTGGCGTTGCTCGTGGTCGTGCTCGGCGCGGCTGCCGCCGTCTTCGTCGGTGGCGTCAGGTACACTGGCGTCCCGTCTCCGATCAGCGATCCGCCGGGCTCGAGCTCGGGTTGCCCCGATCCCAGGTACTGCGGAGTGTTCCCGCCGAGCATCGAGCCACTGCCGAAGACGATTCCCCACTGTCGGTGGTGACCACCGAAGGAGCGGTGCCGCCTGTAGCCGGCAGTGTTGTAGGTCGGCGAGGCCATGACCTGCGCTCCGAGCAGCCTGCCGATGATGTGCACCGCCG